>JBARER010000026.1:0-6295 GCA_049796395.1 Xanthobacteraceae bacterium
CTCCTCGTCACCGCCGGACTTGATCCGGCGGTCCATGCTGAGATGAAGCGATCTCAGCCAACCCGAACTTTTGTTTTAGCCCCTTCGCCGCGTGGATTGCCGGATCAGCCCGGCAATGACGAAGGTAAGGCGTAGCCCGGATTGAGCGGAGCGTAATCCGGGTACGGTCTCGGTGGGTTTCGCTTCGCTCTACCCACCCTACAAAAAATAAAAGAAGGAAGTGGATCGCCGGCAGACGCGGTATTCCACGACCCGTACGCAAGCGGCGCACAGGGCGCGCCACGGATAGGGCGGCTTGCGCCGCCCTTTCCGCTTCGGGCGCGCTCGCCTGCCGGCGTTCCACTACGGCACTTGCGGCAGCGACCGAACGCCACCGCTCAGCTCCAGTTCACGCGCTTCCTGGGGACGGGACTACGGAGGAACGGGCGTTATCCGTCCCCTGCCGCCCCAGTGCAGCGGGTTTTACCCCGCAGACCGGTCGTAGTGCCGGCCGGGCGTTTTGGCCCAGAGCCGCCCGAGAGCGGGGTGACAATCCCACCCGCGGGAACCGTACTCGCCCCCTCCCACCGGCGTCACCCGGAGGTGTCCTTCCTGGGGCGAGATTTGATTCTTCGGAGGGTATCTATATCAGGGACCAATGTCAAGTTATTAGTGACGACGAAACGGACTAATTTCCCGCTCGTCCCCGCGTAAGCGGGGACCCAGTCTGGATTCCCACTTGCGCGGGAATGAGGGGAAGAAATTCGTCTCTCCTTTGGGTAAAGGTGAGAAGCCAAAGACGCATGGTGTAGTCGCGGCTATTCAGACGTCGCGGTTATTCAGACGTCGCGGTCATGGCTATAATGTGCTGCCGCCCGAGGACATCGTCGCTCGGGCAGGGCGCGGCGAGGGGGACGCAGCATGGATGCGCTGACTGCAATCGTCATTGTCGGTCTGGTTGCGGCGATTGCTTTGGCCGCGGCGGCGTTTCTCACCGCGCGGGCGCGCATCGGCGTGCTGCCGGTCGCCGTCGACACCACAAACTCCAGCGGTGCCGCCGCGTCCACCGCTTCCTCCGCTTCCGCCGCTACAACCCCTTGGGCCGGCCTTGCCGAGCAAGCCAGGCAATATCGCGTGTTCGGCTGGATTCTGGTGCTGCTGTTTTATCTCTTTGCCGTGTTCTGCCTGCTGCAGGGGTTGAACGCTTTGATCGTCGTCCATCACTGGGCGAAGTGGCAAGCCGCTTTCGGCAGCGCGCTGTCGGCGCCGGCGCAAATGACGCTTTATTCCCGCTTCTGGCTGGCAACGGCCGGTGCGCTCGTCGTCATCGGCTATTGGGCGCAGCGGCGGCTGCGCCGCCGCGCGGGGTGACGCCGCGCATTGGGCTGCCGCTACGGTTGGCGGGATAAGCGCCCAAAATATATTTCGATGATTATCGAAATAAATATTGACGCCGGCACATTATTTCAATAATTATTGAAATATGAAAAAGCCCGATGTCGTGGCGGCCTTGGCCGCACTCGCCCAGGATAACCGTCTGGATGTATTCCGTCTGTTGGTCGAGGCCGGGCCGGAAGGCTTGCCGGCCGGCAGCGTCGCGCAAAAGCTTAAGCTCGCGCCCAACACGCTGACCTTTCACTTCGACCGGCTGCGCGACGCGGGCCTTGTCACCGTGCGCCGCGACGGCCGCTCGATGATCTATGCGGCGCGGTTCGAAACGATGAACGGTCTGATCGCTTTCCTCACCGAGAATTGCTGCGGCGGCGCGGCGGAATCATGCGCGCCCGCGGCCGTTTGCGAGCCTGCGCGCGGCAAACGCGTCAAAATTACTACCTGAAGGAGCCCGCTATGAAACGCCTGCACGTCCATGTCGCCGTCGACGATCTGCAGCGATCGATCGGCTTCTACTCGGCGCTGTTTGCGGCACGGCCTTCCGTCACCAAGAGCGATTACGCCAAGTGGATGCTCGACGATCCGCGGGTGAATTTGGCCATTTCGACGCGCGGCCGACAAGCCGGCCTCGATCATCTGGGCATCCAGGTCGAGAACCGCGACGAGCTGAAGGAAGTCTATGCGCGGCTGCACGAGGCGGGCGGCGCGGTGAGCGAGCAGGGGCAGACGAACTGCTGCTACGCGCAGTCGGAGAAATCGTGGATCGACGATCCGGCCGGCATTTCCTGGGAAACGTTCTTTACCACCGGGGAGAGCACCGACTATGGCGACGGCAGCGGCGAGCGCGAGGCGCGCGTCGCCGATGCGAAATCATGCTGCGTGCCCGAAGCCGCGGCCGCGCCGGCCGCCTGCGGTTATTCAACGCCGTAAGGCACTGTGCCGACCGATCAATGCGGCCGATGGGCGAAGCGAAAAGGCGGATGACGTCGTGGCTATCATTGCAAAATTGAAACCCCTCAACGTGCTGTTTCTATGCACCGGCAATTCGGCGCGTTCGATCATGGCCGAGGTGATCCTCAATCGCGCCGGGCAGGGGAAATTCAAGGCTTTCTCGGCCGGCAGCCAACCCAAAGGGGAAGTGCATCCTTATGCGCTCGACCTCCTGCGTAAGCTGCATTACGAGGTGACCGGGCTGCGGTCGAAAAGTTGGCTGGAATTCACCGGCCCGGAGGCGCCGAAGCTCGATTTCGTGTTCACGGTTTGCGACAACACCGCGGCTGAAGCATGCCCGGTCTGGCCGGGGCAACCGATGACGGCGCATTGGGGCGTGCCCGATCCGGCGGCGGCGACGGGGACCGAAGCGGAAATACGCTACGCGTTCGCGGATGCGCTGCGCATGCTGACCAATCGCATCAACATTTTCGTCAGCCTGCCGCTCGACAGGCTCGACCAGCTCAGTCTGCAGCGGCGGCTGGAAGAAATCGGCAAAACGAAACTCGCGGAAGGCGCGCCCGCCACGGCGGCCGAATAAACGGCGCGGCGCCGTTCCGTACGGGCGACGCGACTGCTGTTCTTGCGACGCGGCCGCGGCCGAGCGGCCGGCTTTCCCGATCGCGCCAATGACCGGGCTCACGCAGGACGACCGAGGCTGATCATGTCCACATTCGAACGTTACCTCACGGTTTGGGTCGCTCTTTGCATCGTGATCGGCATCGCGCTCGGGCACTTCTTCGCCGACACCTTCCACGAAATAGGGTCGGCCGAGATAGCCAGAGTGAATTTGCCGGTGGCGGTGCTGATCTGGCTGATGATTATCCCGATGCTGGCGAAGATCGATTTCGCGGCCTTGTCGCGGGTCAAGGAGCATTGGCGGGGCATCGGCGTCACGCTGTTCGTCAATTGGGCGGTAAAGCCTTTCTCCATGGCGTTCCTGGGCTGGCTGTTCATCGGCTGGCTGTTCAGGCCTTATCTCCCGGCCGACCAGATCAACAGCTATATCGCCGGCCTCATCCTGCTCGCGGCGGCGCCGTGCACCGCGATGGTATTTGTCTGGAGCAATCTCTCGGATGGCGAGCCGCATTTCACGCTGAGCCAGGTCGCGCTCAACGATGTGATCATGGTGTTTGCCTTTGCGCCGATCGTAGGACTTCTGCTCGGCTTGTCGGCGATTACCGTTCCGTGGGAGACCCTGCTGCTGTCGGTCGTCCTTTACATCGTCGTGCCGGTCATCATTGCGCAGATCGTTCGCCGCGGCGTGATGGCGCGCGGCGGCGGCGCGGCGCTGTCGCGGCTCCTGTCGACGCTGCAACCGCTTTCGCTGATCGCATTACTCGCGACCCTCGTGCTGCTATTCGGCTTCCAAGGCGAGCAAATACTGGCGCAGCCGCTGATCATCGTCATGCTGGCGGTGCCGATCCTGATCCAAGTTTATTTTAATTCGGGGCTTGCCTATCTGCTTAATCGCGCAGCCGGCGAGGCGCATTGCGTCGCCGCGCCGTCGGCGCTCATCGGCGCCAGCAATTTCTTCGAGCTGGCCGTGGCCGCCGCGATCAGTCTTTTCGGCTTCAACTCGGGGGCGGCGCTGGCAACGGTTGTCGGGGTGCTGATCGAGGTCCCGGTGATGCTGTCGGTGGTGAAGATCGTGAACGCCAGCCGCGCCTGGTACGAAGCCGGAGCCGGGGTCAAATCGAGCATCGCGAAAGAAAAACCGGCAGGCTGAGCGTTGCTGGCGCCGCAGGCGCGCGCCTTGTCGGTTCGCCTGGGCAATGCCGTGATCGCGGCGATCGCGCCCGACGCCGTCCATGTGATGGACTGCTAAATATCCGCGCGGACGAGACGGCTCAGCGCCGCGGCGGGCCGCCGGCCAACAGCGTTGCCTTGCGCTCCTCGTATTCCTCTTTCTGGATTTCGCCCTTGGCGTAACGCTCGTTGAGGATTTGCAGCGCCGGGCGGTTGGTGTCGCTCCACGGCGCCGCCCAGGGGTCTTGGCCGCTCGAGGTGCGGGCGAAATAGTAGATGAGGACGCAGACCACGATCACAACCACGAGAATCATCGGCATGCTCTCCATGAGGAAGGCGCGATAGCACTTTTGGCTATTTAGGCAGTGCGCTGCGCCAGCACCATATAGTGTTCGGCGCCTTGCCGGCGCTCTGCGCACACCGACCAGCCGGCGGCCTCGCACCACGCCTGCACCTGCGGGGGCGCTAGGCGATGCTGGCGCGGCGGCCCGTGCTCGCACGGACCATCGGGATGGAAATCGGCGATCACCGTCAGTCCCTCCGGCTTGGTCAGCCGCGCGACATTGCGCAGGATGCCGGCCGGGTCGTCGGTGTGGTGCAGCACCATCGCGATCAGCGCGGCATCGACCGTGACGCCGGGCAGATCGACGGTCGCGGCGTCGGCGGCGAACGTCCGGATATTGCGGATGCCGCGCTCGCTTTGCAGCCGCGCCAAATAGGCCAGCGCCTCGGCAGCGGGATCGACGGCATAGACGATGCCTTCGGAACCGACCCGCCCGGCCATGAGCAGGCTGACGAAACCGGGGCCCGGCCCGACGTCCAAGACCTGGTCGCCGACTTTCAACTTCAGCGCGTCCATCCAATCGGCGGCGAGAATGCTGCGCTGAACCTGGCGGGCATAAAGCTGATCCCAGGTAAGATGGCTCAAATCCCGGCGGTAAGCCTCTTGCATTCCACTCCCCCTGTTGCGCCAAAAGCGCAGCCAACTGCGTCGCCGTAGGAGCCTACAACCCCGGAGCAGTGCAACTATTCCGCGCACATGCTTGCGCCTTGCGCGAAGGCGGAGTCAATAACGCGGGCGGATATTGCCGCTTTGATTCAAGTTAATGACAAAGGTGCGCCGGAACGCCTGGAATTGATCGACGGAGCATGATCTTTTCGGAAAACCGGTATCCACCCTCGGATCAAGTCCCAGGGCAGGCTTTTTCCGGATCATGCTCCGGTGGCCCAAGGGACCCGGCGAGACGAGCCGTCAGCTGCCATAGCTTTGGATCAGCGAGCCGGCGACCAAGGTCCAGCCGTCGACCAGGACGAAAAAGATCAGCTTGAACGGCAGCGACACCACGACCGGCGGCAGCATCATCATGCCCATGGACATCAGCACCGAGGCAACGACGAGATCGATGATCAGGAACGGCAGGAACAGGAGAAAGCCGATCTCGAACGCCCGCTTGAGCTCGGAAATCATGAAGGCCGGAACCAGAATGCGCATCGACAGGTCTTGCGGCGTGTCCGGCGGCTTGTCGCCCGACAGGCTCTGGAACAGCTGCAAATCCTTTTCGCGGACGTTTTTCTCCATAAATGCGCGCAGCGGCACCGAGCCGCGCTCGAACGCCTGATCGACGGTGATCTGATTGTCGACCAGGGGCTTTACCCCGGTATCGTAGACATTGGTGAACACCGGTCCCATCACGAAGGCGGTGAGGAACAAGGCGAGCGAGATGACCACCGAATTCGGCGGCGCCGTCGCGGTGCCGAGGGCGGTGCGTAAAAGCGACAGCACCACGACGATGCGGGTGAACGAAGTCATCATCACCAGGATCGACGGAGCGAGCGACAGCACCGTCATCAGCGCAACCAACTGGATGATGCGCTCGTTCAGGCCGCCACCGCCGGCGGCGGCGTTCTGGCCGAAGTTAATGCTGATATCCTGCGCGGCGAGCGGCGTCGCCGAAAACAGAAGTGCCGCTACAGAGGCCGCTACCGTTGTGAACCGGACGCGGCGGCCTCGTGTTGCGAGCATCAGGTCTTGGGCGGACGGCCGAGCAAACTCGCCATCTCCTGTTCGAGACTGTCATAAGCGGCGGCCTTGCCGGAAGCCGGCTGGGCCGGCTTTGCCTCAGGACGCGCTTTGGGCGGAGCCGGCCGTGGCATGCGCGGCGGCATAGGCGGGGCAGGCTCGGCG
>JBARER010000027.1:0-2816 GCA_049796395.1 Xanthobacteraceae bacterium
GCCGCCGGCCGCGGCAGCGCCAGTCGCAGCGCCTCTCGCCGCCGCGAGCGCGTCGTCGCCGAGCAACAAACAAACCGCTGCGACGGCGCCCGATGCTGCCGCGCTCATTCCGCCGGCGCAAAAGTCCGCCGCGCCCAGCCCAACGAAACCCATTGCCGCGAGCGGCGACGATGCCGGCGCCGTTACCGCGGAGCTCAGCGAAGAGGGCTCCGACATCAAATTGTCGTTCCCCTTCGCCGCCGTGGCCGGCGCCGCGGTGTTCCAGCGCGCCGACACGCTGTGGATCGTGTTCGATACCAAGGCCGCCATCGATTTGAGCGCTCTCGATAGCGAGCCGAGCCACATCATCAAAAGCTATCAGTTCAGCCGCAGCGGCGATGCCGACGTGGTGCGGCTCAAGCTCGACCGTCCGCATCTCTCCAGCGCCGCCGCCGAGGGAGCGGTGTGGACCGTGCATATCGGTGACGCCATTGCCGACCCGGCGCGGCCTCTGGCGCTCAATCGCACTCTGATCGGACCAAATCAGGCCAGCGTCACCATCCCGTTTGCGGGCGTGCAGCAGGTGCATCAGATCGACGACCCAGAAGAGGGCGACAAGCTCTTTGTCGTCACCGCCCTGTCGCCAACGCGCGGGCTGATCGAGGAACAGGATTTCGTCGAATTTCACGCGCTGACGTCGACCCAGGGCGTGGTTATTGCGCCGCTCGCCGACGATCTGACGGTGAAGCTTGCCGCGGACAAGGTCGTCGTCGCCCGACCGTCCGGACTGACCTTGTCGGCGCCGATGCAAACGCTGCTGCACGGGGCCGGCCTGAGCGCGGGGTTGTTCGATTCGGGGAGCTGGGGCCAAGACCTTGAGGGCGCGTATTTCGACCGCCAGGCGCATCTCATTACTGTTGCCGCCGCGACGCCGGAGCCGCACCGGTGGGTGCCGCGCCTGGAACTGGCGCGGTTTTACATCGCGCGCGGCATGTATCCGGAGGCCAAGGGCGTGGTCGATGTTGCCGTCGCCGCGCAGCGCAGTTCCGGCGAGACCGGCTCGGCGCTGGTGCTGCGCGCGATTGCCGAAGCGATGATGGGCCGGCCGGACGATGCGCTCAACGATCTCGACCAGCCTGGCGTCGGCGATCAGCACGACGCACCGCTGTGGCGGGCGCTGGCTTACGCCAAGCAGGGCCGCTGGACCAGAGCGCGCGACACGTTCAAGACCATGGCGACGGCGCTGGCGACGCTGCCGGTCGAATTGCAGCGCGCCGCGCTCAAGGAGGACATGCGCTCGGCCATCGAGGTCGGCGATTTCGACGGCGCCTCCAACGACCTCAACGACTTCGAGACCATCGGCATCCCGCACACTATGGAGCCCGCGCTCGCTGTGCTGATGGGCCGGCTGGCCGAGGGGCTCGGCCGCAAGCAGGACGCGCTCGCCGCATACCGCACGGCGGCGGATTCCTGGGATCGTCCGGCGGCGGCGCAAGGCCAGTTGCGCGAGACCGTGCTGCGCTATGCGCTCGGCGATCTCAAGCGCGACGACGTCATCTCCCGGCTTGAGACGCTCACCACCATATGGCGGGGCGATGAGACCGAAATCGAAGCGCTCAAGGTTCTGGCACATCTCTATACCGAGGAGGGCCGCTATCGCGATGCCTTCTATTCGATGCGCAGCGCCATGGCGGCGCGGCCGGATTCGGCGCTGACGCACCAGATTCAGGACGAAGCGGAGCATACGTTCGACCAGCTGTTCTTGACCGGCATGGGCGACCGCTTGCCGGCGATCGATGCACTGTCGTTGTTTTACGATTTCCGCGAGCTCGCCCCGATCGGCGCCCGCGGCGACGAGATGATCCGCCGCCTGGCCGACCGACTGGTGTCGGTCGATTTGCTCGACCAGGCCGCCAATCTTTTGCAATACCAGGTCGATCACCGCCTCGACGGCGCTGCGCGCGCCGACGTGGCGACGCGGCTCGCCGCGGTCTATCTGATGGACCGCAAGGCGGATCGTGCGCTCGCCGTGCTGCGCGCCAGCCGCACCGCCAATCTGACCAACGACCTGCGCGACCAGCGGCTGTTGCTCGAAGCGCGCGCGCTGTCCGATCTCGGCCGCCATGAGGTGGCGCTCGAAGTGATCGCCGACATCGCCGGCCGTCCGGCGCTGCGGCTGCGGTCCGACATTTTGTGGACCGCGCACCGCTACGATGAATCCGCCGAACAGCTCGAACGTTTGCTCGGCGACCGCTACAAGGATTTCACCCCACTTAACGCCGACGAGCAGACCGACATCATGCGGGCGGAAGTCGGCTACGCGATTGCCCAGGACCAGCTCGGGCTCGGCCGGCTGCGCGAGCGTTATGCAGCCGCGATGGCGACGACGCCGGACTCGCACGCCTTCGCCGTCGTCTCGGCGCCGCTTGGCACGAGCGGTGACGAATTCGCGTCCGTTGCCCATGCCGCCGCCTCCGCCGACACGCTGGAAACATTCCTGCGCGAGATGAAGACGCGTTATCCAGACTCGCCCACTGCCGGGCCGCCCGACGCGCCGCCTGCGCAGGCGCCAAGTGCATCGTCCTCGCCGCTGCCGCCGGACATGCGAACGCCGTTGCCCTCGTTCCCACCACTGACGCCCGCCGGCGCCTCCGGCCGCACCGCGATGCGGTGAGTTGTTCCTGCCAACGATTTCAAACAGCGACATAGCCTCCTCGTCACCGCCGGACTTGATCCGGCGGTCCATGCTGAGATGAAGCGATCTCAGCCAACCCGAACTTTTGTTTTAGCCCCTTCGCCGCGTGGATTGCCGGATCAGCCCGGCAATGACGAAGGTA
>JBARER010000028.1:0-79423 GCA_049796395.1 Xanthobacteraceae bacterium
TGGTGAGACGGTCGCCTTCGTCTTCGGCCGCGAGCGCAACGGGCTGGAAAACGACGAAGTGGCGCTCGCCGACCGCATTGTCACGTTGCCGGTCAATCCAGCTTTCGCCTCGCTCAATCTGGCGCAGGCCGTCGTGATCGTGGGCTACGAGTGGTTCAAGCTCGCCGGCACCGGCCTGCCGTTCGCGATGCCGCAGAAATCCAAGAGCGCGCCGAAACAGCAGCTCCTGGCTTTTTTCGCCTCGCTCGAACGGGAATTGGAAAAGGTCGAGTTCTTCCGTCCGCCTGACAAACGCGAAACCATGCAAATCAACCTGCGCAATATCTTCACCCGCATGGCGCCGACGCAGCAGGACATCCAGACCTTGCATGGCGTGATCATGGCGATTGCGGAGGGGCGCAAGGGGCCGGCCCGCGGCGGCGTGCTCGACGGCGAGGAGGCCGAAATGCTGCGGACCTTGCTCGCCGAGCATGGCGACGGCCGGGTGCCGAAGGAACGCGGACCGGTGCGTGGCCTGGCGCGGCTTCTTCGCCGCAATCCGACCGACGCCGAACGGGCGCTCTGGGCGGCGCTGACCAACGATCGGCGTTTTGCCGGCCGCGGCTTCAAACGCCAGACGCCGGTCGGCCAAGCCATCTGCGACTTCGTCTCGTTCCCGCTGCGGATCGTCATCGATCTTGTGCCGGCCGATGAAAGCACGGCTGCAGCTGCCGCCCGCACGCGCAAGCGTGAATGGCTCGAAGCCCATGATTACAAGGTGGTCGGAATATCCGACCGCGACATCGATTATGACATGGCGGCGGTGCTTCTCCGCATCGACCAGGCCATCAATTGATCGAGATGATGCAGTTAGGGAACGGACCGGCTCGCCGGCGGCTTAAGGGTCAAAACGCCCATGCAATGGATCAATTCCAAAGCGCGCTATGGCGCGATCGTGCAAGCCATGCATTGGCTCACGGCGATCTTCGTCATCGTGGGCTTTCTTCTCGGCCAATTCGGCGACGCCTTGCCGCGCGGCGCGCCTCGGCAATACGGCCTTCTGGTCCATATGACGCTCGGGCAGATTGTGATCGCACTCTTGCTCATCCGGCTGGCATGGCGGCAGATCAATCCGCCGCCGCCGTTGGAGACGACGCCGCTCGGCGCGCTCGCCACGCTGGCGGCGAGATTGAGCCACGCCGCCCTTTACGGCCTGCTGTTCGCGGTGCCCGTACTCGGCATGATCGTTCAGCTCAAGCGCGGTCACCCGCTGCCCGTATTCGGAGTTTTCGAATTAAGCTCGCCGTGGCCGGCCGACCGTAATCTCGCCCGCAGCATATTGTGGCTGCATCGCAACCTGGCGGATGCGCTTTTGATCCTCGCCGGCATCCATGCAGCCGCCGCGTTGATGCATCACTGGATATGGCGCGACCGCACGCTGTCGCGGATGCTGCCGAACGGCTAGCCCTTGAGCACCTTCATCGCCGCGGCCGCGCCGGCGCGGAACATCGCGAGATCGCTAGACACCGTGATGAACCTGACGCCGCGCTTGGCGAAATTCACGGCACGCTCGGCGGATGTCGAATAGGCGCCGGGAATTTTCTTCGCCTTTTGTGCGCCGGCGATCATCGTATCGAGATGGCCGTCGACCTCCTTCGACAACGGGTCCACGGTCTTGCCGTCCGACAGCGCGATGGAGAGGTCCGAGGGGCCGAGGAAGAAGCCATCAATCCCCGGGGTATTGATGATTGCCTCGAAATTCTGCAGTGCCGCGCGGGTCTCGATCATCGCGAAGGTGACAATGTGGTCGTTGGCTTCGCGTAGATAGGTCGGCATGTCGGAGACACCGCCGAGCGCCATAGCCCGGTGCGGGCCCCAGCTGCGCTCGCCGAGCGGCGGGAATTTGGCCGCGGCCGCGAAGGCGCGAGCGTCGGCCGCGGTATTGATCATCGGCGCGATGATGCCTTCGGCGCCGAAATCCAGTGCGCGGCTCACCAGCGCGAAATCGTTTAGCGGCACACGCACCATGGGTGCCGCGCCGCCCTGGCGGATCGCCGCCACGGCGTGGAGGATACCGGCGACGTCCCACAGGCCGTGCTGACTTTCGACCGCCACGGCCGGAAACCCTTCGCGCGCCAGCGTTTCGGCGAGGAGCGGATAGGGCAGGCCGCACCAGCCAGTGAATACCGTTTCTCCGGCTTGGAAGCGCCTGGCGAGCGTGAATGCAGGGATGGCCATGGTCGTTTTTCCGTTCGTTGAGGTGTGACGGATGCGCGGTGCGACTAGCTAGCGGCCGGCCTGGATGTCGGCGACCGCCTTGGCCATCAGTTCGTTCATGCTGCGGCCGATCTGGTGGTCCGACTGTGCGACGCCCTTGGCGTCGAAATCCTTACGGATCTTGTGGGCGACGTCGCGGTCGCCGGTCTGCTCGAATTCGGTCATGACCACCGACAGCGCATAGCTATCGGCTTCTGCACCGTTCAGTCCGAGTTTTTCCGCGGCCCACAGGCCGAGCATTTTGTTGCGCCGCGCGATGGCCTTGAATTTCAATTCCTCATCGTGCGCAAATTGCTTCTCGAAAGCTTCTTCGCGCTTGTCGAATGTGGTCATGGAGATCGCCTCGGAGGGCCCTCGACTTAAAGCTTGGACGCGAAGCTTGGACGCGCTGTCGACCTGCGAGGAGCTTGGCCTAACCTGCGCAAGCAGGCAGATCGCTTGCCGCCTTGCATATCGGGGGTGGCGCGTCAAGGCAACCGCATTTGGCGGAATAATTCGGCGTTGCGGTAGGCCTCGCGCAGGTCTATGCCGATTGTACTCCGCCTCACCTTCGGTTAGCTTTCGTGACGCGGATGGGCCGCTTAATTGAGTCGCGTGTCGCTTAAGTTCCCAGCGCGCCCTTCGCCGCCGCCGCGGACCTCGACATCAAATATGGAGCCACGGCATCCATGGACTTCACCAAACCCCGGTACACTCCGATGAGCCGTCGTCGCCGCATTTATGAGGGCAAGGCGAAGGTCCTTTACGAAGGGCCCGAGCCTGGAACGCTGATTCAGCATTTCAAGGACGACGCCACCGCGTTCAACGCGAAAAAACATCAGGTGATTGAAGGCAAAGGGGTGCTGAATAACCGGATCTCCGAATACCTGTTTCAGCATTTGAACGATATCGGGGTTCCGACTCATTTCATCCGACGGCTCAACATGCGCGAACAGTTGATTCGCGAAGTCGAGATCATTCCTCTCGAAGTCGTGGTGCGAAATGTCGCCGCCGGCGAGTTGTCGCAACGGCTCGGCATCGAGGAAGGCACGCAATTGCCGCGCTCGATCATCGAGTTCTATTACAAGAACGACCAACTCAATGATCCGATGGTGTCGGAAGAGCACATCACCGCGTTCGGCTGGGCCACGCCGCAGGAAATCGACGACATCATGTCGCTCGCGATTCGCGTCAACGATTTCCTTTCCGGCTTGTTTCTCGGCGTCGGCATCCGCCTCGTCGATTTCAAGATGGAGACTGGCCGGCTGTGGGAGAACGATCTGATGCGGATCGTCGTGGCCGACGAGATTTCCCCGGATTCCTGCCGGCTGTGGGACATCAAGTCCAACGAAAAGCTCGACAAGGACCGCTTCCGCCGCGATCTCGGCGGGCTGCTTGAGGCCTATACCGAAGTCGCCAAGCGGCTCGGCATCATGAACGAGGGCGAGCGGCCGCAGGGCACCGGTCCCGTCCTGGTCAAGAGCTGACATGACCGCGCGCGACGTCACCATCGGCCTCGTCGTACCGTTTGCGACCGACGAAGTGCCGTTCGAAGGCCCGCTCATGTATCCGGGCGTGCGCTTTATCCCGCGCGGCGTCGGCGTGCGCGCGCTCACCCCCGAGGGCTATGAATCGGCCTTTAACGGCATCCTCCCCGCCGCCGAACACCTGGCTCAGCAGGGCGTCGACGCGATCATGGTCATCGGCACATCGCTGACCTTCTACCGCGGCGCCGAGGCCCATAGCCGCTTGCTCGAGGAGTTGCGCTCCCGCACCGGGCTGCCGGTGAGCACCATGAGCCAGGCGCTGATCGACGGACTGCGCGAAGTCGGCGCGGAGCGGGTCGCGGTCACGACCGCTTATACCGACGTCGTCAACCGCCGGCTCAAGGAACTGTTGGAGGCCGCGGGCGTCGATGTGCTGTCGCTGGAATGTTTCAACCTGCTCGAATTCAACGCGCCGCATAAGATTACCGAGGCAGAAATTATTTCGCTCAGCGACACAGCGGTGGCCAAAGCCAATGCCGACAAGGCGCGCCCCGCCGAGGCCATTCTGATCTCCTGCGGCGGCTTGCGCACGCTCGGCGTTGCCGCGCCGCTCGAGGCACGCCATGACATTCCGGTGGTGTCCTCGGCGACCGCGGCATTCTGGGCGGCGATGCGGCTCGTCGGCGAAAGCGGGCGGATCGACGGTTATGGACGGCTGTTCGAGCAGGCACGCGCGGCGACGCATTGACCCGCTCCGCTCATTCCCGCGCAAGCGGGAATCCAAGGTTATGGTTGAAAATGGGTCCCTCCTTCGCGGGGACGAGCAAGGGCTCGGTTGCGAGCCCGGCGATTCGTACATATGAGGTGACCATGAAAGCCCGCGTCACCGTTACGCTGAAATCCGGCATCCTTGATCCGCAGGGTAAGGCCATCGAGGGCGCGCTGAAGTCGCTCGGCGTCGGCGGGGTCGTCAGCGTCCGCCAAGGCAAAGTCTTCGACATCGAAATCGAGGGCGCCGACCGCGGTGGGGAAGCAGCGCTTAAGACCGCGGCGGAAAAACTGCTCGCCAATATGGTGATCGAGAATTATCGGATTGAGGTCGTCGGGCAATAGACACCCTTTCCCGCGCGGGGAAGGGCAACGGAGCTAGTCGCGAACCGATGAAATCGGCCGTCATCGTCTTTCCCGGTATCAATCGCGAGCGCGACATGGCGCGCGCCTTGCGGCTTGTTTCCGGGCACGAGCCGGCGATGGTCTGGCACGCCGAGACCGCGCTGCCTGCCGGCACCGATCTCGTCGTCATTCCCGGCGGATTTTCCTATGGCGACTATCTGCGCTGTGGCGCCATTGCCGCGCGCTCGGCGATCATGGACGCGGTGCGCGGCTTCGCCGCCAAGGGCGGGCTGGTGCTGGCGGTCTGCAACGGCTTTCAGATCGCCTGCGAGGCCGGGCTCCTGCCCGGCGTGTTGATGCGCAACGCGCAACTGCGCTTCATCTGCCGTGACGTCTATCTGCGGGTCGAGCGCTCCGATACGCCGTTCACGCGCGGCTACAATGCCGGCCAGGTCATCCGCGTGCCGGTGGCCCACGGCGAGGGCAATTACATCGCCGACGGCGAGACCATCGCCAGACTCGAAGGCGAGGGTAGGGTGGCCTTCCGCTACTCGTCGCCCGACGGCATGGTCGACCCGAACTGGAATCACAACGGCGCCATGAACGCCATTGCCGGCATCATCAACGAGCGCGGCAACGTGCTCGGCATGATGCCGCATCCGGAGAACCACGTCGAAGCGGCAATGGGCCGGACCGACGGCCGCGGCCTGTTCGCCGGGCTTGTGGATCACTTCAAGCTGGCGGCGTGAATACGTTGACGAGGCCATAGACGAGCGTTCGGTGCATCACTATCTTTTGAATGAGGTGTTGCAATGGTGACCATGATTTCAGAGGTTTATGACGCTTTCATCGCGTCCGGGGCTCCAGAAGACAAAGCGCGCAGGGCTGCGGAGGCAATTGCGGCCTATGAAGGGCGCTTCAATAAGATCGAGAACGATCTCAACATTCTCAAATGGATGAATGGCGTCACTTGGGCGCTTTGCCTTGGTATTTTATTTCGTCTTTTCATGCACTAGATCAGGCTAAATTCGGCATGGAAACCGCCGAAGCGGCGACGGGATGCATGCACTGACGGTCGCAGGCTATTGGATCAGTTAGGACGAGTGGCGTGATCGGATTTGGTCTTGATCTGGCGGGATATACGACGAAGAAAACGTCCCTCGCTGCGATCGAATCCCGCAAAAAGCTCGCCGAAGTATTTCTTCTTCGTAACTCAGCCTTTGCACGGAAACGGCCTACGACATCTCTACTTGGCTCAGTTGTCCGCGAAGAGGCGGGCGATCTTGAGCGATGTATGAAGCTTGGTCCAATAGCGGTAGATATTCCGATCGATCTCCAGGGCCTGCCATTGGCGCCGGCAGCAAAGGAAATCTGGGAATTGACACGGAGACCCATCGACAAAAAGCTGCGGGCTATGGCTCCCTTCGCTGATCGGATCGGAGCCCCCGTTGTACGCTTTGCGGCAATTGCGAATCGAGCAGGATTTGCGGGAGTTTTGGGTGAAAACCTTTTTGAAACCTATCCAACCGCGACTTGGCAGAAACTCCGGATCATTCCTGGAGGTTATAAGTCTCGGCAAAAGGAGAAGGCCAAGATGCGGGAAATGGCCTGCGTGGCCCTGTGCGGGAAATTAAAAATTGAGCCCTGCCTTACGAATGACGACGACATCGACGCGATAATTTGCGCAATTACCGCGATCGCAACCGACGATCACTTATGCAAGGCAGAGGACTATGGAGTTGACTGCGTTCCACGTGGCTTTCGTCTATTGAAAGAATATCCCTTTGAAGAAATTCGCGTTACGGAGGCGAGATTTTCAGAGTGGATGGATAGTCGTGAAAAGTTGATATGATTTCCAACGAACCTGCCATAACGCCGGAATTGATCGCCGAGCACGGCCTGACGGCGGAGGAGTACGAGCGCCTCGTCAAGCTGATCGGCCGTGCGCCGAGCTTCACCGAGCTCGGCATTTTCTCGGCGATGTGGAACGAGCATTGCTCCTACAAATCGTCGAAAATCCACCTTCGCACGCTGCCGACCACGGGCCGGTGCGTGATCCAGGGCCCGGGCGAAAACGCCGGCGTGATCGATATCGGCGACGGGCTCGCTGTCGTGTTCAAGATGGAGAGCCACAATCATCCGAGCTTCATCGAGCCCTATCAAGGCGCGGCGACCGGCGTCGGCGGCATTCTACGCGACGTTTTCACTATGGGCGCGCGGCCGATTGCCTGCCTCAACGCGCTGTCGTTCGGCGATCCCAACCATCCCCGGACGCGTTCGCTCGTTGCCGGCGTCGTCGCCGGCATCGGCGGCTACGGCAATTCGTTCGGCGTGCCCACCGTCGGCGGTGAGGTACGCTTCGACCGCCGCTACGACGGCAACATCCTCGTCAACGCCATGGCGGTCGGCCTCGCCGAAAAAGACAAGATCTTCTATTCCGCGGCGTCCGGCGTCGGCATGCCAGTCGTCTATCTCGGCTCGAAGACCGGACGCGACGGCATTCACGGCGCCAGCATGGCCTCGGCGGAGTTCGGCGCCGATGCCGAGGAAAAGCGCCCGACCGTGCAGGTCGGCGATCCGTTCTCGGAAAAGCTGCTGCTCGAAGCCTGCCTCGAGATCATGGCCAAAGGCTGCGTCATCGCCATTCAGGACATGGGCGCTGCCGGGCTGACCTGTTCCGCGGTCGAGATGGGCGCCAAGGGCGATCTCGGCGTCACGCTCGATCTCGATCATGTGCCGTGCCGCGAGACCGCCATGAGCGCCTACGAGATGATGTTGTCGGAGAGCCAGGAGCGCATGCTCATGGTGCTCAAGCCTGACAAGGAAAAAGAAGCCGAGGCGATTTTCCGCAAATGGGGGCTCGATTTCGCGGTCATCGGCGAGACCACGCCGACGAAACGTTTCGTCGTCCGCCATGGCGGCGCGCCAGTGGCCGATTTGCCGATCAAGGAATTAGGCGACGAAGCGCCGGTCTATCGCCGGCATTTCATCGAGGGCAAGCGGCGGCCGATTATCGATCCGGCGTCGGTGACGGCGCCGATGCGGGTGGCCGATGCGTTGGAAAAGCTGATCGGCTCGCCGGACCTGTGCTCGCGACGCTGGGTGTGGGAGCAGTACGATCACGTCATTCTCGGCAATACCGTGCAGCGGCCTGGCGGTGATGCCGCGGTCGTGCGCATCAATGAAGGTCCCAAAGCGTTGGCGCTCACCGCCGACGTAACGCCGCGCTATTGCGAGGCCGACTCGTTTGTCGGCGGCGCTCAGGCCGTGGCCGAAGCCTGGCGCAATCTCACTGCGGTCGGCGCGCGTCCCTTGGCGCTGACCGACAACCTCAATTTCGGCAATCCGGAACGACCGGAGATCATGGGCCAGTTCGTCGGCTGCGTGCGGGGCATCGGCGAAGCCTGCCGCGCGCTGGATTTTCCGGTCGTGTCCGGCAATGTCTCGCTCTACAACGAAACAAATGGCCGGGCGATCCTGCCGACGCCGACCATCGGTGGCGTCGGACTCATCGACGACTTCACCAAATCGATGACGCTTTCCTTTAAGGCCGAAGGCGAAGCCATTCTCTTGGTCGGCGAAAGCCGCGGCTGGCTCGGCCAATCGATCTATCTGCGCGACCTATGCGGTCGCGAGGAGGGTGCGCCGCCGCCGGTCGACCTTGCCGCCGAACGCCGTCATGGTGATTTCGTACGCCAGCTGATTCACGATGGCTTGGTGACGGCGGTGCACGACGTGTCTGACGGCGGACTGCTCGTCGCTGTGGCCGAAATGGCGATGGCGTCGGGAATCGGCGCCGTGCTGGAAGGCACCGCAGGGCTTCCCGCGCACGCCTTCTGGTTCGGTGAAGATCAGGCGCGTTATGTCGTGACGGCAAAAGACGCTAACGCCATCATGCAGCGTGCCAAATCCGCTGATGTGCCGGTGTTGCGGCTCGGCGCCACCGGTGGCGCCGTCCTCGCGGTCGACGGCGAGCGGCCATTGCCCGTCCACGACCTAAAGCATCGGTTCGAGGCCTGGTTGCCCGCCTATATGGCGGGGGCAGTTACGGCCGGCTGACCCGCACCAGAGCCTCATAATAGGTCGGCGACAGGCTCGCGGCTTTGACCGCGAGGCAGTCGAGGACGGCGGGGCTGATGGGCGGCAGGCCGGCACACAGTCTCAGGGCATCGCCGCGGCAAATCCCCATGATGAATATGCGCCGCTGCGGCAGCCTCGGTCGCAATACCAAGGGCGGCGCCGCGGGTGCCGCAGGCACCATGGCCACTGGCGGCGGCGCCGGCGCCCGGAGGCCGAGCCACCACCTTTGGAGCCGGGGCCGGCCCTGCGGCAGGCGGCGTGCTGGCAGCCGGAGCCGAGGGCGCCACCGCCACCGGGGCGGCTGGCGGCGATATTGCACTGACTGCGGCTTGGCACCCCCCTGAAAGCTTGCCCAGATTGCGCTTGAGGCATTCGAGCGCATCCTTGCCGCCTGGCGGCACGCCCGAGCAATTCGCCGTGAAGTCGGAGCGGCAATTGGCGCGAATGGCGCTCGTCTGGGCCGCCGTCGGCTGCTGCGCCATCCCGAAGCCAAGCCGACCGCCACGACAGAAATCACCGCCAGCGCCGCGCGGCAAGCCATTTTGCCTGCGAAGCGGTTATTTTCCGCGAACCTCGCAGTTCCTCGGGCGAATGTCGTGAGTGCCCCGTGAACTACGCCAATAGTGGGGCAGGACAGCAATGCCGACAAAGTTTGCGGCAGTCGCCCAAGTTTGCCGCCGCCCGCGAACGGGTTTGCTCTTATCGGCCGATCTGATAAGCCGCAAAGTGTCGGGCGAAGCACGTGGAGGTGGATCGTATGGCCATGGCGGCAAGCGACATCGAACGTTTGATCAAAACGTGCATTCCGGACGCCAAGGTGACGATCCAGGACCTCGCCGGCGACGGCGATCACTATAAGGCAACGGTCATCGCCGAGTCGTTCCGCGGCAAATCGCGGGTCCAGCAGCACCAGATCGTCTATGAGGCGCTCAAGGCCGAGATGGGCGGCAAGCTGCACGCGCTCGCCTTGCAGACCGGAACACCGTGACGGCGGCCTACCGGCGCGTCCATTCTCCCGCGCGGCCGAATCCTGAAACAGACGTGCTTTCGCGGGCCCTTCGAACAGGAAGGCTTAGCGCCGAAAGGCTTGACGCCGATTTGGGCTTTGCCAGCGTCTTGCGGTACATATATTGCAGTAAGACAAAGCGAGACTCAGCGCGGACTCAGGCGCCGCAAGGCCAAGGGTGATCTTCCATGTCCATCGATCAATTCATCGACAATGAGGTGAAGGCCAACGAGGTCGTGCTGTTCATGAAGGGCACGCCGCAATTCCCGATGTGCGGGTTTTCCGGGCAGTTAGTGCAGATCCTGGATTATCTGGGCGTGGCCTATAAAGGGCTCAACGTTCTGGAAAACGACGATCTGCGTAACGGCATCAAATCTTATTCGAACTGGCCGACCATTCCGCAGCTCTACGTCAAAGGCGAATTCGTCGGCGGCTGCGATATCGTGCGCGAGATGTTCCAGGCCGGCGAGTTGCAGTCGCTCTTGAAGGAGCGCGGCGTTGTGGTGAAGGAAAGCGCCGCCGCCTCGTAGCCGCCACCGCCGTCCGCCGTTTTCGGCTGTGGAATAAGCTTAGCGCCTTCGGTGTATGTCCCGCTGGGGCAGCCCGGAGGCTCTTGTGTCCATCAGATCAATGGCTCTTACGGCGGTGCTCAAGCGCGGCATGGCGCTCACCTTGACCGCCGCCGTCGCGGTTGCGGCCGCCGATGCCGCGCAGGCTGCAACCAAGAAAAGCAAGCACGGAAAACCCGTGCCCGCGGCGCATACGTCCAGGGCTCCGAGCACGGGCCAGCCGGCCCCGCCCGGCCCCCCCGATCCTGGCGTTTATAAATAGCGCGCCGGGCAATCCCCGCCGCGCCCATATTCAGCGCGAGTAATACTCGACGACCAGATGCGGCTCCATCTGCACCGGATAGGGCACGTCGGAGGGGATCGGGATGCGGCTTAATTTGGCCGTCTGCTGCGAGTGGTCGACCTCGACATAATCGGGCACGTCACGCTCGCCGAGCGCGTTGGCTTCCAGCACCAAAGCAAGTTGCTTCGATTTTTCCCTGACCTCGATAAGCTCGCCGACCTTGACCCGGTAGCTGGAGACCGTCACGCGCCTGCCGTTCACCTTGATATGGCCGTGGCTGATGAATTGCCGTGCGGCGAAAACGGTGGGGACGAATTTGGCCCGATAGATCATGGTATCGAGCCGGCGCTCGAGCAAGCCGATCATATGGGCGCCGGTATCGCCTTTCAGCCGGCGGGCTTCGTCGTAGATGCCGTGGAAGTGACGCTCCGACATATTGGCGTAATAGCCCTTGAGCTTCTGCTTGGCGCGTAGCTGCACGCCGTAATCCGACAGCTTGCCCTTGCGGCGCTGGCCGTGCTGGCCGGGGCCGTATTCGCGCTTGTTGATGGGAGACTTCGGACGGCCCCAGATATTCTGGCCCATCCGCCGGTCGATCTTGTACTTCGCCTCGTGGCGCTTGGTCATTCGCGTCCTCGCTGGTTTGTCTGCTGAGGATCGCGCCCTCCTCCTGTTCCGGCCTTTGGCACGGAACCGACAGGTTTTGAACCGAAGCGCCGGCCCAAAACCACGGGTCGCGAAACACTGCGCGGGCCATTACGGCCCGCGAAGTGCGCGGTGTTTAGGGCGAAAGTCCCGGTGTGTCAAACCGCCTGGGCCGGGCAGGCCGGTTAGCTGGCGGCAAGGTGTTTCCGGCGCAGGCTGCGTAACGCCGTGATCGCAAGGAGCGCGGTGACCGCGTCAAGCACCGCCACTACGATGAAGACCGCCGTCCAGCTTCCGGTTTGCTGCTTCAGGAACGCTGCCGCGGGGCCGGCGAGGATAGAACCGACCCCCTGCGCGATATAGAGAAAGCCGTAATTGGTGGCGGCGTATTTCGACCCGAACGTGTCGGTCAGCGTCGATGGAAACAGCGAAAAAATCTCGCCCCAGCCGAAAAACACCAGTCCGCTGAGCACGACAAACAACGCCGGCTGATGGATATAAGCGAACAGGACCAGAATGGCGGCGCACTCCAGCGCGAAGGCGAGCGCCATGGTCGGTTCACGGCCGATCCGGTCGGAAACCCAGCCGAAGAACGGCCGGGTCAGCCCATTGGTGAAACGCGACAGCGTCAGCGAAAGCGGCAGCGCCGCCATGCCGAGAACCGGGAGATTGGCGACGCCGAAATCCTTGGCGAAGGGTCCGACATTGAACACGACCATGAGGCCCGAGGTCGACATCATGCTCATCATCACGAAAAGCAGGTAGAAGACCGGACTTTTGAGCATTTCGGCCGGTGTGTAGCTGCGGTGCGTCTGTGGCACTGTGGCGGCAACGGGCGTGGCGCCGGGCGCCGCGAAATCGTCCGGCGGCAGGCGTAAGCCTTGGGCGGCCAAGATGCCGATAGCCCCTTGGATCAGGCCCCAGACGATCAGGGTTTGGGCGTAACCGGAGCTTTTGATCATAGCGTCGATCGGGAAGCTGGTGAAAACCGCACCGAAGCCATAACCGGCAGCGGCTAATCCGGCGGCCAGGCCGCGGCGGTCCGGAAACCAGCGGACCATCAGCCCGACGATGCCGACATAAATGATGCCGGTACCGAAACCGCCGATGACGCCGTAGGTGAGGTACAGCGCCCACACATTGCTGGCGTATGCGGCCAGCACCCAGCTGCCGCCGCTGAGGAACGCTCCGATCGAGATCAGCAGGCGCGGGCCGAAGCGGTCGACCAGATAGGCCTGGAACGGCGAGAACCAGGTTTGCAGGATCACCAGCAACGAAACGGTCCATTGCACCTCGGCAAGCGTGGTGCCGAGCTTTTGGTTGAAGGGGCCGGTGAACAGCGTCCAAACATATTGCGGACTAGAGATCGCCATCATGGCGACGATGCCGAGGATGAGCTGATTCCAGCGGTTCGGCTGCGCCGCCGCGTGCTGCGTTGGAATGGCGATCGTCATGGGTCATCTCCGCCTGTTCGAGCATATTCCGCACGGCGGAACCATGCTCGCAATCTTCCCGACATCGGCCACTGCAAATAGCGTTGCAGGATGGCGGGCGAAGTAAAAGGCGATATTGGAAGCAGGGTTTGATTTGAAATTAGGCAGAACCTAGCCACTAACGGCGGCCGCCGCGGTGGATTCGTCCGGCCGAATGCCGAAGCGCGTTAGCAGGCCATGGCGCGGACGCCCTGACGTGAAGATCGCGATTGTGGAGCCCGGAACGCCGGACGGGGACGACGGGCCGAGCAGCTCGCTAACTCGCCGGGCGATCGCCGGCGCCGGATCGATGAAATTGACCGGCCACGACGCGAGCTTGTGCAGGCGCTCAAGCAGCAGCGGGTAATGCGTGCAGGCCAGCACAATCGTGTCGGTGAGTTTGCCATCATCGACAAAAGCAGGCGCTATTTCCTCACGCAGCGCGGCATCGCTGACCGGCGTGCCGGCGAGATCGTCCTCGGCGTAGCTTGCGAGATGCTTCGAACCGACCAGCGTGACCTGACAATCGCCGGCATAGTCGCGAATAAGCGCGCGGGTATATTCGCGCCGCACCGTCGCCTCGGTGCCGAGCACCGAGACGCGGCGCGTGACCGAAGCGGCGCAAGCCGGCTTGATCGCCGGGACCGTGCCGACAAACCGCAGCGCGAATTTCTTGCGCAGCTCCGGCAGCACGATGGTGGAAGCGGTGTTGCAGGGAATGACGACGAGATCGGGCCGATGTGCGTCGATCAGTTCGCCCATTAACGCGACGACACGGGCGACGAGCGCGGTTTCTTCGATCGCGCCATAGGGAAAGGCCGCATCGTCGGCAACGTAGATGTAATCCGCTTGCGGGCGCGCCGCCGCGACCTCACGATAGACGGTGAGGCCGCCTAGACCCGAATCGAACATCAGAATTTTTTCGCGCGATGCCATCGCTTGAACTCACCACCCCATTTCGGGGGAGGCAACGCCAAAAGCAGGGAATTTCTTCTCAGCCCTTGAGGCCTTCGACCAGACGCGGACCCTCCTTGGAGTTCGCGACCTGCTGTTCGGCCGCAAGCGACCGCTCGGGCACCGGCGCGACCAGGCCGCTTACCGCGGTGAAGGCCAGGATCAGGATGGCCGCGAGGTTGCCATCATGGAATCTGGCGAAGGCGACCGCGCCCATCAGATAGGCCCAGAACGGGAAAGCAATTGTCGAGACGATCGCGTTGACGAGCCAGGCATCGCCGTCCTCGCGCACGTACCAGCAGAACAGGGGCGTCAGAATCAATCCGACCAGCAAAGCGCCGGCCGCAATGGTGGTGACCGAGAGCCCCGCCATGGTCGCAGTCCCGTTACCAGACGCGACGGCCTGCGCCAGGATGGAATTGACCAGCATCGAACAGCCGACGATCTCGGCCGGAATATATTTCACCATCCGGGTCAGATAATCGTCGCCCGGTTGGCCCACGGTCGCGACCGCCTGGACGCGCGGTTGGAACATGCCGCCGAAGTCGGACGCTTGCGCCGGTTGCGCCTGCACCTCGGGTAATTTCGGTTTGCGTACCAGACGGCTCATGATCCTCTCCCCGAATGGTTGCACGAACCTACGTCACACCGACGAGTCGGGCAAGGCGATCAAAAGCCCCGCTGGCAGCCCGAAGAGACGAAATAAATATGGTTAACGGCGTTCAGGGTTGTCATGGCTTGCCGAAAACGCGGGCGAAGATGGTATCGACTTGCGTCATATGGAAATCGAGATCGAAATTTGCGGCGATTTCCGCCTCGCTCAAATATTTGCGTATGTCGGGGTCGGCCTTCAGCAGCGTGAGGAAATCGCCGCTGCCGGCCCAGACCTTCATGGCGTTGCGTTGCACCAGCCGATAGGCGTCCTCGCGCGCAGCGCCTTTCTGCGCCAGCGCCAGCAATACGCGCTGCGAATGTACCAGCCCGCCTAGCTTGTCGAGGTTCCTGCGCATCGTGTCGGGATAAACGACGAGCTTGTCGACGATCCCGGCAAGCCGGTTGAGCGCGAAGTCGAGCGTGACCGTCGCATCCGGCCCGATCATGCGCTCGACCGAGGAATGCGAAATATCGCGCTCGTGCCATAGCGCGACGTCCTCCAGCGCCGGCGTTACATAGGCGCGCACCATGCGGGCGAGCCCGACCAGGTTTTCCGACAATACGGGATTGCGCTTATGCGGCATTGCCGAGGAGCCCTTCTGGCCCTCGGAGAAGAATTCCTCGGCCTCCAGAACTTCGGTGCGCTGTAGATGGCGGATTTCGGTCGCCAGCCGCTCGATCGAGGCAGCGACGACGCCGAGGGTGGCGAAATACATGGCATGGCGGTCGCGCGGGATGACCTGGGTCGAGACCGGCTCAACCGCGAGTCCCATCTTTTCCGCGACATAGGCTTCGACGCGCGGATCGACCTGCGCGAAGGTGCCGACCGCACCCGAAATCGCGCAGGTGGCGATCTCCTTGCGGGCCGCTTTCAGGCGCCGCCTGGCGCGGGAAAATTCGGCGAAGGCAACAGCGAGCTTCAGGCCGAACGTCGTCGGTTCGGCATGGATGCCGTGCGAACGGCCGATGGTCGGGGTGAATTTATATTCGCGGGCGCGGCGTTCCAGCGCGGCATTGAGCGCGTCGACGTCGGCGATGAGAATGTCGGCCGCGCGCACGAGCTGGACGTTCAGGCAAGTATCCAGCACGTCCGATGAGGTCATACCCATGTGGACGAAGCGCGCGTCGGGACCGACGATTTCGGCGAGATGAGTGAGGAACGCGATGACGTCGTGCTTGGTGACGCGCTCGATCTCGTCGATGCGCGCGGGGTCGAATTTCGCGGCGTTGCCTTTTTCCCAGATCGTCTCGGCCGCGGACCTGGGGATCATGCCAAGCTCGGCCATGGCGCTGGCGGCGTGCGCCTCGATCTCGAACCAGATGCGAAAGCGCGTTTCCGGCGTCCAGATCGCGACCATCTGCGGACGGCTATAGCGGGGGATGGTCACGCTGCTTCTCCGCGCGCCAGCGCCGCCGCGTTGCGGATCGCGGCGATATTCGTCCGATAGCTCTCCGACGTCTTGTCCTTGAACACCGCCGAGCCGGCAACGAAGGCATTGGCGCCGGCGCGTGCCGCTTCGGATGCGACCTCAGGCGTAATGCCGCCGTCGATCTCGATGTCGATCGGTCGTCCGCCAGCCATGGTGCGCAAATTGCGGACTTTGCCAAGCGCGTCGGCGATGAATTTCTGGCCGCCGAATCCCGGATTGACCGACATGACGAGAATGATGTCGACCAGATCGATGACGTGCTCGATCGTGGTCTCAGAGGTGCCGGGATTGAGGGTGACACCGGCCTTCTTGCCGAGCGCGCGGATCGCCTGCAGCGATCGGTGGATATGCGGGCCGGCCTCGACATGCACGGTGATGTGGTCGGAGCCGGCCTTGGCGAAGGCTTCGAGATAAGGATCGCACGGCGCGATCATCAGGTGAACGTCGAGCGGCTTTTTGGTGTGCGGCCGGATCGCCTTGACGATGTCAGGCCCGATAGAAATGTTCGGCACGAAATGGCCGTCCATGACGTCGACATGGATCCAATCGGCGCCGGCGGCGTCGACCGCGCGCACTTCCTCGCCCAATTTCGCGAAATCGGCGGCGAGGATCGAGGGAGCGATGATGAGCGGGCGGGGCACGGCTTTCTCCGGGCTTAGCGGTTCTGCTAACACGCTGGTCCGAGGCGGGCAACGCAAGCCCGCCGTCCGGTAGGGCGCCCCGTGGGGCCGCTTGCCGGCGGCGGCGCGGCTCGCCAGATCTCTGGCATCGCAGCGGAGGTTTCGTGGCGCGCACCGATATCATCGTCCTCGGGGCCGGGATTGTCGGCACCTCAGTCGCGCTGCATCTGGCCAAGCGGGGCTTGTCGGTCGCGCTGGTCGACCGGGGCGGCGCCGGCGAGGCGACCTCCTACGGCAATGCCGGCATTATCGAGGGCAACACCGTTTTTCCGGCCGCCTTCCCGTCGGACTGGGCGACCCTTCTTGCAATTGCGTTCAAGCGCTCGCCGATCGCCAATTATCATCTGACGTTTTTGCCCAAAATCGCGCCGTGGCTCGCCGCCTTCCGTGCCGCGTCGCGGCCGGAGCGGCTCATCGCGACAGCGCGGGCAATGCGGCCGTTGTTCGCCCGGGCGGTCGCCGAGCACGAGACGCTGGCGGCCGAAGCGGGGGCGGAGAAATATTTCCGCCGCACCGGCTGGCTGAAGATTTATCGCAGCGACCGCGCGTTTGCAGGCGCAAAGCGCGAGCTCGATGTTGCCGCGAGCTTTGGCATCGCCAATGTGACGATGGACGCCGGTGCGGCGCGCGCGCTCGAGCCGTCGCTTAATCCGGTCTTTCGTCACGCGGTGCACTGGACCGGCGCGGTGAGCGTGAGCAATCCGCTGGCGGTAACCCGCGCTTATGCGGCGCGCTTTAAGGCGCTTGGCGGCTTGTCGTTTGCCGGTGACGCGCGCACGCTGCATCGTAACGGAGCGCGGTGGCGGGTCGAAACCGACGCCGGACCGCTCGACGCCGCCGAGGTCGTGATCGCTCTGGGGCCGTGGCTCTCCGACGTGCTCGATCCGCTCGGCCTGAAACTGCCGCTCGCCGCCAAACGTGGCTACCATCGGCACTATCGCCCGCAAGGCAATGCTGGGCTCGTTCGCCCGGTGCTCGATGCCGAGAACGGCTATGTCATAACGCCGATGGAGCAGGGCATCCGGCTCACCACCGGTATCGAGTTCGCCCCCCGCGACGCGCCGGCGACCCCGGTGCAGTTCGACCGTCTGTTGCCGGCTGCGCGCCAGCTATTTCCCCTCGGCGAGACGGTCGAGGCCCAGCCTTTCGGCGGGAAGACTTTTGGAGACAAGACTTGGCTTGGCGCCAGGCCGTGCTTTGCCGATTCCCGTCCGGTGATCGGCCGCGCGCCGAAGCTGCCTGGACTATGGCTCGCTTGCGGGCACGCGCATTGGGGTTTGACGCTCGGACCGGCGACCGGCCGGCTTATCGCTGAGCTGATGACCGGCGCCACGCCGTTCTGCGATCCGGCGCCCTATTCTTCCGAGCGCTTTGGCTAGCGCGCTCGGAGCGGTTTAAGCCGAATGTTAGTGACCGCGCGCGCCGAAGATTGTCCGCTCATCGCGGCATTGTCAAAACGCGGCGGGCGATCAGGGCCGCGACGACGAGAACTGCGGCGAAGCCGACCGGCGCATCGACGAAGGGGAAAGTCAGTATCAGCAAGCACGCCAAACCGATGCCGGCCATTTCATGAGCCAGAAATCCGCGCGTTTGACCGAGGCGAAATAGAAAGGCAAGCGGCACTCCCAGCACCACGAGATCGTAGATAAAGAGATACGGCGTTGCCAGCATTGCTCCGGTGCCGAGCGCCGCTGCCTTGATTTCGAACTCAGCGCGGCTGCGCCAAAGTACGGCGACTGCAAGCGCGACAGCAAGCGCCAGCGCCGCCTGCAGCGTCCATGCAAGGGCTTCGCTGCCGCCGAGCATGCGCGTCAGTCCGAACGCCGTCTGCAGCTTGCTCCAGTCCGCCTGGTCTTTGGCGAGGAAGGCTTGGGAGGAGCGGCCGATATCGGCAAAGAAGGCGAGCCAGCTTTCGCCGCCGAATGCGAGCCATGCCGCAGTGGCCATCAGCACGGCAACTATCGCAGCCGTGATACACACGCGCCAATGTCCGCCCGCCAGTAGCGCGATAGGAAATAGCAAACCGAGATGCGGCTTGAAGGTGAGCAGTCCGAGCAGCACGCCGGCTAAAACCGGCCGCTGCTCCAAGAGTATGAGCGTGCCGCCGAACAGACTTGCGGTGAGAAAGCCATTCTGGCCGTCAATGAAGTTGGACAGTACAGCGGGAAACGCGGCGGCGAGCAGATATCCGACGCGGTCGCCGATAATGCTCCGGATGGCCACGAGATACGCGACGAAGGTGCCGGAAACCCAGACCAGGCAGGCGGTCACATAAGGCAACACCGATAGGGCCGCAGCGGCGAACAGGAATGTCGGCGGATAGTTCCAGACGTAATAGCCGTCGAACGGATGGCCGACCGCGCTTACCTCGACCAGTTTGTGGGCAGGCCAATCGTAGGCGGTGGCGGCATGACCGATGAGTGCGAGCCGGCCCGCGGCCCAGACATTGACGAAATCAGCAGGCACACCACTGCCGTCCCGGGCCACAAGCCAGGTGCCTTTGAAGTATGAGACGGCGAGATACTCCGCGTGCGCCAGGACCAGCGCGAAGCAAACGAGCTGCACCGATCGCGCCAGCTTGGGGCCGGGGCTGCAATTGGGCGAAATCTCGTACAGGGACATCCAGGCTCAAACTTTGCGCGTGCTTGCGCCCACGCTAGGCCTGACGGCCTTGAGGAATCCTTAAATGAGAGCGGTGGCGTTGAGTTGTGGTGAGGCTGGAAACGTTTCTGATAGGCCGAGAAGTCGGCCTTTAAAGTTGCGTTTGAACACGCCCTTTTAGAAAAAATCGCCCATCCTCCCGGATCGAGTCCGGGGGCAGGCCTTTTTGAAATCAACGGCTAATTGCTGATCGTCTTGATGACGCTGTTCTCAGGCCGCGTATTGTTGCTGGAGGAGTATTTGTCGTCCGCCCGCACCATGTCGTCGTATTTTGGGATCGTCGTCACCGCGAATTTCGGCACCATGCCGACGACTTTGTAACCGGCCAGATGCAGCTGATGCAGGATCTCGGGCATCGCTTCCGCGGTGCCGTGCTGGAAATCATGCATCAGCAGGATGCCTTTGCCGTTCTTGGCGAGCTTGGTCATCACCGATTTGACCACGTCCTCCGGCTTGTGAATCTTGAAATCGAAAGTGTCAATGTCGGTCGAGAAGGTGGCAATGTTGCGCGTGCCGAGATAGGCGATCAGGTCGGCCGGCATCTGCAGATCGGGAAAACGGAAGAACGGCGCGATCGGGCCGCCGGCGGCCGCCATATGCACGGCGCTTACGCCCATTTCGATTTCTTGCTTCGCCTGCTCGATGTCCTTGGCGTAGGGATTTCTCGCCAGATCCTTGTGCGACCAGGTATGGCTGCCGACCGTCATTCCGGCGTCGACCAATTGCTTGGTGAGCTGCGGGGCCCAGGTGGCGTGCTCGCCGATCTCGAAGAAGGTCGCGCGCACGCAATTGTCCTGCAACGCCTTGAGCACCATCGGAGTATTTTCAGGCCACGGACCGTCGTCGAAGGTCAGCACGACTTCCTTCTCGCGCAGGAAGTCGTATTGCTTGAAATGCTCGGTGCCGAAGGCCGGCCCTCCGGTGGTGTCGATCTGAACGATGCGCGACATGCCGAGCGCGTCGGGATTGTGGCACTCGGGAAGCGTGGTCGGCCACGGCGTGCTTGAAGCACTCGCGGCGGCCGGAGCCGGCGTCGGTGCTGGAGCCGGAGTGGGTGCAGGTGGCGCTGCTGCCGAACTCTGTGCCACGACAAGCGGAGCCGGTGCGGCTACCGGCGCGGGACGCTCAGCCGAACCGGTTGTCTCTGACACTTTGACGACGGGGACTTGAGCGGCGGACGGCGCATCGGCGGCGGTGGCCGCCGGCGCTGAGGTTGCCTGTGCCGTTGTCGCCTGTGCCGTTGTCGCCTGCGCTGGCGACATGATGTGTTGGACAAGTGCCACGAGCGATGCTGGCGTCTTGTGTGCGGCGACGACGCCAAAGGCCGCAAGAGCTACCGTAAGCAACGCCGCAAAGGCGATAACAATGACGCGCATCGAACCCTCCGCCGCAGATCTACCAAACCGACCCGTCCCGACCCTCACAAAGTGAAGGCGCAATCGGCAAGCGAGTCAATAAAAACAAGTCTCCGACCGGTGGAGAATCCAGTTGTGGTTTCCGCGGCGGCTTAACCGTGGCGAAGCCGTAAGACGCGCTGCGTTAACGACCGAATTGATCCTGCCAGCTCGGCATCGCGCCGGGCCATGATCGAGCGTCATAGACGCCCCGGGCAATGGCGCGGGCGACAACATTGGCGGCGAGCGTCCCGAGTTCCGTCATTCCCACGGCGGTATCCGGCAACGGCCGACGCGCCGTTGCGGCGGTGAACAGCACGTCGCCGTCGAGCGGGCTGTGTACCGGGTAGATGGCGCGCGACATGCCGGTTTGCGCCATCACGGCCAGGCGCTTGGCCTGCGCCTTGGTCAGGATCGCGTCGGTTGCCACCACCACCAGCGTGGTGCTGATGCGAGCGCTGCCTTTGGTGACGGAATCGAGCGCGCCCGGCGGAAACGGATTCGGCAGGCCTCGCCCGCCATATTCGCCGTCGACCTCGAACGGCGCCGCCCAGAACCACGGGCCGCCGCCGACAATCACGCTGCCCGCGGCGTTGACCGCAGCCAGCGCCCCCACGGTACAGCCGTCGGCCGTTCGGGCGGAGGCAGAGCCGAGCCCGCCTTTGCAATTGACCGTGGTTGCGCCGCAGCCGGCGCCGACGCTGCCGAGCGCGAAGTCCGTCTTGGCGTCGACCGCCGCGGCATAACCGAGATCGCGATAAGGCGGGAAACGGCCCCAGTCCTTGTTGCCGCCGCTTAAGAGATCGAACAGCACCGCGGCCGGTACGATCGGCACGCGTGCGGTACGCACGGCAAAGCCGCGGCCTTGCTCGCGCAGCCAAGCCTGCGTGCCGGAGGCGGCATCGAGCCCGAACGCCGAGCCGCCTGATAACGTAATGGCGTCGATACCCTCGACCGTCTGGGCTGGGTCAAGGAGCGCGGTTTCGCGCGTGCCGGGTCCACCGCCGCGCACGTCGACGGAGCCGACCGCCGGTTCGTCGAACACGACTACGGTCGAGCCGGAGCCGAGCCGGCGGTCATCGGCATTGCCGACCTTTACCCCGGCGACATCGGTGATCAGGTTGCGCATGCGGCATCATAACGTTTCTCCGCGTTGCGGCGAGGGGCAGGGTGCGCCTTGCAATCGCCACGCCGCCGGGTGCATGTCATGCGCCATGAACGTCACCATCGCGGCCGCACTTCTTGCCGGAATGCTGAGCTTTCTGTCGCCCTGCGTGCTGCCGCTGGTGCCGCCTTATCTCGTCTATCTCACCGGCACTTCGCTGGAGCGGCTTGGCGAGGCCGAGTCGCAGCCGCGAGTGCGACGTGAGACATTCGCCGCCGCCTGCCTGTTCGTGCTTGGCTTCTCGACGGTGTTTGTTGCGCTAGGCGCCAGCGCCAGCGAGATCGGCGCGCTACTGCGGCTTTATTCCGAACCACTGGCGATCCTGGCGGGCGTTGTCATCATCGTCATGGGACTGCACTTTCTCGGACTGACGCCGGTGGCGTGGCTGATGCGCGAGAAGCGGCTTGCCGTCGCCAAGCCGGTTGGCCTGTGGGGCGCTTATCTGATGGGGCTCGCCTTCGCGTTCGGTTGGACGCCCTGCATCGGACCGATCCTCGCCGCCATTCTTGCGGTCGCCGCATCGCAGGAAAGAGTGGCGGAAGGCGCCGGTCTACTGGCGGTCTATTCGCTCGGCCTCGGCCTGCCGTTTTTGATCGCGGCGCTGGCCGTGGAGCCATTCGCCGTCTTTCTGGCCCGCTTTCGCGCTCATCTGCGGCTGGTCGAGAAGGCAATGGGTGGGCTGCTGGTCCTCACCGGAATCGCCTTTCTCACCGGCAGCGTCGGCGATGTCAGCTTCTGGCTGCTGAATACCTTTCCCGTGCTCGGCAAAATCGGCTGACGCTGCGCAAACAATTTTCAGCTACACAGTTTCTTCCATGCGTATCATGATCTCGGCGGTCTCCGCGGCGGGCAGTGCCGAGCGCAGGGCGAGCGCGATGACGAGAAGGCTCCAGAGCGCGACGGCGATCACGCCAACCCAGAAGTTCAGCACCCCGAAACCGCCGCCGATATCGCTCAAGGCGGAAAGCACCCACATGCCGCCGAACCAGGGAACGAGCCAGGCGATGTAGCGCCAGCCGAAGTCCTCTGCCGGCTTTTTGGCGATGTAATGATAATAGACGGCATAGAGCACGAAGCCGCCCGCGACCAGGAGGAACAGAAACGTGTTCACCGTAAAGCCCGTCCAATAGATGATCCAATTGCTGCAGATGAAAGCGAGCGGGGCCAGGATCTCGGCACCCCACAAGCGGAACGGCCGCCGCAGTTCCGGTTGATTGCGGCGTAGGACGAGGAGCACGATCGGCCCGAGTCCATAGGTCAGCACCGTGATCGAGGTGATGTAGTTCACCAAAAGCTGCCAAGCCGGGAAGGGCAGCAGGAACAGAACGCCCACGACCCACATCACCAGCACCGCGAGCAGCGGCGCCTTCGCCGCGTTCAAATTCGTCAGCCAGCGCGGCCCGCCATTCATCTCGCCGACGGCATAGAGTATGCGCGAGCCTCCGGTCAGATACATCAGGCCGGTACCGCCGGGCGAAACGTAGGCATCGATGTAAAGCAGCGTCGCCATCCAGCCGAGCCCGAGCGATGAGGCGAGACCGGCAAACGGCCCGGCCTGGCCGGCGAAGCTCAGGTTGGCCCAGCCATGCGCCAAATCCGTGGGCGTCAGTGCCATCAGGAATGCGACCTGGAGAAAAATATAGATGATCGCAGAAATCAACACCGATCCGATCACAGCCATCGGGATGTGGCGGGACGGGTTGGAGCTTTCACCGCCGAGGTCGATCGCCGTTCGGAAGCCGAGATAGCTGAACACGATGCCTGCCGACGGCAAAGCGGTAAAGATGCCGGAGACTTGGTAGCTGTTTTTGTCCGCGGACCAGACGTCCCAGTGGGTGCTCGCGGCAATCAGCACAATGATTGTTAAAATAGGCACCGCAATTTTCCACCAGGTGACCGCGGTGTTGAATCTTAACAGCATGCCCACGGCGAGCAGGTTCAAAACCGCGAAAAGGCCGAGCAGCAACACGCAGACGAGGAAGCCGATCGGCGTCAGAAGACCGCTATGCGCGTGAATCAGATAGGGCAGGTAGTTGTTGGCGTATGTGACGATCGCCTCCGCTTCGACGGCCGGGATCGGGACATAGGCCAGAAACAGCATCCAGCCCCAAATGCGCCCGAGGCCATCGCCGTGAGTCGCGTGGCTCATATGGACCAGCGCGCCGGCGCGCGGGAACAGCGCGGCGAGCTCGGCGAAACACAGTGCGATCAGCATGATGATTACGGCGCCGACGATCCAGCTCCAGATCGACAGCGGCCCGGCGATGCGCGATGCATGGAAGGCGCCGAAGAGCCAGCCCGAGCCGATCACGCTGGTGGTGCTGGCGAACAACAGGCCGATCAAGCGCGCTTCGCGCCGCAGCTTGCCGGAAGGCATCAAGCCGTCGGATTGTGTCATTGGATACCCCCATCAATTCGGCTGTGAAGCCAGCTTGGCGCTGCTAAGTTCTCATGAGCGCTGATCGTTGCGAAAGCGGCAAATAGCCGACGACGCTCGGCTCGCAGATCGCGCCGAGCGTGACGCCGTTGATAAGCTGCTGCAAGAAGGCTTCCATGCGCCTTATCTGCCCCCGCATCGCTGCCTGAGCCGACAATCGTTCGAATCCACCGGCGTCGCTAGGCTTAACAGGGGTGCTCCGGCGCGGCAACGCCGCGGGTTTTCTGGCGCAGCTTGGGTCGGTGCAGGGCGGTATTGCCGTGACCACTGGCGCGGGCTACCCCATGCGGGAAAGCCTGCCCCTCGCAGATCAGGGAGTGACCGCAATGGACCGGGTCAAATCCGAAGACGCCATTGCCGATAAAAACCGGCCGTTCACCGGCGCCGAATATATCGAAAGCCTTCGCGACGGCCGCGAGGTCTATATCTACGGCGAGCGGGTCAAGGACGTCACCACGCATCCAGCGTTTCGCAATGCGGCGCGCTCGATTGCGCGGCTGTACGACGCGCTGCATGCCGAAAAAACGAAGTCGCTATTGACCAGCCCGACCGACACCGGGTCGGCGGGCTTCACCCACAAATTCTTTCGCGTCGCCCATTCGCGCGAGGATTTGGTGGCGCAGCGTGATGCCATCGCAGCGTGGGCGCGGATGTCCTACGGCTGGATGGGACGCTCGCCGGATTACAAGGCGTCCTTGATGAATACGCTTGGCGCCAATTACGATTTTTACGGCAAGTTCGCCGACAACGCCAAAGCCTGGTATCGGCGCGCGCAAGAGCACGTGCTGTTCATGAACCACGCCATTGTCAATCCGCCGGTGGACCGGGCAAAGCCGGTCGACCAGGTCAAGGACGTCTTCATCACCATTCAGAAGGAAACCGACGCGGGAATCTATATCTCCGGCGCCAAGGTGGTGGCGACCTCGTCGGCGTTGACGCATTACAACTTTCTCGGCCAGAACGCCGCGGTGCCGCTTCACGATACCGATCTGGCGGTCATGTTCATCGCGCCGATGAACGCGCCGGGCGTGAAATTATTCTGCCGCACGTCCTATGAGATGACGGCCAGCGTCATGGGAACGCCGTTCGACTATCCGCTGTCATCGCGCTTCGACGAGAACGACGCGATCTTCGTCTTCGATAACGTCTTCATTCCCTGGGAAGACGTGTTGCTGCATCGCGACCTGGAAAAGCTGAAGGTCTTCTTTCCACAATCCGGTTTCTTGGCCGGCTATCAGTTCCAGGGCTGCACCCGACTTGCGGTGAAGCTCGACTTTCTGGCGGGCATTCTCGCCAAGGCGCTGCGGGTCGCCGGTTCCGATGAATTCCGCGGCAATCAGGCGATGCTCGGCGAAGTCATCGCTTGGCGCCATTTGTTCTGGGCGCTGACCGATGCGATGGCGATGAACCCGACGCCATGGGTCAACGGCGCGGTGCTGCCGAACCTGCAATCGGGGTCGAGCTATCGGGTGTTCGCCGGCGACGCTTATGGGCGCGTCAAGGAAATCGTCGACAAGATCGTCGCCTCGTCGCTCATTTATCTGCCGTCCTCGACTAAGGATTTTAAAAATCCGGCGATCGACCGCTATTTGGCGCGCTACGTGCGCGGCTCCTACGGCATCGATTACAAGGAGCGCATCAAGGTGATGAAGCTTCTTTGGGATGCGATCGGCACCGAATTCGGCGGGCGGCACGAGCTGTACGAGCGCAATTATGCCGGCAATCACGAGGACATCCGCATCCAGGCGCTGTGGAACGCGCGCGGTTCCGGCACGCTCGATCAAATGACGGCACTCGCCGACCAATGCATGGCGGAATATGATGAGAATGGTTGGACCGATCCGGCATGGCTCAATCCGGATGACGTCGCCTATCCCGGATTGCCGGAAGAACGCCGCGCGGCTGAGTAGGACGGGACACAGAGACGATGAGCTGGATCGATCAGCGGCCCGACGATGCCATGGACGGCGCCTTCACTGCCGTGGCGCCGGGCCCGGTGACGACGGTTGCGCCACTTGAGTTTCGCGAGGCCATGGCGCGTCTCGGCGCCGCCGTGCATGTGGTCACGACCGCCGGCCTCGCCGGCACATCGGGTTTCACCGCGACCGCGGTATGCTCGGTTTCCGATGCGCCGCCGACGCTTTTGGTCTGTCTCAATCGGCGCAGCAATTCGGCGCCGTTATTGGCCCAGAACGGCGTGTTCTGCATCAATACGCTGCCCGCCAGCGAAGAGAAGCTTGCCGATCTGTTTGCCGGCAGGAGCGGGGTCCATCTGGGGGAGCGGTTCAGCCAAGGCCAATGGGTGACGCTCAAGACCGGCTCTCCGGTATTGGCCTCGGCCGTAATTGCGTTTGATTGCCGCACCATCGAGACGCGCGCGGTGGGCTCCCACAATGTCGTCATCGGCGCGGTGGAGGCGGTTCGTCTCGGGCCGCCAAGTCCGACCCTCGTGTATCACGACCGCGCCTATAAACCCCTCTAAACACGCCATATTCGCCGGAAACCACTCGGTTCCCGCAGCACAATTCAGACATTTTTCGCTGTGATTTCAAGCCTTTGCTCATATTTGCAGCAGCAAAGAGGGGGAACCCCGGCCCCGTGGGACGGTTACCCGACTGGGTGGGGTCTGTAGTCGCTTCCAACCCACAAACATCACGGAGAGCGTCCCAATGTCGAACGATCAGGAAAACCCGCAGCGCAGCGGTCAGCAAAATCAAAACAACCCGCAGCAGGGTGGGCAGAACAAGCCCGGTCAGCAGCAGCAGGGCGGTCAGAATAAGCCGGGTCAGCAGCAAGGCGGTGAGAACCGGCCTGGACAAGGCGGTCAGCATGGCGGTGGCCAGCAGGGCGGCAACCGCTAAGACGCGACGTTTCGGAAAAGCGGCAGCCTCCGGGCTGCCGCTTTTTTATTGTTACAGATTTCCAATCGCGGTCCCCAGCCAGCCGCTTCTGCACTATGCTCGCGCCATGTCGAGGCCCTTGTCTCAGACCGCAACGAGCGCGCTGCCGCTTTTCCATCTTTACGGCGACCCGCCGGACGATGCCGCTTTCGACTTCGTTCACGTCGAGACCATTGCATCGCGCTCATCGATCCACGATTGGACCATCCGCGCGCATCGGCATCGAAACCTGTTTCAGATTCTCTTGATCGAGCATGGCGGCGGCGAAATGACCTTCGATGCCGTAAAGCTCGCTTTTGCCGCGCCTGCGGCGATCATGGTTCCGGCGGCCATCGCGCACGGCTTTCGTTTCGAACCGGATGCGACGCAAGGCTGGGTGGTGAGCTTCACCGAGGATGCCGCCGGCGCTTTGACAGACCGCGAGGCGATGGCTCGGCTGCGTGTGCTGGCGGGCCAGCCGATCGTGCCGATCGGCGAGGCGGCCGAGTTGGCGCGGCTATCGGCGCTTTGCAGGGATCTTTTCGAGGAGCACGGACTGGCGCGCGAAGGCTACCGGCTGGCGATGCGCGGGCTGCTGGTTTTGATCGCGGTCGGCGTGGCGCGGCTTGCGGCGAGCCGCGCACGATCCGGCACGGTCACTTTGCATCCTGCCGACGCCACGGTGGCGCAATTGCGCGCGCTGGTCGATGAGTTTTTCCGCAAGGAGCGCTTGCTCGACTTTTACGCCGGTAAGGTCGGCATGACCGTCGACCGGCTCAATGATCACGTTAAGCGCTCGACCGGCGTGACTGCCGGCCACCTTATTCGCCAGCGCGTGCTGACCGAGGCCAAGCGCCAGCTCGTTTTCACCATACAACCGATCCATGATATTGCCGCGGAGCTGGCTTTTGCCGACCCATCGCATTTCGCGCGATTTTTCCGCAAGCAGACCGGTACGACCCCGCACGAATTCCGCGATCAGGGCGGAGGGTGAGATTTGCCTGCGGCGATACGCCAAATACGCTAATTTGGCCGTGACATAGAGGCGCCCCAACAAAGTCATAACGGACGCTTATTCGGGGCACGCGAAGGACGGGGAACTTCAATTGTCGCCAATGCGCCGGTTCAGCTTTCCTGCGACGGCATTGCCGCTGATCGCAGCCATTTTGGCCGTTATCCTCCCAGCGGCTGCCGCACGAGCGCAAACGGCTGCGGACGGCTGCGGCGACGCCATCGGCTTCGCCGCCATGCCGGCGCCGCTCGCACCGTGGTCCGGCGCTCCGCTGCGTGTGCTTATCGCCAGCGAAAAGCCTGTTGATGGCAACCTGACGCTCATCGCGCCGGATGGCAGCGTGGCCGCCCAGGCGGACGGCAGGCACGGCGGCCCGCCCTATTATTGGTATGCCGAAGTGGCGTCGCCGGCCGCCGGCACTTGGCGCATGACGCTGACCTTGAGCGGGGCATCGGCGCCTTGTACGGCGATTACGCGCGACATTACGGTGCGGGCCGGCCGACCGCCTGGTCTGCAGGCGTCCCCGGGAAGCCTCTGGCCCATACGGGCATCATGGAATCGGGCGACCGAAAATCTCTTTTCGGCGTGGATTGCGAAACTGTTCGACGGACCGCTCAACCAGGAACTGTCGTGGAAGACCTGGGTCGAAGTGTTGCAAGATCGCTCGCGCAATATGCTGTTCGATTATTTGGGTCTCAGCGAAGACAACTTCCTTAAAGCTACGCGCCCCGACTGCGCCGATTTCGTTTATTTTTTGCGCGCCTATTTTTCTTTCAAGATGGGCCTGCCATTCGGCTATTCGAATTGTTCGCGCGGGAATAATGGCGCGCCGCCAAAATGCTACCAGTGGTTTGACATTGAGCATCCCGAGGTTGCGCGCCCGGCGCCGCCTCCCGAGCAAGCCGCCGAACCGGTCACTGCCTCCGCTGCGCCCGAACCCGCGGCTGCGCCCGCACCCAATCTTTTGCAGCAGATGTTTGCTCCGCCGGCTCCGCCCCCGGCGCCGGCGGCGACCCCGCCGGTGGCAGCCGCGAAACCGATTGCCCCGAAGCGGCTTCCGCTCGCCGCGTCGTTCGCCCGATACCTGCCGGCGGTCGCCGACGTCGTTCAAACCGGAGCGGTGCGCGTGTCGGGCAACGACGACCGCACCGACTTCTACATGGTGCCGCTGACGCAAGCGACGCTGCGTCCCGGTACCGTCTATGCCGACCCCTACGGCCACGTGCTGATTCTGGTGAAGCGCGTGCCGGAGGAGAACGGCGCACCCGGCGTCTTCCTTTCCGTCGACGCCGAGCCCGACGGTACGGTCACGCGCAAACGGTTTTGGCGCGGCAATTTTTTGTTCGTCCACGCCCCCGCGCTCGGCAGTCCCGGTTTCAAGCGCTTCCGCCCGATCGTGCGCGAGAAGAGCGGCGGCTTGCGGCGGCTCACCAACGCCGAAATCGCCAAGGACCCGCAATACGGCGACTTCTCGGTCGAACAGACGCAGATGAGCGTGCAGGACTTCTACGACCGCATGGATGACGTGATGTCGCCCACCCCGCTCGATCCGGTGCGGGCCATGGAGGACGCCATCACCGATCTCGACGAGCAGGTGGAGACCCGCGTCACATCGGTCGAGAACGGGCGCAAATATCAGGACAAGACGCACGGCGACATCGACATGCCGTCCGGCCCGTCGATCTTCGAGACCACCGGCGCCTGGGAGGATTACTCGACGCCGGCGCGTGATTTCCGGCTGTTGATCGCGATTGACGTGGTGCGCGGCTTTCCGGACCATGTCGCGCGGCGGCCCGAACGCTACGCAATCCCGGCTGGCAAAAGCATCGACGACGTGAAGGCACAATTGCAGAGCGTGCTGACCCAGGAACTAGCCACGCGCAAGTTCAGCTATACCCGCAGTGACGGCTCGCAGTGGACGCTCTCGCTAAAGGACGTGATCGACCGCGCCGGCGACCTGGAGATGGCCTACAATCCGAACGATTGCGTCGAATTGCGTTGGGGCGCGCCGCAAGGCAGTGACGAGGCGTCAACGTGCAAACGCCACGCACCGGCGGCGCAGCGCGCCAAGATGACCGACGATCGCAACTGGTTTCACGAGCGCCATTGGCCGACGGCTTCGGGCGCGTAACGCTCTTAGCTCGGAAATAATCTCGGCGCGGTGTTGGCAAAAAGCTTGGCCGCTCCAGATTGGCGATGTGCGCCGTCCGACGTCTGTTTTCGAGGTAGAGCGGACATCTCAATTTGAGGGCGTCACTTACGCTTCTGACCCCATCGCGGACATCGGCCGCCCTATTTTGCTGTGCTGCACAACACCGCTCTCGACTGCTAAGATTTCGTCCGCGACCTAGGGACTGAGCCATGAAACGTAGGGAGTTCATCACGCTTGTCGGCGGCGCGGCGGCTACATGGCCGCTGGCGGCGCGGGCGCAGCAGTCGACAATGCCGATGATCGGGTTCATGAGCGCTAGGTCGGCCGCTGCTTCTGTTTCTCAAATAGCAGCGTTCCGCCAAAGCCTGAAAGAAGTCGGCTATGCCGAGGGCCAGAACGTCGCGATCGAATACCGCTGGGCCGAAGGTGACCTCGATAAATTACCGGCCTTCGCGGCTGATCTGGTTCGAAAAAACGTGGCCGTGATTGTCGCCCACGCCGGACTCAATGCGGCACTGGCGGCCAAGGCGGCGACCTCGACCATTCCGATCGTCTTCGTTTTCGGAGGTGATCCGGTCAAGTATGGCCTTGTTGCCAGCTTCAACCGTCCAGGCGGCAACATTACCGGTGTAAGTGTATTGGCAACAGTACTGGTGTCGAAGAAACTTGAGTTGCTGTGTGAGATCATTCCCAACGTCACTGCGATTGGTCTGCTCGTGAACCCTACCAGTGCGGGGAGCGAAATCCAGGTGCGACAGGCACAAGCGGCCGCGCACACACTCGGGCGGCGGATCGTTGTCTTAAACGCGAGCTCGGAAGACCAGTTTGACGCAGCGTTCACAAGTCTCGTCGCGCAGCGAGTTGGGGGGCTCATTATCGCTAGTGATGCGTTATTCAACAGCTACAGCGAACAACTCATCACACTGGCAGCACATGAGATGATCCCGGCTGTATCCGAACAGCGCGAGTTTGCCGCCGCAGGTGGCCTAATGAGCTACGGAACCAACTTTGCCGATGCTAACCGCATTGTCGGTAGCTACGTTGGCCGGATTCTCAACGGCGAAAAACCGGCTGACTTACCCGTCCAACAGTCCACGAAGGTTGAGCTAATCATCAATCTCAAGACCGCCAAGACGCTTGGCCTCACCCTCCCGGTCACGCTGCTCGGCCGCGCCGATGAGGTAATCGAATGACGTTTTTTGCTGCAATGCGAAATGGCGCTAATGGCACTTAACGGACATCGAGCGATTTCCGGCTGATGTCTGCTTTTGGAGGCAAAGCCGGCATTGGCCGAGGCTAGAGCGTAATCGCTTTCACGGCTAGCTCTGTAAAAAGCCCAACAAAGTTTCGGCGTAAGCCTGCGGCTGTTCGAGATTGGCGATGTGAGCTGCGTCAAGCACCACAAGCCGGGCGCCGGGAATATGCTGCTTGATGAATTCGTTGCCCTCGAGCGGCGTCGCCGCATCGTGCCGTCCGGCAATGACCAGCGTCGGCGCCGTGATCTTCGCCAGCAATGGGCGATGATCCATGTCGCGGATCGCTTCGCCGCAGCCGCAATAGCCATCGACTTTTGTGGCCAGAAACATTTCGCGCATGTTGGCCATTGCTTGCGGATTATGGTCGCGAAAGCCCTTGGTGAACCAGCGCTCCATATTGGCGTCGACGATGGCTTCAAGGCCTTTTTCGCGCACCATTTTCAGCCGGCCGTTCCACACCGCCGGGTCCGGGAAATAACAGGCGGTGTTGGAGAGGATGAGCTTGTCGATCCGGGTCGCGGCATTGGCGCCGAGCCATTGTCCGACCATGCCGCCCATCGACAGCCCGCACCAATTGATCTTGGAAATCTTCAGTGCATCGAGCACGGCGACGACGTCGCGGCCGAGCCGCTCCATGGTGTACGCCCCCTTCGGCACGCTCGATTGGCCATGGCCACGGCGGTCGTAGCGCACCACGCGGAAATGCTTAGTCCACGTGGGGACTTGCTCGTCCCACATGTGCAGATTGGTGCCGAGCGAATTTGACAGCATCAGTACCGGCGCCGCTTGCGGGCCTTCCGCTTCGACGTGAATGATGCAGCCGTCGTCGACCTCGATGTCAGGCATCCGTGCCCTCCCTTATGAAGGGAGGCTTTCTAGCACCCTTTTCAGCCCGCGTGTGAGGCGCTAAGCGGTTGATGGAACCGTCGGCGCGGCCGGCGCAGGCCAAAGGAGCATGCCCATGGCGATGACGATGAACGGCGAGGTGCAGCTCGCGGCGACACCGGAAACGGTCTGGGAAAAGCTCAACGATCCGGCGACGCTGAAAGCCTGCATTCCCGGCTGCGAGCAGCTCGACAAGCTCTCCGACACCGAGATGCAGGCCGTGGCCACCGTCAAAATCGGTCCGGTGAAAGCCAAATTCAAAGGCAAGGTCACCTTGTCCGATCTCGATCCGCCGCATGGTTATAAGATTTCGGGACAGGGCGACGGCGGTGTTGCCGGCTTTGCCAAGGGTGGCGCCGTGGTCAAGCTCACGCCCAAGGATGGCGGCACGCTGTTGAATTACAACGTCGATGCGCAAATCGGCGGCAAACTGGCACAGCTCGGCCAGCGACTGGTCAATGGCGCGGCCAAGAAAGTCGCCGACGATTTTTTCGCGAATTTTGCCGCCGCCGTTAATCCGAAGGCGGCCTAGGCCGCGCCGGGAACTCCGCTACCTGCCCGTGCCGCAACTCTGGCCCGCGGTCTTCGGGGCCATCAGGAAACTCCCTTGACCGGCGGGCGGCCCGCGGTTCAGAGTAATTCTTGTTCCAAGCTGCGAAATCGGCGAAAATCGCCTCGAATTCGTAACGGGACCTGGCCGGCGGGCCAGAACGGCCGGCGAATCGTAACGTTTGACCGGAATCTTAGAGGGGAGGAGTCCCATGGCGGCAACCGACACGGTAGCGGTTTCCATGACCGTGAACGGCAAACCGATCAGCGCCACTATCGATCCGCGCACATTGCTGGTCCAATTGCTCCGCGAAAATTTACGGCTGACCGGAACGCATGTCGGCTGCGACACATCGCAATGCGGCGCCTGCGTCGTCCACGTCGACGGCAAGGCGATCAAATCCTGCACGGTGCTGGCGCTGCAACTCGAAGGCGCCGACGTCCTCACGATCGAGGGATTAGCGCCCGCCGACGGGCCGCTGCATCCGATGCAGGAGGCCTTCCGCGAAAACCACGGTTTGCAGTGCGGCTATTGCACGCCCGGAATGATCATGACCGCGGTCGACATGGTGCGGCGCAAGGGCAACGATCTCGAGGACCGCACCATCCGCGAAGAGTTGGAAGGCAATATCTGCCGCTGCACCGGTTATCATAATATCGTGAAGGCGATCGCCGCCGGTGCCAAGGCCATGCGCGGCACCAGCCCCGCGAGCCAAGCCGCCGAATAAGGAGAAGAAACGTCAAAACAGGACTGCCGGCGGGCAGTTGAGTTTCAAGGGACATTGCCGGAGGGCAATCCCGGAGGAAACGAACCATGAGCGGAACCGGTATTGGCGCCGCGGTGCGCCGCAAGGAAGATCACCGCTTCATCACCGGCAAGGGCCATTACACCGACGACATCAACCGGCCCGGCCAAGTTTACGCCTATTTCCTGCGTTCGCCGCACGCGCACGCGACGATAAAATCGCTCGACGTCAACGCCGCGTCCGCCATGCCTGGCGTGCTGGCGGTGCTCACCGGCGCCGAGCTCGCGGCCGACAAGATCGGCAATCTGATCTGCGGCTGGATGATCCATTCCAAGGACGGCTCGCCGATGAAAATGGCGGCGCACCCGGCGCTCGCCAACGGAAAGGCCTGCCATGTCGGCGACCCCATCGCGGTGGTGATCGCCGAAACGCTGCCGCAGGCGCGCGATGCCGCCGAGAAGGTCAAAGTCGATTACGTGGTATTGCCGGCCGTCGCGGATGCGGCGGCGGCGCAAAAATCGGGCGCGCCGCAAATTCACGACGTGGCGCCGAACAACACCATCTATCAGTGGCATCTCGGCGATGCCAAAGCGGCGGACGCCGCATTCAAATCCGCCAAGCACGTCACCACGCTCGACATCGTCAATAACCGCCTGGTGCCGAATGCGATCGAGCCGCGCGCGGCAATAGGCGAATACGATTCCGGCGGCGGGGCGTTCACGCTATGGAATACGACGCAAAATCCGCATGTGGCGCGTCTCGTCATTGCCGCCTTCGTCGGCATGGCGCCCGAGCACAAGCTGCGCGTGATCGCGCCTGACGTCGGCGGCGGTTTCGGCTCGAAGATTTTCATCTATCCTGAGGAAGTCGTCGCATTGTGGGCGTCCAAGCGCGTCGGTCGCCCGGTGAAGTGGGTTTGCGACCGCTCGGAAGCGTTTCTTGCCGACGCCCACGGCCGCGATCACGTTACCCGCGCCGAGATGGCATTCGACGCCGACGGCAAGATTTTGGGCTTGCGCGCTAAGACCGTCGCCAATCTCGGCGCCTATATGTCGACGTTCTCATCCTCGGTGCCGACGTATCTCTACGCCACGCTGTTATCGGGCCAGTACAAGATCCCGCAGATCTATTGCGAAGTCGACGCGGTCTATACCAACACCGTTCCAGTCGATGCCTATCGCGGTGCCGGCCGGCCCGAGGCGACTTTCGTCGTCGAGCGGCTGGTCGAAGTCGGCGCCCGCGAAATGAGCCAGGACCCCGCGGAGTTGCGGCGCAAGAATTTCGTCACACAGTTTCCGCACCAGACCCCGGTGATCATGGCTTACGATGCCGGCGACTATGGCGCGTCGCTCAAGAAGGCGATGGAGCTTGCCGACTATAAGGGCTTCGCCAAGCGCAAGCGCGAGGCCGCGCGTCACGGCAAGCTGCGCGGCATCGGCCTCTCGACTTACATCGAGGCGTGCGGCATCGCGCCGTCGCAGGCCGTCGGTTCGCTCGGCGCCGGCGTCGGCTTATGGGAATCCGCCGAGGTGCGGGTCAATCCGACCGGCTCGGTCGAAGTCCTTACCGGTTCGCATTCGCACGGCCAAGGCCACGAGACGACGTTCGCGCAGCTCGTCTCGGAACGGCTCGGCATTCCGATCGACGATGTTTCGATCGTCCACGGCGATACCGACAAGGTGCAGTTCGGCATGGGCACCTACGGGTCGCGCTCCGGCGCCGTCGGCATGTCGGCTTTGGTGAAGGCGCTCGACAAAGTCGAAGCCAAAGCCAAGAAGGTCGCTGCGCATCTGCTCGAAGCCGCCGAAGGCGACATTGAATTCAAGGACGGCAAATTCGCCGTGGCCGGCACCGACAAATCGGCGGCGTGGGGCGACGTGACGCTCAATGCCTATGTCGCCCACAAATTCTCCGGTCAGGAGCTGGAACCGGGGCTAAAGGAAGGCGCGTTTTACGATCCGACCAATTTCACTTTCCCGGCCGGCTGTCATATCTGCGAGGTCGAAATTGACACCGAGACCGGCGCCACCGAGATTGTCGGTTGGACTGCGGTCGACGATTTCGGCATCGTGATCAATCCGATGATCGTCGAGGGCCAAGTCCACGGTGGCATCGTCCAGGGCATCGGCCAGGCGCTCTATGAGGGCGCGGTCTACGACAAGGACGGCCAACTGGTGACCGGCTCGTTCATGGACTACGCCATGCCACGCGCCGATTATTTGCCGCCGCTCAAAGTCGATACGACCGTGACCAGATGCCCATCCAATCCGCTCGGCATCAAAGGCTGTGGCGAGGCCGGCGCCATCGCCGCGCCGGCCGCGGTCATCAACGCCATCACCAACGCGCTCGGCACCGAAAATATTGCGATGCCCGCCACGCCGGCGACGGTATGGGCGGCGCTGCAGAAATCAGGCATGCCGCACGCGGCATAACGGAGGACCTCGATGTACGCTTTCACCTTCCATCGCCCGCAGACCGTGCGGCAGGCCGCGGGCTTTCTCGGCAAGAACGAAGACGCCAAATTGCTCGCCGGCGGCCAGACCTTGCTGCCGACCATGAAGCTGCGGCTGGCCGGGCCGCCGCAGATCGTCGACATGGCCAAGATCGAGGGCATGTCCGGCATCGAGCAGAGCGGCCGCACGCTGACCATCGGCGCCATGACCACGCACAACGAGGTCAACACCTCGCCGGTGGTGCAGCAGGCCGCGCCCGTGCTTGCCAAGCTCGCCGGGCTGATCGGCGATCCCGCCGTCCGCCATCGTGGCACCATCGGCGGCTCGATCGCCAATAACGATCCCAATGCCGACTACCCGGCGGCCTGTCTCGCACTTGGCGCCACCATCGTCACCAACAAGCGGCGCGTCAAAGCCGACGATTTCTTCACCGGCATGTTCTCGACGGTGCTTGAGCCTGCGGAAATCATCACCAAGGTGATCTTCCCGCTGCCGAAGAAGGCCGCTTATCAAAAATTCCGCAATCAGGCGTCGCGCTTCGCGCTGGTCGGCGTGTTCGTCGCCAAGCGCGGCAGCGAGATCCGTGTCGCCGTCACCGGCGCCGGCTCGAACGGCGTATTCCGCGTGCCGTCGTTCGAGGAAGCGCTCAAGAAGCGCTTCGCGCCGAAATCGCTGGAAGGCATGACCATTCCGGCCGACGGCATGAACTCTGACATCCACGGCAGCGCCGAATATCGCGCGCATCTCGTCAGCGTGCTGGCGCGCCGCGCGGTGGCGGAGGCGAATGCCGAATCCAGCTTGTTGCAGAAGGTCGCTGACGCGGTCACGAGCGTGATGCCGGGCGGCGACAAGTAACACCGGCAACGCTTCGGCTTGAAGCGCCGTGCCGTCACGGTCCGATCGGCAGGAGGAGGGCACGCAAGGGCGCGCATCTTCTAGAACGACAAGTTTGCGTCGTCTTTCGCTTTCAAAGATCAGCCGGCTGAAGCTGCGACATCCTCGGATGCGATTGTTCCGTCGTTGCGCAAAGCGGCAATAACGCGTAAATCACCCGCGGCGGCACCGCGCGCCGTGAGCTCTCGCATAGCTCATTGCTGCGCCGCGTCCTGCAGGACGGCGATCATACGATCAATGACCTTGTCGACTGCAGTTCCCGGCGGGAATTGGATAAATCGATCGCGATCCGGCACCCAATAGCCCTTTGGATGCACGCGATATGGCTCGATCTGAAATATCCGTTTTTTTCGTAGATCGACCAGCATGACGCACCGCGCACAAAGGCCTTGTCGCCGGAATATTTTAATATCACCGGTGGTTTGCGCGCATCCTCAACCGCTGGCGCGCGAAAGGCATTCTCTTCGGGGATTGTATTCAGCAGGGCTCGCCGCAAGTGATCAGTGTCCGCGGCCGGGACCACCGCGACGGGATCTACATCCATATAGCGAGCGATACCCTGATTCACCGTGGTCGGGAGATAAACAGTGCCCCTTTTCAGATAACAGGTGTGAAGCATTACTGGTCCTCAAAATATGCGCGCCGTTAAGCTACTCACGGACGATCAACCGGAATGTTCGACCGCAGATTTGGAGGCTTTGTCGGGATACCGTTCTTGAGAGATATGTTGTGTCCGGTGGATTCTTGCGTCATTTCTGCGCCGCGTCCTGCAGGACGGCGATCATACGATCGACGACCTCATCGAGATTGGTCCCCCGTGGGAATTTGAGCGTTTGATCGCGATCTACCTCCCAGTAACCCTTTGAATGCACGTGATATGGCCGGATTTGAAAGATTCCATCTTTTTTGTAGATCGACCAGGACGATGCGCCGCGCATGAATGCAGACCAGCTTTTGTCGCCGGTATATTTCAATATGACCGGCGGCTTGCGTGCGTCCTCGACCGTCGGAGCACGAAAGGGATTCTCTTCGGGGATTGTATCCTGCATCGCTTGGCGCAGTTGCTCCGTATCCATTACGGGAACTACTGTGACGGGATCGACATCCATGTAAACGGCAACTCCCTGATTCACCGTGGTTGGCAGATAAACCGAGTGTTTTTTCAAATAACATTTGTACAACATTCCGGACTCCTAAAATTCTGTGACGATGACATCGACAGACCTGTTGCTGCGTTTTGCTATCTCGCGGACTTGGTCAATGATAGCTCGTTGCGCCGCGGTCGTGCTGCCCTTGGGAATAATTAATTGGACGGCCCAACCGGAAATTTGATCGGCGCTCACCTCCTTGCCTCCCCAAGTGGCGCCGTCGAAGTCCCTTACGTTTTCAACGTATTGAAGCAATCTATTTACCAAACTTATGTCGTTCTGATACGTGGCTGCGTTGAGGTCTATCGATTTGACGCTGGTGGCGACGCCGTTGGGGATTTTATCGATGACCGGAAAATTGCCGGGAAAAGCAGGATCGCCAAATTGATCATTGATCATTTGCCCGCGCTTAGCCCAGCCTAATTGCCAAACCGGCGACGGTTCATCGGTTGTTGTTCAACGTCGCATCGGAAGCTTGATTCGCCGGTTGATTCTGGGCCGTTTGCGTCGGGGATGATTCGTCGGCGGGGCCGCCAGTTGGGGCAAACCAACCCGGATTGGGCGCCGTCCCGGCGCGCGGGTGAAGCGCGGGATTCCAATCGCCCGATTTGATGAGGATATCCGCGGCCTCCATGTCGTCTCGCGTGCCTCGATCGGGCAGATCGGGAATTCGCAAATGGACCGCCGCAATATGCGCCAGACATAGGTCGTTTGCGTTCAAGGCCTTGGCCACATTGGTCAGACCGGCCATGAGCCGTTGGAGCGGCAGCGCGCGTCGATAGGCGTGGCCGAGTAGGCTTTCGATCTCGCCTTCGTCCCGCACGACAAAGCTTCCATTGCGTCGTTCGATCAGCCGCGTGCGCCCAAGCACTAGTCCGTTTTCGTCGCGAGCCAGGCCAAGGTTGTCGTCGCCGGGTTCACTGAGACGCCAGACTGGATGGATCATGCCGGGTCTCTCCCCGTTTTCGACTATTTAACTAGTTCAGTGACATTTGTCAATAATTGGGTAACTTTGTCTCAAATCAGAGGACTATCGAGGATTTACCCGTTCCCGATAGGTTTGATTGAAGCGTCAAAGGCCTGTATCCAGTCGGCATGAATTCGAGTTCATCCCCTCTCCCGGTCTCCATCGACGGCACCGTCAAGCTTTTGGCGCAGGCCGATTATCTCGCCGACCGCTCGCTCGGCACGGTGCTGTTTCTGGCGCTCAAAATGGGTCGGCCGATCTTTCTCGAGGGCGAGGCCGGTGTCGGCAAGACCGAGATTGCCAAAGTACTGGCCACGACCCTTGGCCGCCATTTGATCCGGCTGCAGTGCTATGAGGGCCTCGACGTCGCCACGGCCGTCTATGAGTGGAATTACGCGGCGCAGATGATCGCCATCCGCGTCGCCGAAGCCCAAGGCGAGCACGACCGCGCCCGGCTCGAGCACGACGTGTTCTCCGAACGCTTCCTGATCAAGCGGCCGCTGTTGCAGGCGCTCGAGCCCGACACGGCCGGCCCACCGGTGCTGTTGATCGACGAAATCGACCGCACCGACGAAGCGTTCGAGGCCTTTCTGCTTGAAGTCTTAGGCGACTTCCAGATTACCATTCCGGAAATGGGCACGGTGAAAGCGGCCCATCCGCCGGTCGTGGTCATCACCTCGAACCGCACGCGCGAGGTGCACGACGCGCTCAAGCGCCGCTGCCTCTACCACTGGGTCGGCTATCCGTCGGCTGAGCGCGAACTTGCGATCGTGCGCACCCGGTTGCCGGGCGTCGGCAAGAAGCTTTCGGAGCAGGTCGTCGCCTTCGTGCAGCGCTTGCGCAAACAGGATCTGTTCAAATCGCCTGGCGTCGCCGAAACCCTCGACTGGGCTTCCGCACTGTCCGAACTCGACGTGGTGGCGCTCGATCCAGCGACGGTGTCGGACACGCTTGGCGTGCTGCTCAAATATCAAGATGACATCGCCAAACTCGAAGGCTCCAAGGTCAAGGAATTGCTCGACGAGGTGAAGTCGGAGCTCCGCGCGGCCGAGTAGGGCGCTCCGCTCTCACGGTTTCTTGGCTTGGCCCATCTCATGCCGCCGCGCCGCGACCGCGAGCGCGCCCGAAGCGACAACGGAGACGGCGATCCCGGTGCCCCACGGCAGCGTTGTGGATATCGCATAGAGCCAGGTGCCGAGCGCCGGGCCGGCGGCGTCTTTGAGATCGAACACCACGGAGAATGCGGCCTGATAGGTCGCCTGCGCGTTGCGCGGCGCCAGCTCCGATACGATGGCCTGGACCAGCGGGCCCGACAGCATGCGCGCAAACGACATGCAGGTGATCGCAGCGAGCAGAAGCGGTAGCGCCGGCGATGGCAGCAGGAAGACGAACGCCAGCGCTTCGATGGCGCCGCTCGCCAGCACGGTAGCGAAGCCGCTGACGCGCTGCGAGGCCTGCGTCACCGGCAACTGGAAGATGACGCCGATCATGCCGGCAAAGGCGAATAAAAGACCGACGCCGGTCGGCGTCACCGCACCCGTCGCGGTCGCATAAAGTGGCGTCACCGCCTCGATCCAGCTTACGGCGATTTCGAGCGCGGAGATCGACAGCAACAACCCGGCGAGCCGCCGGTCGCGCAACGCCGCGCCGAGCGCGGTGAAGCTTTCGTCGTCGTCCTCCTCCTCGCCCTCGCCGCCGCCATGCCACGTCTCCGGCAACAGCACCGCGACCGCCACAGCGCCGGTCAGGATGGTGGCGGCGGCACCGAGGAAAACAAGATGCAGCGACCATAGCGCCAGCACGCCGCCCAGCGCCGGGCCGATGATCCGTCCGGCGCTCGACATCATCCGCGTCATGGCGAAATGGCCGCGGCGCTCGTCCGCCGGCACCACGTCGGTAATCACCGTCGCCGCGGTCGGGTGCAGAACGCTCTCGAACAGGCCGATGACCAGCAGCGCGGCGGCGGTGGCGATGGCCCCCGGGGCGAAGAACAACAGGAGAAAGCCGACGCCAATTCCGGTGGTCGAGGCCAGCAGCACCGGCCGCCGCCCGACCCGGTCGGCAATGCCGCCGACAAAGGGCGTGGCCAGCAATTCGCCCCCCGCATAGCATCCGAGCAGCAAACCGATATATTGCACGGGAATCCCGGCGTCGTAGTGCGCCCACAGCGGAAAAAACGGCATTAGCGTGCCGTCGGCGACGCTGGCTAGGAAGAACAACGACGAGCCGATCCGCGCGGCGGGAGGTGCGGCGCGGAATGCGGTAAACGGCGAGATGAGAAGTTTGAAAATGCGGGTCACGTCAAAGCTCCAAGCGCCCGATCGCCGGCTTCCGCACTGTGCGGGCTGCGATCGTTCTGGCGCGTTGACTGACGTGAACGCTTACGGCGCGGGCAAAGCCGCGTCGGCCGAAGCCTTTAGGCCAAGCCGCGGCTGCACGCAAGCCTGCGGCAGGACGCCGTCATGACAGACCCGCAACCCCCAGGCCGGCTTGCCGAGAACGTCCTCTATTTCGCCCGCGCGCTGCGCGCTGCCGGGATTCCGGTGGGACCCGGCGCGGTGCTCGATGCGCTCGAGGCGCTAAAGACCGCCGGCGTCGGTACCCGCGAGGATTTTTACTGGACGCTGCATGCGGTGTTCGTGAAACGCCATGAGCACTCGATCCTGTTCGATCAGGCATTCCGCATATTCTTTCGCCGCCGCGGCTATGTCGATCAACTCTTGGCGATGATGCTGCCGCAATCTCCGGCGCCCCCGCAGGCGCCGCAAGCCGGCGCCACGCGCGTGCATGAGGCGCTGTTCGCAGGCCTCGACGACAAACTGAAAAAAGAGCGCGAGATCGAGCTCGACGCCCGCATGACGGTGTCGGACCGCGAGGTGCTGCAGCGCAAGGATTTCGCGCAGATGACGGCGGCCGAGATCGCCGCGGCCAAGGATGCGATGAAGCGGCTGGTTATGCCGCTCAACGAGGTGCGCACGCGGCGCCTCGCCCCGCATGCCCACGGCCGCCAGATCGATATCCGCCGCACGCTGCGCGCCAGCATGAAAGGTGGCGGCGATTTCATCGATCTGCGTTTCATCGGCCCGAAGACGAAGCCGCCGCCGATTGTCGCGCTGCTCGATATCTCCGGCTCGATGAGCCAGTACAGCCGCGTCTTCCTGCATTTCCTGCATGCGCTGACCGATGCGCGCAAGCGCGTATCGACGTTTCTGTTCGGCACGCGGCTGTCCAATGTCACCCGCGCGCTGCGCGAGCGCGATCCGGACGACGCCTTGGCGGCCTGCTCGGGCGCGGTGCCCGACTGGTCGGGCGGCACGCGGATTGCCTCGTCGCTGCACGCTTTCAACAAGCAATGGGCGCGGCGCGTGCTCAGCCAGGGCGCGATCGTGCTGCTCATCACCGATGGGCTGGAGCGCGACGCCGACGACACGCTCGCCTTCGAGGTCGACCGCCTGCACCGCTCGTGCCGGCGGCTGATCTGGCTTAATCCGCTGTTGCGTTTCGAGGGCTTCGAGGCGCGCGCCCGCGGCATCAAGGCGATGCTGCCGCATGTCGATGAATTCCGCGCCATCCACAACCTGGAATCCATGGCCGCTCTGGTTGGCTCGTTGTCGGGGGGAGGCGACCGCGCCGGCGATCCGAAAGCCTGGATGCAAAGCGTGGCCTAAAGCATTATATTCGGCTGGATATAGCGGTAAGGAGGTCAACCATGCTCTCGACCGACAACGACATTCTCAAAGCCGCCGAGGATTGGCGCAAATCCGGCCGCGCCGTAGCTCTGGCCACCGTGGTCGAGACCTGGGGTTCGGCGCCGCGGCCAGTCGGCTCCAATCTGGTTATCGACCAGGACGGCAATTTTCTCGGCTCGGTCTCGGGGGGCTGCGTCGAGGGTGCCGTTGTCACCGAAGCGCTCGACGTAATCGAAAGCGGCAAACCTAAAATTCTGGAATTCGGCGTCGCCGACGAAACCGCCTGGAAGGTCGGCCTGTCTTGCGGCGGCACCATCCGGGTGCTCGTCGAGAAGGTGGATTAAGGAAAGGCGCGAATAACGAGGGGCGAATAGCGAATAGAAAAACTACCCTATTCGCCACGCACCACTCACCATTCGCGATCAGCACATGAAACTCGATATCCTGACCGCGCTTAATGCCGAACGTGCCGCGCGGCGCGCCGCGATCCTCGTCACACATGTCGGCAGCGGGCAGCAGCGCTTGGTGAAAGCCGACAATATCGGCAAGGATCCACTGCGGTCCGTCCTTGCCGAGCATTTGCGAACGAGCAAGAGCGGCATGGAGGAGACCGCCGAAGGCAAGGTCTTCCTCACCGTCTATGTTCCGGCGCCGCAGCTTGTCATCATCGGCGCCGTTCATATCAGTCAGGCACTGGCACCGATCGGCAAGCTCCTCGGTTATGACGTGACCATCGTCGATCCGCGCACCGCGTTCGCCTCGCCCGAGCGCTTTCCCGACGTGAAAGTGGTCGCCGAGTGGCCCGACAAGGCGCTGCCGCCGCTCAATGTCGACCGTTACACCGCGTTCGTCGCGCTCACCCACGATCCGAAGATCGACGATCCGGCGCTGCTGCACGCGCTTGCCCTCGACTGCTTCTATGTTGGCGCGCTCGGCTCGCGCAAAACCCATGGCCGCCGCGTCGAGCGGCTTAAAGCGGAAGGTCTTAGCGAGGCGACGATTGCTCGGATCGCGGCGCCGATCGGACTCGATATCGGCGCGGTGTCGCCGGCCGAAATCGCGGTATCTATCATCGCGCAGATCACCGAGCGCCTGCGCGAGGAGGTCGATGCCGTGCCTGTACCTCCACCGCAAGCGGGGGAGGGTAGGTTGGGAGCCTTGGCCGCGTCATGAAATTCGGGGCGGTCGCGCCACAGGACGCCATCGGCGCCACCGCCGTGCATACCATCCGCCAAGACGGCGTGGTCTTGAAGAAAGGTACGCTGATCGACGCTGTTGAAGCCGCGGCGCTGCAGGCCGCCGGCATCAAGGAAGTTGTGGTGGCGCGGCTTGAGCCGGGCGATATCGGGGAAGACGTCGCGGCAGCCGAGATCGCCAAGGCGGTCGCGGGGCAGGGCGTGCATGTCGATCGCGCGTTTACCGGCCGCGCCAATCTGTTCGCGCAAGAGTCCGGCGTGCTGGTGGTCGACAAGAACACCATCGACCGGCTCAACCGCGTTGACGAGGCGATCACCTTGGCGACGCTGCCGGCCTACAAGCCCGTCGTCGCCGGCGAGATGATCGCCACCGTCAAGATCATTCCGTTCGCGGTCGCGGGTGCCGCGCGCGACGCCGCGCTCGCCGGCGTAAGCGCGCCGCTTATTCGCATTGCGCCCTACAGCATCCGCAAGGTCGGCATCGTGTCGACGGTATTGCCCGGTCTGGCGGCGAAGGTGATCGAAAAGACGCTGAAGATCACCGCCGAGCGGCTTGCGCCTGCCGGCGCGACAATCGTTGCCGAGCGGCGCGTGCCGCACGAGCGCAATGCGCTCGCCGCTGCGCTCGAAGAAGTCCTCAAGGCTGGCGCCGAACTCGTCATCGTGTTCGGCGCCTCCGCGATCGCCGATCGCCGCGATGTCATCCCTGCGGCCCTGGAGGAAATCGGCGGACGTATCGAGCATTTCGGCATGCCGGTCGACCCCGGCAACTTGTTGATGATCGGAACTGCCGGCACGCGGCCGGTCATCGGGGCGCCGGGCTGCGCCCGCAGTCCCAAGGAGAACGGGTTCGATTGGGTGTTGATGCGGCTCCTCGCCGGTCTTGCGGTGCCGCGCGAAGACATTACCGGGCTTGGCGTCGGCGGCTTGTTGATGGAAATCGTCACCCGGCCGCAACCGCGCAAGGAGCCGCCGCACGCCGCCCGCTCGGTGGCCGCCATCGTGCTCGGCGCCGGACGGTCGAGCCGTATGGGCGGCCCGAACAAGCTTCTGGCGGAGATCGGCGGCCGGCCGCTCATTCGCATCGTGGTCGACGAAGCGCTGGCATCGAAAGCGCGGCCGGTGATCGTGGTCACCGGCCATCAGCGCGAGCGCGTCGAAGCGGCGCTGGCCGGACTGCCGGTGCGATTGATGCACAACCCGGATTTTGCCGAGGGGCTGGGCACCTCGCTCAAAGCCGGTATCGCCGCGCTGCCGGCGGATGTCGACGGCGCCATCGTTTGCCTCGGCGACATGCCGCAGGTCGATGCCGCCCTGATCGACCGGCTGATCGGCGCGCTCGATCCCGACAAAGGCGCGCTGGTCGCGGTGCCGACCATCGACGGCAAGCGCGGCAATCCGGTGGTATGGTCGCGGCGCTTCTTTCCCGATTTGATGACGGTCGAGGGCGACGTCGGCGCCCGCTATCTGATCGGCCGCTATCCCGAGGCCGTAGCCGAAGTGCCGGTGACCGGCGCCGCGGCGCTGTCCGATGTCGATACCCCGGAAGCGCTGGCGGCGGTCAAAAGGGAATTGGAGCGGACCTAACCGTCATTCACCAACTCGCAACCCTTCCCGATTAGCCTCTCCGGCATCCTCGGGGGAGGGCTCTCCATGTCGGTAATTCTGCGCCGTTTAGCGCTTGTGCTTGCGTTTTCGCTCTCCGCCGCCGGCGTCGCCAACGCTGCCGGCGCGCTCGCCGTCGGCAGCTGCGGCGCCTACGGCTACGGCTTCGATTACGGCAAAATAGCCGATGCCCGTTCGGCGGCGATGAGTAAATGCGCCGGCGGGCATTGCCAAGTCGTCGGCGTCATCCGCAAGGGCTGCGCCGCGATGGCGGTCGACGCCAAGAATCCCTGCGGCTCCTTCGGCTGGGCGCTCAATTCGCATCTCGGCAAGGCGGAGAATTTGTCCATGCAGCGCTGCGCCCAGTTCGGCGGCCACGAATGCATGCTGCGCGCCTGGGCCTGCGACGAAAAGGGCTAAGCCGCTCCAAAATTCTCGATTGGACCATGATCTTTTCGGAAAACCGGCCTCCACTTTTCCGCATCATGCGCTAAGTCTTGGCGGCGGAAATCGTCGATCTGCCAGGAGTGCTATCGAGCGCGTCGTGCAAACGCTTCTCGTCGAGCGCACCCTCCCACTTGGCCATCGCGATGGTGGCCACAGCATTGCCGAGATAATTGGTCGGCGTGAGGCCTTGCGACATCAGGCGGTGGATGCCGAGCACCAGCGCCACGCTGGCGACCGGAATCGTGCTGTCCGCGCCAAGCGTCGCCGCCAAGACGACAAAGGCCGCGCCGGCGACGCCCGCCGCGCCTTTCGAGGTCAGCAGCAAGATCAACAGCAGCCCAACCTGGTGCCAGAGATCGAGCGGTGTGTTGGTCGCCTGCGCCAGAAATACGGTTGCGGTCGCCAGATACAAACACGTGCCGTCGAGGTTGAAGGAGTAGCCGGTCGGCACCACGAGCCCGACCACGCTCTTTTCGCAGCCGAGCCGCTCCAGCTTGTCGATCAGCCGCGGCAGCACCGTTTCGGACGACGTCGTCGCGATACAGATCAACAGCTCTTCCTTGATATAGCGGATCAAGCGCCACAGGCTGAAACCGCACAGCCGCGCCACCGGTCCGAAACCGACGATGATGAAGACGATGCAGGTCAGATAGAAGCCGAGCAGCAGGTAACCCAGCGAGGCAAGCGAGCCGATGCCGAACTTGCCGACGGTGAAGGCGATCGCGCCGAAGGCGCCGAGCGGCGCCGTCCACATCACGATGCCGACGATGCGGAACACCATCTGGGCGGCGATGTCGATCAGATCGACCAAGGGCTTGGCCTTGTCGCCGACAAAGACCAGTGCGAAGCCCGACAGGATGGCGACGAACAGGACCTGCAGAATGTTGTTGTCGGTGAAGGCGCCGACGTAGCTTCCCGGGATGATGTTCATCAGGAACGGCACCGCGCCGACCTGGTGGGTGAGCTTGACATAGGGCTCGATGACGCTCGGATTAAGCTTGGAGACGTCGACATTCATGCCGACGCCGGGCCGCAAGATGTTGACGGCGAACAAGCCGATGATCAGCGCTACGGTCGTCATCACTTCGAAATAGACGAGAGCCTTGATCGCCACCCGGCCGATCTTCGCCATGTCGGCCATGCGCGCGATGCCGGTCACCACCGTGCAGAAAATGATCGGCGCGATCAGCATGCGGATCAGTTTGATGAAAGCGTCGCCGAGCGGTCCCATCGCGGTCGCCAGACCGGGCGAGACCATGCCGAGCGCGACACCCGCGGCCATGCCGATCAGCACCCAGATCCATAATTGCCGCCACCATGGCACCGGGCTGCGGGTTGGCGTGGGAGCGGTCATCGTTGCGGCCAAAGGGTTTCCTCGTCAGAGCGGCAAATCCGCGGTGTCCTAACCGGTTCCACGACGATCAATAACGGGTGCTCACGCCGATCCGTAGATAAGGCCCGCTGCGGTGGTCGGAATCCATTGCCCAGCCGCCGCCCGCCGACCATTCCGTCGCCGCGAGATGGAGGCCGGTGATGTGGGCGCCGAGCTCGCGCTGTTGGAAGTTGCCGCACCACAGCATCGCGGCTTCAGGGCCGATGAACATCGCGTCGAAGACACGATAGCCGAGCGCGCCGCGCAAATATCCGGTCGGACCGATCGAGAGCAGCGAGCCGTTGACGGCGGCCATGACGGCCTTTGTCGGCTGATACCAGATATCGCCGGCGACTTCGCCGCCGGCATAAAGGCCGTGCAGCCGGCTGCCGGGGTCGGAGGGCGACAGCCGGTAGTCTTGGACGACGGGGCCGGCGAACAGGCTGACCGTGAGCGTGCCGTGCACGAACCGCCAGCCCGGCAGCGCCGCGCCGGAGATCATGTCACCGTCGACCGTCGTGCCGAGGTCGCCCGAGGCGTAACTGTAGCGGCCGCCGTTCACCAGGAGCTTGAGCGTGAAGCCGCTGGCATCGAGCCCCTTTGGCGACCACAGCGTGCCGCCGTAGAGAAAATCCCCGTAACGCCAAAGATCGGCGCCGCCGAAAAGCAGAAAGGTCGGCGCGTCAACGGTGCCGGCCCTGGCGCGGCCCGCCATGCCCCACACAATGACACCGGCGGCAACACAGGCCGCAACAACCCAACGAACTACTGACACCGAGGCCTCCAACGCCCCGTTGAAACAACCCTAAGTTACACCGGTTGTATATTTAGCCAAGAGGGGGTGGGATAATTCGGGCCGGTCGCACCTTCAGTCGGTCGCTATCCTCAGGATCGGTTTTGGGGCGAAGCAGACATGAACCGGCAGGCAGGACCGGCTGAATCGGTCGAAAATGACCCCGAAGCGGACATGAGAGGGCCGCTACAGTTCTCGTTCTGAGGCGTGCTACGTTTCAACAACGCGATCGTCTACCGGCCCATTGGCAGAAAACAGGGAGAGAACATGAGAACAAATTACAAGATTGCAATTGCGCTCATCGCTGGCGCCGCCATAGGAGCAGCGGCCGTCCAAGGTCTGCATGCGCAAGCCACACCGCCCGCCTATGTCGTTACAGAAATCGACGTAATGAACCCTGACGCTCTCGCAAAGGAGTTTGCCCCGCTTGCGGTGAAAGCACTAGCGGAAGGTGGTTCTGGCATGAGGGCCCTGGCCCGTGTCGGTAAGATCGTTCCCATTTTTGGAGAAGCACCCAAGGGACGTGTTGCTATCAATGTCTTTGACAGCCTGGATAAGGCGGTAGCAGCTTATAATTCTCCAGATTTCAAAGCAGCTAAGGCGATTGGCGACAAATACGCGACGTTCCGAACGTATGCCATCGAGGGGTTGCCGCAGTAGCCCGCACGTGATGCGAAGCAATTGAGGCCGTCTCAGTGCGGGCGGACATGAACCGGCGCGCGTCCTAGCAAGTCCCCGAGATTGAAGGGAAAAGAGCCTCAACGACACCGGGGCCGCTGCGTATCGTTGCGTCGCATTTGTGAGGACAGGCTCTTGACATCTGTCACCGCAGCGATTACGTGCCTTTCATCCCGTTCACGAAGGGGCCTTTCGCGAGGGTACTTTCGAAAGTGGAACGGGAGCGGTTCTCGGAGACGCGGCGATACACTGCGTATCCGGGCGGCCTTGGGCATCGTCCCGTCCGGCGCTTGACCGGACTGCGAGGTGCTCGCTGCACTGGCGCCGGGGAGGGTCCTCCCGTTTGCACCCGGCGATTCCAGGAAGCGCGGCCCGGAGCCGAGTCGGAGGGTCAAACCTTCGGCGCATGACCGCGGTGGGGCGCCGCAAGGCGAGGGCGCCGCCGCTTTGGCTCCTGCACTGTGCGGGAGAGAAAAGCGATGGTGCTCGCCGCGTCCGCAGGCAGGCTTTCGTCCTTCTGCGGCGGAGCGGACTCCAGTGGACGCGCTTTCGGCGCTCCGCCTCCCTTCTTTGCAAGGGAGGAAATGAGACGGGCTTTCTTATCGTAGCGTGACGACAAACTCGGATGCATTCGCATCGCGAGAACGGGGAAACTTGCATCCGCCCCCGCGAAAGCGGGGGAGGGGGACCATGCGAAGCATGGTGGAAGGGGCGCGGGCGGTGACGATCATTTTGCGACGACAAGTGGAGCGACGAGTCAGAGGCCCCTTCCACCGCGCAAGAGCGCGGTCCCCCTTCCCCGCTATCGCGGGGCAGGATGAACAAAGAGGAGAACCGCAATGCCAGACAAAAGAAACTTTCCCGGCGGTTTGACGCTCGAACAATGGCGAGCGACGCCGACCGATACCCGCCTCAGGCTCGTGCGGCGCGCGCAATGCGATCTGCTCGGCTCGTTTCGCTTCTGCGCCAACAAGCGCTGCAAGCGGGCGTGCGGCTGCATCAGCGACAGACCGATGGAATGTTGGGAACGGGTGAAGGACCGCAGGAAGAGAGTGATCAAAACCAAGCTATCGGGCCGGATCACGATTTTCGAATGGGCACGGCTGGAGCAGCTGTGGTGACCGTTGCCCACGCGCTGTGCCGGCTTGCATGGCAGCTTGCAGTCTCGAAGCTTGCGCTCACGTGCCGCGCGCCGTAAGCGAAGAGACGAAGAACAAGGATGAGGGCCCGCGCCAAGCGCGGCAACAGAGGGGAGAAACGCAATGGCCGCAGCCAAGGTTGACGTTATCGAGCTGATCGACCGGCATCCGGTCACCGGTTTCCAGATCGGCGTTCTGGTGCTGTGCATGCTGGTGGCGGCGCTCGACGGCTTCGACACCCAGGCCATCGGCTACACCGCCCCCGCCATCGCGCATCAGATCAATCTGCCGATGCCGCAATTCGGCCAGGTCGGTTCGGCGGGATTGCTGGGGGCGGCGCTCGGCGCGCTGTCGTTCGGCCCGCTCGCCGACGTGTTCGGCCGCAAATGGTTCATGATCATCGCCATGATCGTGTTCGCCATCTTCAGCTATTTCACTTCGCAATCGACGACGCTGGAGCAGTTGCTGACGTTTCGTTTCCTCGCCGGCCTGGGCCTTGGCGGCGTGACGCCGGCGTTTCTGGCCATGGGCGCCGAACTCGCGCCGAAGCGGCTGCGCGACGTGTTCGTGACGGTGCTGTTTGCATCGTTTCCCGGCGGCGGCCTGATCGGCTCGCTCACCAGCGCCTGGGTCATTCCGGCGTTCGGCTGGCAGATGGTGTTCTATATCGGCGCGGTGGCGCCGGTCATCATCGCCATCATCCTCACCATCTGGCTGCCGGAATCGATCCGCTTTCTCCTGGCGCGCAATATCGGCCAGCATGAAGTGCGGCGCACGCTCGAGCGCATCATGCCCGGCGCAATCCCGGCGGATGCCGAACTGGTCGCGCCGCCGGATCGGGCGCGCGAAGGCGTGCCGGTGAAGCATCTGTTCATGGAAGGCCGCGGCGTTCCCACCGTGCTGTTGTGGGTGCCGTTCTTCATGGTGTTCATGGTGCTGGTCACGGTCACGTTCTGGACGCCGGCGGTGCTGCATTCGGTCGGCTTCTCGCTGTCGGCCGCGGCGCTGATCATCGGGCTCAACAATCTCGGCAGCGTCATCGCCAGCGCCATGTCGGGCTGGGCGGTGCATCGCGCCGGCGCGTTCCGGGTGCTGATCCCGGGCTTCATCCTCGGTGGGGTGTGTCTCGCCTGGTTCGGGCAGGCGACGTCATCGATGGTGACGCTCGGTGCCGCGTCGTTTCTCGCCGGCTTCTTCGTCGGCGGCACCGGCACCGGACTGATCGCGGTCGCGGCGGGCATGTATCCGACGTCGATCCGCTCGACCGGGATCGGCTGGGCCATGGGCATGGGCCGCGTCGGCCAGGTGTTCGGTCCGGTCCTCACCGGCGTGCTGGTCGGGCTCGGCTATAAGGTCGGCGGTATTTTCTACGCCGCCGCGACGCCGTGCTTTGTCGGCGCGCTGTTCCTGGTCTTCCTGTATTACGCGCGACCGGTGATGGAGGCCGACCTCGGCACGGCGCCGGCGCCGGCGGAATAAATGGCCGAGGAGCCCGTCGTCATGCCACCCGGAAAACGTTCGAACGGGCAGTGTCCGTGTGCGGCAGCTCGGCGCGTTTGACGCGGTTGCGGCCCTCGGTCTTGGCGCCGTAGAGCGCGCGGTAAGCGTATTCGAGCAGAACGTCGAGCGCCTCTTTGGCATCCAAGCTGCCCGACACGCCGACGCTGACCGTCGCATCGACCTGCCGGTCGCCGATTTTCCGGCAGCTTTCCGCGAACGCGACCCGGATGCGGTCGGCGCGAACGCCGGCCGCCTCGATGCTCGATCCCGGCAGCACGATGGCGAATTCCTCGCCGCCCATGCGGCCGAATATGTCGCCCGGCCGCAGCGCCGCCGCGCCGGCGCCACAGAACTGGCGGAGCACGGCGTCGCCGATCGCATGGCCGTGCCGGTCGTTGATGGTCTTGAAGCGATCGAGATCGAACATCATCACCGAGACCGGCGCCTCGTCATGGCGGCAGCGCTCCAGGAGCCGAACGGCGCCGTCCAGAAAAGCGGCGCGGTTGGCGATGCCGGTCAAAGGGTCGATGCGCGCGGCTTTCATGCTGACCGCCTCGTTGCGTTCCTTGACCAGAGCAAAGACGAAAGCGGAGGTGCCGAGCGCGAATACGATGCTCTCGAAATAAATGAATCCGAACAGACTGGCGAGCGGCGGCAAGGTGGTCCGTCCGGTTGCGCCGCTGAACGTGCTGTAAATACCGATCAGCAGCGCCGCCTCGTGCACTCCCGCCAATATGATGAGAGGCCAGCGCGCAATCAGCTTCTCGCTGCGGCCGGCCCACAAGGTCACGGCGGTTGCCAGCGTAAAAGTCGCGCCGACGGCGAGCGCCAGGGCGCCGGGATTATCGCGAATGACCGGGGCGTAGCTGCCAAGCGCGACCAGCGCGGGCGCCAGCAGTGCGACCGGCAGCGGCGCCGATTTGGCGTCGAGATTGCGCGCGGCCTTCCAGATCAGGCTCGCTTGGCACGACAGCAGCGAGCCGCCCAGCACGATGCAGGCCGCCTCGCGCCACGCCACCCCGAACATGAGCGAAAGAAAGCCCCCCGCGGCAAGAAGGTTGGCAGTCCCCCACACCCCCAGCACCGGCTCGGTGCGGTTCTGCAGCCACGCAAAAATCAACACCGCCCCGGCGCAGCCAAGCGCGAAGCTTTGCATGACCATGAGCGTCGGCAGATCGAGGGTCATAAAACGACACCTGCGCATGGTTAGGTTTCGGTGAACGGGCCCTCGCGGCGCCTGGGACCAACGTGCGAGCGCGGATCGCGCCGATATCAGCCAACCGATATCGCGCTCCGGCGTGAATAGATGGTGCACGGATCGCGCAGAATCTTACCTAGGTTATGGGTTTTCCGGGGGTTGCCCCGAGATGGTACAAAGAGGTGAAGAGCGGGCTTGAGACCAGGGAGCGAAGCGGCATGCTGAATCAACCTGCGGTGACCGAGTGCTTGGCGGAATTCGTTGCCTCGGCCCGGTGGGACGATCTGCCGCCGCAGGTCGTGCATCAGGCCAAACGCTCGCTCCTCAATTTCTTCGCGGTCGCCTTGACCGGCTGCCGCAGCGATACGGTCGAGACCGCGTTCGCCACGCTTTCGCAATTCTCCGGCGGCAGGCAGGCCGCCCTGATCGGGCGGCGCGAGCGCATCGATGCGCTTTCCGCCGCGTTCCTCAACGCTGCCGGCGCCAATGTGCTCGACTTCTGCGACACCCACGTGCCGACCGCCATCCACCCGACGGCGCCGCTCGCGCCGGCGCTGCTCGCGCTCGGCGAATTGAAGCATGTCAGCGGCCGCGATCTCATCCTGGCCTTCGTGCTCGGTCAGGAAGTCGAATGCCGCGTCGGGCTTGCCATTTCGCCCAGTCACTACAACAGAGGCTGGCACATTACCGCGACTTGCGGTGTATTCGGCGCGGCGGCCGGCAGCGGCAAGCTTTTGGGGCTAAGCCCGGCGCAGATGGTGTGGGCGCTGGGCAGCGCGGCGACGGCGGCCGCCGGCCTGTGCGAATGCCTCGGCACGCCGGCCAAAAGCGTCGGCGTCGGCAACGCCGCGAAGAACGGCCTGTTCGCTGCGCTGTTGGCGGCCAAGAACTTCTCCGGACCCGCCGAGCCGCTCGCCGGGACGCAGGGCTATTACCACGCGCTGGCCGAGACCGCGGACTTGTCGCGTCTCACCGACGGGCTCGGCGACACCTGGGAAATCATGAAGACATCATACAAGCCGTATCCCTGCGGCTTCGTGCTGCATCCGGTGCTCGATTGCGTGCTCGATTGGCGGCGCGATCATCGCGACGTCGTGGTCGACAAGGTCAAGGTGACCGGCAATCCGCTGCTCGGCCTGCGCGCCGACCGGCCGAAAATATCGACCAGCGCGCAATCGCAAGTCAGCGTGCAGCACGCCGTGGCCGCCGCGCTCATGACCGGCAAGGCCAGCACCGAACAGTTCGCGCAAGCCTGCGTCAACGACCCCGCCGTCGCGGCGCTGCGCGGCAAGATCGAAGTGACCCGCGATGAAAGTTTCAGCACGGTCGCGGCCGCCGTCGAGATCGCCACGGTGGATGGCAAGCTCTACACGCTGGCGCAAAACGCGGCGCGCGGCAGCGATCTTAATCCGATGAGCGATCGCGAGCTCGAGGCCAAGCTGCGCGACGCCGCGGCGGCCTGGGATCCGCGGCACGACGTGGCCCCTTTGATCGAAGCGATCTGGACGCTGGACACATGCGACGATATTTCCCGATTGGCGGCGTTCACGGTGCCGCCGGCGTGAGCCGAGCCGACGAGGTGGGGTCATGAAGATTTACCGGGGCCAACGGACCATCGACGGCTTGGTCGTGACAGTCGACGGCCGTCCTCTCGGCGAGCGCTACGACGTCAAGCGATTCACCCGTTTCGGTTTTGAATGGACCTATGAGGGCGAGAGCCCGCAGCAGCTCGCGCTGGCAATTCTCGTGGATTATCTGGGCGATAACGCTCGCGCCATCCGGCGTTCGGAAGCGTTCATGCGGGACTTCGTGGCCAATCTCGACAACGACTGGCAACTGACCGGCGACGAGGTCGAGGCGGCGTTGCGCAAATTGGAACCGCAGTGAGCATTAGCGCCGCCGCCGCGATGTGATACAGTTGCGGCAAATAACAGGCGCGCCGGAGAGCAACGCCGTCAGGGATGGATCGACCATGATTTCGCAGCGGCAGATCGATTTCCGCAACGAATACCGGTCCCGCATCGTCGGCTGGTATAACGGCTATTTCCACATCACCCTGATCTACGCGATGGGCGCGGCGGTCCTCTACATTTACATCTCGCATCTCCACAATGTGAGCGTGGTGGAATGGCTCACCATTCCGCTGACCTTCGTCTTCACCAACATGTTTGAATGGGCGGTGCACAAATACGTCATGCACCGGCCGGTGAACATCAAGGGCCTGCGCGCGATCTATGAACGGCATACGCTCAATCACCATCAGTTCTTCAGCGATGGCGAAATGCGTTTTCGCGACGACAAGGATTGGCGCGTGACCGTGTTCCCGCCTTATGCGCTTGTCGTGTTCACGCTGCTGTCGATTCCACTGGCGCTCGGGCTCGGCCTTGTCTTCTCGCCGAATGTCGGCTGGCTGTTCATGAGCGTCATCACCGGCATGTATCTCGTCTATGAATTCATGCATTTTTGCTGTCACGTCGACGAAGGCTGGTTCGTCAAATACTGCCCGTTCGTCAATACGCTGCGGCGCCATCATACCGCGCACCATAATGCGCGGCTGATGATGGAGGTGAACATGAACCTGACCTTCCCGATCGCCGATTGGGCGTTCGGCAGTTCCGATCTCGATTGCGGCCTCGCCGGTCATCTGTTCAACGGCTATTCGACGCGCCACCTAAAGACGAATTTGCGCGCGCGGCCGAACGGTCCCGAACAGGCCGCCGCGGCGCCGGTCGGCGCCCACTAAGCGGTCGCGGAGCGCGGCAATGCCAACCGACGTCAAGGCGATGGTTTCGGCCGCGGTGATCCTGGTGGCGCTGGTGCTTGCCTTCTGGCGCGGGTCGCCGGTGCGGCCCGACTTCGATCATGTCGTCCTCGCCACGGCGGCGTTCTTTGTGGTGGCGATGTGGATTTTCCCCGAAGCCGGCGGCAAAAAGGGCGGCATCAAGAAGCAATAGGCGCGCCGCGACCGAAATTGCCGACAACACAGGAATGGAAATCGATGGCAAATGTCGTCAACAGCAAACGCGTGTTCTGTGTCCAGCCGCACCGGCCGCAGGGCTTCGGTGAAATTCTCGGCAAGCGCGGCGACATCCGCCTCGATATGCTTGAGCAATCTGCGCCCGACGCGGCGGCGCTGGAAGTTCTCGGCGCCGCGCACGCCTATCAGATGAGCTCGGCGCGCGACGAGCTTGTATCGCATTATCACGCACGCGCCGAATTGCTGAGCCGCGCGCCGAACCTTCTGGTCGTCTCCACCAACGGCGCCGGCTACGACACTGTCGACATGAAGGCTTGCACCGAGCGCGGCGTGCTCGTCGTCAACCAATCGGGCGGCAATGCCGAAGCGGTCGCCGAGCACGTGCTCGGTATGATGCTGGCGCTGATCAAGCGCTTCAACCAGTGCGACCGCGCATTGCGCGCCGGCGCCGTCACCAACCGCACACCTTTCATGGGCCACGAAGCCTACGGCAGGACCATTGGCATCGTCGGGCTCGGTAGCGTCGGTCGCCGCGTCGCCGAGCTCGCCGGTATTTTGTTCAAGATGAAGGTGCTGGCCTACGATCCCTATGTCAGCGCCGAAGTGGCGAAGGCACGCGGCGCGGAGAAGGTCGAGCTCGAAGAATTGTTGAAGCGCTCCGATTTCGTGTCAATCAATTGTCCGTTGACGCCCGAGACCCGCAATTTAATCGGTGCGCGCGAGATCGCGCTGATGAAGCCGGATGCTTATTTCATTACCACCGCGCGCGGCTCGATCCACGACGAGGAAGCGCTGGAACGCGCCTTGCGCGACAAGAAGATCGCCGGCGCCGGGCTCGACGTGTGGGAAAAGGAGCCGCCGCCGGCGAGCCATCCGCTGATGAAATACGACAACGTCATCGTCACGCCGCACATGGCCGGCGTGACCCACGAGGCGCGCGCCAGGATGGGCCAGTTCGCCGCCGAGCAGATGCTCGACGCGCTCGACGGCAAGCCGGTGCCGCGCATCATCAATCCGCAGGTGTGGACGGCCTACGCCAAGCGGTTCGAGCAGACGTTCGGCTTTGCCCCGGCGCCGCCGCCCGATGAGCCGAACTGGCACGCGGCGGAGAAACATGGGTGAATTGTCATCATCCGCGAAGGCGGATGATCCAGTAATCACTAACCATCATTCGGTTTGGACTGTTTGCGGTTACTGGATGCTCCGCCTTCGCGGAGCATGACAAGTCAGCTTCGCGGTTTCCGGTATGACCTACCCGGTATATTCGAGAATGTGCATGCCCTGGCCCCAGCGGTCGATCAGATAGAGCCGGCCGTCATCGTCGCTGCCGATATCGTTCGACTGGATGCCCGGTGTGCCTTCCGGCGTTTCCGGCACGTAATGCCCGACCTCCTTGGGGTGCAGCGGATCCGAGACATTAATCGCGCGCAGGCCGGCGTTGAAATAAGTCAGGAACACGATGTCCTTCCACGGCCCCTCGGCCGGCAGGTTCTCCAAAATATTGTGGGCGCCGAAGCGGCCGGGGCGGTCGTAATATTTTTCGCGCTCGGGCATGAACGTCGCGATCGGCACCGGGTTTGTCTCGTCGCGCGCGTCGATCACCCACATGAATTGCGCGTCCCAATATTTCTGCTTGGCGCGCGCCTCGTCGGTGACGATGAGATAGGGACGGTCGCCGACCGGCCAGCAGGTGTGATTGGAGCCCGGAAACGGCGGCGACCATTTGACGTGGCCGACTAGCTTCATATTGCGCAAGTCGCTGCAGTCAACGATCGACATGCCGCCACCCCACCAGGCGCAATACATGCGGTTGCCGCGGATCATCGGCGGCCCGTGCAGTGTGGTGGCTTCCTCGGCCGGGTGTGGATCGTCGCCGACTTCACTTGAGTCCGTCTTCATCCACGGCAGCCCCCAAATGCTGACGACCTCCGGCTTGAGCGGATCGGAAATATCCAGCGTCCAGATCACCCGCTTGGTCCAGCCCGGCGCGTCGTTCGGCATGAAGGCGAGCTTGCGTTTCAGATCGACGCCGAAGCGGTGGGGGCCCGAGCCCGGCATGTCGTAGAAGCCGACGGGTTTCGGCGCCGACGGCGTCGAAATGTCGAAGATGAAAAAGCCGGCGCGTGCATTCCTGCCTTTGTCGCCGGCGAGCCGCTCGGAATTGACGTAGAGCAGGTCGTCGCCGACGATCCGCAGCTTATGGCAATGGATGCCGGGCGGAGCGCGGAATTCGCCGACCTTGTGCGGCTTTTTCGGATCGCGCACGTCGTGCACGGTAAAGCCTTCCGGGCCATTGAAGCTCGAGCCGCCGACGGCGCCGACGTAAGCGTGGCCCTTATGAATCTGCACCAGCGAGCCGCCACCCCATGCCGCCGAGGCATCGTGGCCGATAAGACGAAAGTTTTTTGCTTCTTCTGGGTAGGTGGCAGGCATTGTCACTCCTTGTTCACAAGCTTCATCGCGCGTTCGTAGTAAGATAGATCGACATAACGTTGCGGGTCGGCCGCTTCTTTGGGCTTTACGTCGCTTTCGACTTCGGCACGCAGCGCCAGCACGTTCTTAAATCCGGCCATGTCGAATTTGGCATCCGGCGCAAAACCGAAACCGGGCTCGGCCATCAAAGCGAGGCTTTTCTCGGCGATGTCTTGCGGCATTTTCAGCTTGTCGGTGAGGATCGCAATCGCAGCTACGCGGTTCTTTGGATCGAGCGACCAGCGCAGCGCTTCAATGAAGGCGGCGAGATAATTGACCAGCTTGTCGGCATGATCGCGTGCCCAAGCGCGGCGCACGAAATCGCCGCCGGCCTCGTAGGGCCCAAGCAGATCGGTTGTGCGGCCAAGGCTGTGCAGGCCCTTGGCGCCGGCTTCGAGCGAAAACGGCAGGTTGAGAATGGCGCCGGCATTGTTCTTGTCGTTAAACAGCGCGCGCAGGCGAAACGAGCCGTTGCCCACGGGGTTCAGCGTATAATCCTTTCCGGCCTCCAGCCCATGCTGCAGCAGAATTTTCTTTGCCTGCAGCGCGTAGGCGGTGTTAACGGCATCGACCACAACGGCGTGACCGCGGATGTCCGAAAAGCCCTTGATGTCATCCTGGACGTAGAACTCGTTGGTGCCGCCGTCGCCGCCGCCGACGATCATGACGTCGTCGCCGGCCGCGATCATCGCCAGCGCATTATCGACCGCCGAATGCACGATATCTACCGCGCCGCTCGCCAACGCGTCGCGCTGGGCCGACGAGCCCTTGGTGAATTGCAGGTCGACGGCAAGTCCATGCTTGGCGAAGAAGCCTCGATCGACCGCGGCGTAGAACGGTAGCGCACGGGCATTCGGGAAGGTGTTGACGCGCAGTGGAGTGGATTGAGCCGCCCATGCCAGGGGCACAAAGCTGCAGAAAGCCGACGCCAAGATGACCGTGCGGCCGCGCATCGTTCCTCCATATCGTCCCTCCATGGCGTCGATCTTGCTTTATTGTCATCATGCGCGAATGCGGACGATCCAGTAATCACCGGCCATTCGGGATAATTCAAGGCCCACCGGTGAATACTGGATGCCCCGGATTCGCGGGGGCATGACAAAGAATGGATGGGTGAAAGTGACTGACGACGTCGCGGCGGATATTCCTGGCCAAGCAGGCGCGCCCGCCGACCTGTTCGGCCATCCGCGCGGGCTCACCTTCCTCTTCACCACCGAGATGTGGGAGCGCTTCTCGTATTACGGCATGCGCTCGCTGCTCGTGCTCTATATGACGAAATATCTGCTGTTACCCGATCATTCCGGTGGCGTGGTCGGCCTTCTCGCCGTCAAGCGCGGACTGGAAGCGATCTTCGGCCCGCTCGACGTGCAGCCGCTGTCATCGCAGATCTGGGGCCTCTACACCGGGCTCGTCTATTTCACCCCGATCTTCGGCGGGCTACTGGCCGACCGCGTGCTGGGCCGGCGCCGCACCGTCATCATCGGCGCGGTGCTGATGGCGTTCGGCCATTTCATGATGGCGGTCGAGCAGCTTTTCTTGTTCGCGCTATTGGCGCTGATCCTCGGCTCGGGCTGCTTCAAGCCGAATATCTCGACCCAGGTGGGCGGACTTTACGCATCGGGCGATCATCGCCGGGACCGCGCCTATTCGATCTTCTATGTCGGCATCAATATCGGTGCGTTCCTGGCGCCGCTCGTCTGCGGCACGCTTGGCGAGGAAGTCGGCTGGCATTATGGCTTCGCCGCCGCCGGCGTCGGCATGTGCATCGGCCTTGCGATTTATCTCTACGCGTTGCCGAATCTGCCGCCCGACGATTTGCATAAGGCGAAGGCGGAGAAAGCCGAACGTCGTCCGCTGGGCCGCGAGGAATGGCGTGCCATCATCGGGCTGCTCGTGCTGTTCGTGCCCAACACTCTGTTCTGGGCCTGCTACGAGCAGATCGGCAACACGACCATCCTGTGGATCGACTCCGGCGTCGACCGCGGCATCGATCTGTTCGGATGGGCCACGCAGATTCCCACGACGTGGTTCCTCGCCTTCAATCCATTCATGATTTTCGCCTTCACGCCGTTCATCGTCGCGCTATGGGCGTGGCAGGCCGAGCGTGGCACCGAGCCGTCGACGGTCACCAAGATGGCCTTCGGCTGTTTCGGCGTGACTGTGGCCAATGGCATCTACGCCGTCGCCGTCGTGCATGCCCACGGCGGCCAGGCAAGCTGGCTCTGGGTTGTTTTCGCCATCGCTATCTACACCGTCGGCGAGCTTTATTTGTCACCGGTCGGGCTGTCGCTTGTCACCAAGGTGACGCCGGCGCGCATGCTGTCGATGATGATGGGGGTGTGGCTGGCGACAAGTTTCACCGGCGGCTTCCTCGCCGGCTACCTCGGCAGCTTCTGGAGCCGGATGGCGCACGTCGAATTTTTCCTGATGATCGCCGGCATCTCGTCGCTCGCCGGCGTGATGATCCTCGCCTGCCACCGGCCGCTGAGGGGCGCGCTGGGCGAATAGCCGCCGTCATTCCGAGCGCCGCTTGACTCATCCATAGCCCGTCGGTTATTGATCTGATCGATAACCAATGGGTTATATGTTACGATGCCGAACTCCCCCGATGTGCTGTTTCGAACGCTCGCCGATCCGACGCGGCGGGCCATCTTCGAGCGGCTGTGCCGCCAGGGCGAGCAGACGGTCGCGGCGCTGACCGCCCGCTCAGGGGTGTCGCAGCCGGCGGTCTCCAAGCATCTTTCGGTGCTCAAGCGGGCTGGGCTGGTGCGCGACCGCCACGAAGGCCGCCAGACTCATTACAGCGCACGGCGCCGGGCGCTGGCTCCGCTCGTCGACTGGACCAGCCAAATGGCCGGCTTCTGGCAGGACCGGTTCGACCGCCTCGAAAACCTGCTCAAAAGGATGGACCAATGAGCCAACCTGAAACGCTCTCTGTCGTCGTCGAACGCGAGCTGCCTTATCCGCCGGCAAAGCTCTGGCGCGCGCTCACCCAGCCGCACCTGATCGCGGAGTGGCTGATGAACAACGACTTCGAGCCAGCCGTGGGGCACCGATTCAATCTTCGCGCCGAGCCTCAGCCCGGCTGGAACGGCATCATTGACTGCGAGGTTCTGGTCGTCGAGCCGAACAAGTCGCTCTCTTATACGTGGAACTCCGGCGAAGCCGACCTCGCCATCAAGAGTGTCGTCACATTCTCTCTCACGCCGACGGGCGCGGGCACGCTTTTGCGCATGGAGCAGACCGGATTCCGGCCGGATCAGAAGCAAAACTATCAAGGCGCCAAATACGGCTGGCAGCATTTCTTCGGCAAGCTGGAGCAGGTGCTGGCGCGGACAGATTGAAGTGGCGGCACATTGCGTCATTGCGAGTCAGCGACGAAGCAATCCAATTCTGCGGAATCAAAAGGCTGGATTGCTTCGCTTCGCTCGCAATGACGTGTGTCGGTACCAACAATAAACCGGAACAAGCTCATCATGAAAGAAGCCGCCCAACGTTCGATCGTTCGCTGGATTCATATCGCCTGCAGTATCCCGATCATCGGCTATATTTACAGCCCGTTTGTACATCTTCCGGACTATGCGCCGCCGACGCGGTTTGTGTTCTTTCCGATCATGGTGCTTTCGGGATTGTGGATGTGGAAGGGCCATCTCGTTCGACGCCTGTTGCGAAGAGAACGGCCGAGCAATAATCAGGTGACGAGCCGGCTATAATAGCCACGAAGAAAGCGACCCCCCTTATGAAGAAAACCGTCAGGAAGAAAACCGTCAGGAAGAAAACCAAAAGCGCCGCGACGAAAGCAAAAGAGGCAACCTCTCCCGCCCGGTTGATCGATGCGCGGATCAAGGAACTCGGCGATTGGCGGGGCGAGATGCTGGCGCGGGTCCGGGGGCTCATCAAGGCGGCCGATCCCGAGGTGATCGAGGAGTGGAAGTGGCGCGGCGTTCCGGTCTGGGAGCACGCCGGCATCATCTGCACCGGCGAGACCTACAAGGCGGTGGTGAAGCTGACCTTCGCCAAAGGCGCGTCGCTGGCTGATCCGTCGCACCTGTTCAATTCCAGCCTTGAAGGCAACACCAGACGCGCGATCGATATCCCTGAGGGCGAAAAGCTAAACGAGGCGGCCTTCAAGGCACTCATTCGCGCCGCCGTTGCGCTGAACACGTCCAAAGCCAAACGCTGATCCGCAGGTAAAACCGCGCCGCTATGCGACGCGGTCAGCAGGTTTCGCGGTTTGATCGGTATGAGCCTCGCCCATCATATGGTCCACCCGACGACGACCAACAAGACCAGCACGATGAAGGGTGGGACAGCGCGCTGATATTCGCGGTGCCGCGCGACGGTGGCGATGGCGGCGAGCATGACGCCGGCGCCGAGGGCCACGCCGAACAGACGGGTCCCCATCGCCGGCAATAATAGCGCCACTGCAAGCTCCGACGCACCGGAGACGAAGTGGAACCATCCCGGATAACCCCAGCGGCGATATTCGGGAGCGACCAGCTTGGTCGCGAAGGTGTTGATGATGGCGCCAAGCACGAAGAAACCGGTAACGGCCCATGTGAGGATCGCAATCCAGGAGACGTTCATCATGACCGCACCTGGCGGGCTTTGACGAAACGCCCGCCGTCTTCGATCGAAGCCATGCCTTCATCGAGCATCGGCGCGAATAGCTGCCAGCCGTGGCACATGCCCTCGAAGATTTTTAGCCGCGCGTCGACTCCCGCCGCTGACATGCGCTCGACGAGCGCGACCGAATCGTCGCGTAGCCGTTCCCAGCTGCCGACGTGGACGAGGGTCGGCGGCAGGCCGGCGAAATCGGCATAGAACGGCGTGACCTGTGGCGAGTTGCGGTCGAGATTGCCGAGATAAGCCACCTTGAAGCCGTCGAGCACCGGCGGCGGCAGGATCGGATCGTCGGTCACAGTGCGATAGGTCGCGCCTTGTTCGGCAAAATCCAGCCAGGGTGAGAACAACAGCATCGCGCTCATCAGCGGTAGTCCTGCGTCGCGGACGCGCACCGCGGTGGCCAAAGCCAGATTGCCGCCAGCAGAATCGCCGGCAAGCGCGATCTTGTCTGCCGCATAGCCATGCTTCAGCGCCCACTGATAAACGCCGAAGGCATCGTCATGCGCGGCCGGTGCCGGGTGCTCCGGCGCAAGCCGATAATCCGGTGCAAACACCGCGGCTCCCGACACCCGCGCCAGATTGGTTGTGGTGACGCGATAGGTGGGAGCGGAGAACAGGAAGAAGCCGCCGCCGTGGTAGTAGATAATCAGCCGCGAAACATCGCCGCCCTCGGGCAGGATCAAGTCGCCCTGGTAGGGACCGAAACTCGAACGGCTGATCGTCACGCGGTCGGCAAGCGGCGTATGACTGGTGACGCCTTCCGCCCAAACCCGCATTACCGCCGGCGTGGCATTTGCCGGCGGTGGATTTTGCGCGCTGATTTTGAGGATTTCTGCAAGCTGTTGGGTCGACATTGTCAGTCTCCTTGATGGGTCGCGGCGCTGTCTCCGGCTCGACCGCGCCATTCGCCAGGAGAACTAGACATTTCCCTGTTTGGATAAATATGCTATTATGGAAATAATTATTCCATTTATGAAAATATATCATGGCCTTGCAATCGCTGGCGCCGTCGGACCTTCAGGACATGATCTTCTTTGTGGAGGTCGCCCGTACGCTGAGCTTTACCCGCGCCAGCAAAGCCTCCAGCATCCCGATTGCCACGTTGTCGCGGCGCATAACGCTGTTGGAGAAGCGGGTCGGTGTGCGGCTTTTGCAGCGGACCACGCGGCGGCTTGCCTTGACCGAGCCGGGACGGCGCTATTTCGAACGCTGCGAACGCATCGTGCAGGACGCCATGGCGGCGCAGGAAGCGCTCAAGGAGGCAGCGGAACGGCCGAGTGGACATCTGCGCTTGTCGATGCCGGTCGAGTTCGGCCTGACGCTCGTCGCGCCGATCATCGATGAATTCGCGCGGCAATATCCCGAGATCACCTTAGAAGCGGATTTGACGCCGCGACCGGCCGACTTTGCCGATGTGAACATTGACCTCAGCATTCGTCTGGGCGAAATCCGAGATCCGTCGCTGATTGTCCGCCGTCTCGGCGACGCGGCGCGGCTGTTCTACGCCTCGCCGGCCTATCTTGCCCGGCACGGCGAGCCGCTTCACCCGAAGGACCTCGCCACGCACGAATGCATCCTCCAATCCTACATGGCGCAGCCCGGCGTTTGGCGCGCCGTCTCCGGCAAAAAGTCAGTCGATGTGAACGTGCATGGCCGCCTGTCGACGAATAACGTCTCGATGACGCTGAAATTCGCCGAGCAGGGCTACGGCATCGCCGCGCTGTCGCCGCCGATCGCGCGCGCGGCTCTCGATGGCGGATCGGTGCGCCAAATCCTAACGGACTGGGGCTTTCCCCTCATGCCTGTTCACGTGGTGATGACCTCGCGTTTGGTGCCGGCGCGGGTGCGGGCTTTTGTCGACTTTCTCGCCAACCGCTTGACGGTGATGTGAGCCGGCGACGCCGCCACAGCCCGTCATTCCGGACGCGGGCCAACGGTTCCGGCCCGAAGCGGCGGCCGGAAATAACCATCTGAGTTCGGCCTTGTATTCGGGTATAGATCGAACCGAGGTGTCTCGGGAATTCGGCGCGGAACTCACGGCATGAGCGAACTTCGCGACTGGCTGCGCGCGAATGGGCTCGAGCAATATGCCGACGCCTTTGCAGCCAACGATATCGGCCTCGATATTCTGCCGGACCTGAGCGACCGCGATCTTGAACAGCTCGGCGTCTCGCTCGGCAACCGGCGGCGGCTGTTAAAGGCGATTGCCGAGCGCGCGGCCGCGCCGGCGAAAGGCGGCGGCGAAGCAAAGCCGCCCGAGGCGTCAGCCGACGCCGAGCGGCGCCAAGTCACTGTCGTGTTCTGCGATATGGTGGGATCGACAGCGCTATCCGGCGCGGTCGATCCCGAGCTGTTGGGCGGTCTGATCCGCCGCTATCAGGACGCGGTCGGCGGCGCCATCGGCCGGTTCGGCGGCTTTGTCGCCAAGTTCATGGGCGACGGCGTTCTGGCCTATTTCGGCTTCCCGCAGGCGTTCGAGGACGCCGCGGAACGGGCGGTGCGCGCCGCGCTCGCCGTCCTGGCCGAAGTTGGCGATCTCGAGCGGCCGGGCGGCGGCCGCGTCGAGGCGCGGATCGGCATCGCCACCGGACTTGTCGTGGTCGGCGAAATCATCGGCACCGGCAGCGCGCAAGAGCGCACCATCGTCGGCGAAACACCCAATTTGGCCGCGCGGCTGCAGGCGCTGGCGGCGGCGGACACTATTCTCATCAGCGAGACGACGCAGAATCTGCTGGGCGGGTTGTTCGATCTCGAGCCGGCCGGCGAACACGCGTTGAAAGGGTTTTCGCGGCCGATGCCGGCCTGGCGGGTGCGTGGCGAAGCCTCGGTCGAAAGCCGCTTTGCCGCCAGCCGCGCCGGCGCCGCGCTGCCGCTGATCGGCCGCGCCCATGAAATGGGACTGCTGCTCGATCGCTGGCGCCTGGCGCAGGCCGGCGAGGGCCAGATCGTGACGCTGATCGGCGAGGCCGGGATCGGCAAATCGCGCGCGCTCGAGGCTTTGCAGGAAGCGCTCGGCGGAGTTCCGCATCGGCGCATCCATTTGCAATGCTCGCCCTATTACAGCGACAGCTCGCTGTTTCCGGTGATCAAGCAGCTCACTCGCGCCGCCGGCTTTGCCGCCGCGGATACGCCTAGCGTGCGGATCGACAAGCTCGGCAAATTGTTCGCGCGGCGGGCGGCATCCGACCCGCTGACGATTCCGTTGCTGGCGGAATTGCTGTCGATTGCGGATAGCGTTCACGCCTTGCCGGCGTCGCTCAATCCGGCGCAGCGCAAGGCGGCGACCCTGGCACTATTGGCCGACGAGATCGCCGGCTTTGGCGACAGCGACCCGGTGCTTCTGTTCCTTGAAGACGCCCACTGGATCGACGCCACCACGCTCGAATTGATGACCCGGCTGACCGACAGTATCGGCCAGGTGAGATTGCTGGCGCTGGTGACGGCACGGCCGGAATTCGCGCCGCCATGGCAAACGCGGCCGCATTCGACGTTGCTGACACTCGGGCGTCTCGGTCGCGCGGAATCCGCCCAGCTCGTTGCCGGCGTTGCCGCCGCCCACGGCCTGTCCGCTGAAACCGTGGCCGCTATCGTCGCCAAGACTGACGGCGTTCCGCTGTTCGTCGAGGAATTGACCAAAAGCGTGATGGAATCCGCAGCCGAGGATGACGCTGCGGTGCCGACGACGCTGAAGGATTCGCTGATGGCCCGGCTCGATCGCCTTGGCGAAGCGCGCGAGGTGGCGCAAATCGCCGCTGTCATCGGCCGGCAATTTCCATTCGCGGTCCTCGCCGCGGTAATGCAAGGAAACGGCGCGACGCTCGAAGCTTCATTGGCGAAGCTCGTTGCGGCCGGGATTCTTCTACCCGAAGGGCGCGGTGCGGAGCGCGGCTTTCATTTCAAGCACGCGCTCGTGCGCGACGCCGCCTATGAAAGCCTGTTGTTGAGTCGGCGGCGCGAGTGGCATGAGCGCAGCGCGCGTGCGGTCGAACAGCGCTTTCCCGATCTGGCGGCGAACGAGCCTGAGGTTCTGGCTTATCATTTCGGCGAGGCCGGACTGGCCGATCCGGCTTGCGAATATCGCATGCGCGCCGGCGACCGCGCGGTGAGCCGCTCCGCCTATCAGGAAGCGGTCGCCCATTTTTTGGCCGGTCTTAAGTCGGCCGACACGTTGCCGGAAGCGGCCAATCGCTCGCGCCGTCAATTGGATTTTCTGCTCAAGCTCGGCCCGGCTTTGATGGTCGCGCGCGGTATGCAAAGCCTTGAGGCCGAGGACGCCTGCCGGCGCGGTGCTGAACTCGGCGAGGCGATCGGCGACCGGCCGGCGACGTTCAAAGCCAAATGGGGCCTTTGGCTCAACGCCAATATCAGGCACAAAACCGCGCTCGCGCGCGCTCGCGCCGACGAGCTGGTGACGCTGGCACAGCGCTCAGGTGAAAACGATCTCTTGCTCGAAGCCTACCATTGCCGCTGGTCGACGGCCTTTTTTCAAGGCGACGTCGCGGCGGCATTGGCGAACAGCCTGATCGGTGTCGAGACCTATGACATACCGCGCCACCGTTATCTGGGGCACGCCTTCGGCGGTCACGATCCTGGGGTTTGCGCCAACGTGGTGCGCGCCAACGCGTTGCAACTCGCCAGTGAGCGGGAACGGGCGCAAGAGTGCATGGACCACGGACTGGCGCTTGCCGAGGCGCTCGACCAACCCAACAGCCTCGCTCATGCACTCAGCAATATCGCTCATTGTCACCAGTTGATCCGCGATCGCGAGGCCACTCATGCGTTCGCCCATCGCGCTGCGGCGCTGGCGGAGAAATTCGGGCTGGCGCCGTGGCGAGCGGGCAGCTTGCTGCTCATGGCTTGGGGCACTGCGGTCGGCGCGGGTATCGCCGACGCGGCGCGATTGATTGACAAGGAAATCGATGGGGCGACGGCGGCCGGTCCGCTGCCGCAATATTATCTGGGCTTGGCGGGCGAGGTTCTCCTCGCCGCCGGCCGGCCGGCGGACGGTCTCGCCCATCTCGACCGCGCCATCGCCGGGATCGACGAACCGGGCATCGGGTTTTATCTGCCGGAGATCTATCGGCTGCGCGGCGAGTGCCTTTTGGCGCTCGACCGCGCCAACAAGCCCGAGGCGCGGCGGGCCTTTACGCTGGCCCACGGCATCGCCAGGCAGCAGGGCGCGGTCATATCGGAGCGCCGCATTGAAGCCGCGCTCGCGGAGGTCGGCGAAGATCAGTGATCGCGTTAACGCAATCTGCCACTCATTCCCGCGACAGCGGGAATCCAGAACCTGAATGCAAGCTGGGTCCCCGCTTTCGCGGGTAGGAGCGGAAAATTAATGCATCGCCGCGGCGGCGGCGGGTTCGGGATTTTCCATGTGGGCGATGTTGGACTTCACCGCTTTCTGGATCTTCTCGAACGCGCGGACCTCGATCTGCCGCACGCGCTCGCGCGACACGCCGAATTCGTCGGCGAGTTCTTCCAGCGTGATCGGCTCGTCGGCAAGCCGCCGCGCCTCGAAGATGCGGCGTTCGCGATCGTTGAGCACGCTGAGCGCGTCGCCCAGCGCCTTGTGGCGGTTGTCCGATTGCTCGCTTTCGGCGAGCCGGCTTTCCTGGCTCACGCTGTCGTCGACCAGCCAATCCATCCACTCGCCGGAATCACCGTCTTCGCGGATCGGCGCGTTGAGCGAGGCGTCGCCACCGAGGCGGCGATTCATATCAATGACGTCCTGCTCGGTGACGCCGAGCCGCTTGGCGATCAGCTTGACCTGATCCGGCCGCATGTCGCCTTCTTCAAGCGCCGAGATGCGGCTCTTGGCCTTGCGCAGATTGAAGAACAGCTTCTTCTGGTTGGCCGTGGTGCCCATCTTCACCAGCGACCATGAGCGCAGGATGTATTCCTGGATCGCCGCCTTGATCCACCACATCGCGTAGGTGGCGAGCCGGAAGCCCTTGTCGGGCTCGAAGCGCTTGACCGCCTGCATCAGGCCGACATTGCCTTCGGAAATCACTTCCGAGATCGGCAGGCCATAGCCGCGATAGCCCATGGCGATCTTGGCCACGAGCCGCAAATGGCTGGTGACGAGCCGGTGCGCCGCGTCGCGGTCGCCGTGCTCGCGCCAGCTTTTCGCCAGCATGAATTCTTCCTGCGGTTCCAGCATGGGGAACCGGCGGATTTCTTCTAAATACCGGGTGAGGCCGGTTTCGCCCGACAATACGGGCAGTGCTGCAGTTTGGGCCATTATAGCGCCCTCCTTAAATTCATGCCCCCGGATCAGCGGCGGGCGAATGGTGCCGCCGCTTCGATACAGCCGACGGCGCCAGTTCCATTATCTCGCACCCGCAACATACACGGTCGAATCGGGCGAACGAAAGGGAGAGGGTATCACTTCGGCGCGATACCGCCTTGATCTCGGTCAAGTCGCTGTAAAAACCGAGAAATCGGTGAATCCTTACTTATCGCCAGACATTTCAGCGCTGGCTCCGGCCCGACTGCCGGCCAGCGCATCACGCAAACGGGCAAGATCGGGCGGCAGTTCCGACCGGAACTGCTGTATTTTGCCGCTGCTGGGGTGCTTGACCATCAGAATATGGGAATGCAGCGCCTGTCTGGCAAGGACCGTCAAGGCCGTTTGGGCGTCGGCCGGCAAAAGGGCCGATTTGGTGCGAAATCCGGACCCATAGGTCTGATCTCCGAGCAATGGATGGCCGATGGCCGCCAAATGGACCCGGATCTGATGGGTTCGGCCCGTTTCGAGGCGGCAGGCGAGGAGGCTCGCCACCGCCTGGTCCCGTTTTGCCGTCTTTATCCCTTTGCCCTGTCCGGCATTTTCGCCGGGCGAGGGGCTATAGCGTTCAAGCAGGCGCCAATGCGTCACGGCCACGCGGCCGCCGTGGCCCTCCTGCCGCACCGTCATTCGCTCGCGCGCCCGGGGGTCGCGGTCGATCCGCTTGTCGATAGTGCCGGTGGGGCGTTCCGGCGCACCCCAGACGAACGCAAGATAGCTGCGCTCGAACGCTTCGCCGCTTCTGCCATGATCGGCGAATTGCGCGGCGAGGCCACGGTGCGCGGCGTCGTTCTTTGCCACGATCATCAACCCGGTCGTGTCCTTGTCGAGCCGGTGGACGATGCCGGGACGGCGTTCGCCGCCGATGCCGGAAAGGCTGTCGCCGCAATGCGCGATCAGCGCATTGACCAGCGTGCCGGTCCAATGGCCGGCCGCCGGATGGACCACGAGGTTCCTGGGCTTGTCGATGACGATAATGTCGTCGTCCTCGTAAACGATGCGAAGCGGGATGGGCTCAGGCTGCGGCTTGGCCGGCTCGGGCGGCGGAATATCGACATTGACCGCGTTGCCGGAATTGACGCGGTGGCTCGGATCGCGGATCGTCTTGCCGTCGAGCGCGACCGCGCCGGCCTCGATCAAGGCCTTGAGCCGCGACCGCGACAAGGCTGCGGGATGATCGGCAAAATGGCGGGCGAGCACGCGATCGAGCCGCTCGCCGGCCTCGGCGGCAGCGATCAGCACCGAGGTTTGCGTCGGGGTTATAGTCGTCGCGGTGGTAGTCGTCGCAGTGGTAGTCATGGCGCAAAAAACCAATCAAGAAACCGATCAACCGACAGATAAGACGTCCGACGCCAAATCTCCCGAAGCTAAATCTTCCGAGACGATGGCGCCGGCTTTGGCGCGCGTGCGTCTGCTGATGCTCATTTCCGCCGTCACCACGGCGATCGCCATCGCGGCGGTGCTCGGGGTGATTGGCTATCGTGTTTATCACGCGGGTGGAAGCGGCGCCCCCACCATCGTCAACGGCACGGTATTCCTGCCCAAGGGCGCACATGTGGTCTCGACCACCATCGGCGACGGACACATCGTCGTGATCTTGGATGTCAACGGCGCGAGCGAGGTCCGCCTCTATGACCTCAAAACGCTGCAGCAGACCGGCACTTTGCACTTCGCCACCGCGCCGTGAGCGTGTCTGCGGTTCAACCCGGTTGCCTGTTGACGCAACTGACGGTTGATTGTATATAGATATACAACTGTCCGATAATGGTCATGGAGCGGCTGTAACCTGAAGTTGCTCGCCGCTTGTTGCCCGGCTGCTTGGAGAGGCGAACTATACGGTGCATTACAACCATAGATTACAATCAAGCAGCGGAACAACAAATGCGAGAATGATACATCGGTAACTTCATCAGGCGGACCTCACCGGACCAGCCCTTGGATCGACAATGGCAGACCAGATCAACCAGAGCGGCGGTCGGCGTCGGGGTCGAAAACGGAGATCGAAAATGGCAGGCGAAGACGAAACCCCAGTGACCCATCCTGAACAAACAACTTCAGAGGTAGTCGAGAAGCCGGCGGAGAGCGCCGCGGTGACACCGACTGCTTCGAACACGACGGTGCCGATCTACGTCGTCGTGTTTTTCGGCGCGCAGCAGCAGAGCGGTTTTCCGATGCTGCCGCCGCTTTATCCGCCGCCGATGATCTTCGGCGCGCAGCAGGGCGGTTATCCGATGATGATGCCGCCGCTCCATACGCCGCCGATGGTCTTTGGCGCGCACCAGACCGGCGCGGCGCTCAACATTTCGCCGACCATATCGGTAACTCCCACGGTCTCGATTGCGCCGACCGTTTCGATCGCACCGACAATTTCGGTGGCGCCGACCATCTCGATCGCGCCGATGGTGTTCCCGCAGCCGAGCGGTTTCCCGATGCTGCCGCCGACCATGCCGCCGATGATCGTGGTGTTCGGTGGTCAGCAGCACCCAGCCGCGGCGCCACCGCCGCCGACGGTAATCATGCCGCCGATGGTGCTGATGATCTTTGCGGGTCAGCAGGCTGCTCCGGCCGCCGGGGCCTCGTTCCTGGCCCCGCTGATGATCACACCGCCGCCGATAAATGTTATGCCGCCGCCGCTGAATGTTTCCGTCACGGTGTCGCTGTTCGGCGCGCAACACGGCGGGGCAGGCGCAACGCCGGTGATGCCGCCAGTCGTGGGCATGCCGCCGATGGTGCTGGTCTTCGGTGGACAAGGTGCCGCTCCGCCGGTGTTCCCGCCGCCGATGATCATCCCTCCGATGGTCCTGGTCTTCGGTGGGCAAGGCGCTGCTCCGCCGGTGTTCCCGCCGCCGATGATCATCCCGCCGATGGTCCTGGTCTTCGGTGGGCCGGGCGCGGCTCCGCCTGAGCCGCCGCAGATGGTCTTTCCGCCCATGATCATCTTCGGGGCGCAAGGCGCTGCTCCTTCGCCGATGGTCACGCCCATGGTGGTTTTGTTTATTGCCGCCCAGCATGCAGCGGCAGCCGCACAGCCGGGCGCGGCGCTCAACATGGTGCCGATGGTGACATTCCCGGTGACGCCGATGTTCCCAACGATGCCGCCCATGGTGTTCGGCGCTCAGCAGGGCCAAGCGGCTACACCGATGTTTCCGACCATACCGATGATCGTCGTGTTCGGTGGGCGCTAAGGCATCCGGCAACAAGAAGACAGTGCAACAGTAAAACGAGAGACGACGGTCGACATGACGAAGCCACTGAAAGACTACATGGTCGAGCTTGCAATCAATGCCGACCGTCTCACAGACCTCGTGCGGGATCCGCAGGAGGCGTTGAAAAACTCGGACTTGAGCGAGGCCGACCAGGCCTTGCTCCAGTCCGGCGATCAGGGACGGATTTACGCCGCTCTGAAGAATTTGCCGACGCCGCCGGCGTCGTCGGCGGCCCCGGCACCGCAATTGCCGACGGTCGTCGCGGCGCAATATCCCTATGGGGTCCCAAGCCAAGGCGCGGCGGCGCAAGCCGTCGCGCCCCAACCTTATGGCGCACCGGCTCAAGCCGCGCCGGTCGCGCCGCAATGGCCGGCCGCTGGTTACGGCCAAGCGCCGCCGTATTACGCCCTGCCGCTCTATTACGCGCTGGCATGGCCCTATCAGAACTATCAGCGCTGATTCCCAAATTTTGTGAGCGAGGACACGCATGTTCGATGAAAGATTGATCGTCGTCGGCACCGGCATTCGGACGATCGGCCAGCTCACGCTGGAAACGATCGCCTGGCTCAAGCGCGCCGACAAGGCGCTGTACATCGTCAGCGACCCGATCGCCGAAGAGCTGATCAAGTCGCTCAATCCGGACGGCGCGGAATCGCTGCATCCGTTCTATGCCGACAACAAACCGCGGCTGCAGACCTACAACGAAATGATCGAGCGCACGCTGTCCTATGTGCGCGACGGCCAGCGCGTTTGCCTTGCCGCCTATGGTCATCCCGGCGTGTTCGCCTATCCGACCCATGAATCGGTGCGGCGCGCCCGTGCCGAAGGATTCAAGGCGCGCATGCTGCCGGGCATTTCGGCGGAGGACTGCCTGTTCGCCGACCTGAACATCGATCCGGCCATGGCCGGCTGTCAGACTTACGAGGCCACCGATTTTCTCATCAACGGCCGGGCGATCGACAACACCAGCAACGTCATTCTCTGGCAGATCGGCGTGCTCGGCGACGCCACCTTCAAGAGCACCCATTACGACATCAAGGGCATGCCGCAGCTTCTGACCAAGCTCTACCAAAGCTACAATCCGGCGCACGACGTTTACATCTACGAGGCGCCGCTGTTTCCGGGCGTCGAGCCGGTCATCCGCAAGGTGCCGCTGTGGATGCTGCCGCAAGCCGGCGCCACCGCGATCTCGACGCTGTATATCCCTCCGGCCGCGGCGCCGCGCACCGACGGCACCATCGCCGCCGCCATGGGATTTCGGTAGTTATTTGCGGCTGTGGCTTGTGACCGCAGCCGCGGCCATGAGGGGCATTATTTCTTGCGCGCTGTGAACGAAAGGCGTCACGGCACGTTGATGGGCGTCATCCATGCTGGAGGAACGCCTGATGGACGAGAATCGTATCGCTGGGACCGCAAAAAACATCGGCGGCAATGCGCAGGAGACTTTCGGCCGGGTGACCGGCGACACCAGCACCCAGGCCGAGGGAATCGTCAATCAAGTCAGCGGCGCGGCCCAGGACCTTTACGGACAAGCCCGAGACAGCGCCGCGGACGCGACCAATGCGGCGCGTGACACCGCTTCTTCCTTCGAAAAAGTCTTGCGCAATACGATCGAGAATCAGCCCTACACGGCTGTGGCGATCGGGATCGGTCTCGGCTGGCTGCTCGGCCGGATGCACCGGCCGCTCTAGCCGCGGCGGCGAGCTAAGACTGAACTCATCGAGCACTAGCCGCGATAGCCGGAGCGTGGTAGGTCAACCGCCGCCCGCTCCCTTCGTCTAGCGGTCTAGGACGCGGCCCTCTCAAGGCTGAAACAGGGGTTCGATTCCCCTAGGGAGCGCCAATGCGGTTTTGTTCACTTTGATTCCTCGCTGCTTTTTGTCGTCTTGCCCAAACCGTCGTGGTTGGTTTGGGCAGTTCTGTTCGCGCTCCGTCCCTCAAGCTTGCTCATTGCATCCATTGCAAGCCGCGTCTGATCCGCATCACGGGTATACCGCTCCGCTTCTGTGAGTGTCTTGTGGCCTAGCACGGACATGATCTCGTGCGCGGTGCAGCCCGCCTCAGCCAGACGCCGACCAGCTGCCTTGCGCAGGCCATGGGGTTGGCAGTCAAGTGGCAGCCCCGCGGCAGTGATCGCGTCGCGCATCCACTGGCTGAAGCCATCGACCGTGAAGGGCTTGCCATATTCGGTGTTAATGATGGTCAGATGATCGTGCTCGGCGGCGGTCAGAACCACAATCAGTTCGCGGTGAAGAGGAATTGTGAGTTTGCGTCCGGTCTTTTGCTGCAAGACCCGAATTATTCCCTCACCCACATCGGCCCAAGTCATTCGGTGAACGTCGCTCCTGCGCTGGCCGGTATAATGCATAAGTGCGAACGCAAGCCGCTGCTTGGTGCCAACGGGCCAATGTCGCTCAAAGGTTTCGATCTCTGCATCCGTCCATGAGCGGATTTCTCCCGTCTTGGGACGCTTGATGCCGAGCGACGGATCGCGGTCAAGCCAACCGATGTTGATTGCATGCCGGATCAGAACGCGCAGGATTTTTAGAGTCGAAAGCGCGGCACCTGGTCGGTTAGCATAGGGCTGCAGGATGCCGGAAACGATCCGCTGGCGCGTTAGACCTATCGCCGTGCGATGTCCGTGCTGCGTCCGGAGCGCCTCGATGCGCGAGGCGTACCCATTTTTTGTCGTCTCTCGCAGGCCGAGATACTCCGCGCTGCGCATGTACGAAGCAATGAGGGCGCTAATAAGCTTCGCCTTGGCTGCATTGAACTCTTCCTCAGAAAGAGCGCCATCAGCGCGCAACTTCGCGAGCTTGGTCAATTTCTTCGCTATTATTCTCCGAACTCATACTCGACGCCTCGTCCAACCGCGACGAAAGTGAGCAAAAATCACAAGCGTGAAAATGTCCCACCCTCCCGTCGGGGATAGTAAAGAGACTGCCGATTGATTTCAACCTGCTGACTACTTTGGGCATCCTCCAATGATGGCCCCAGCAGCGTCGGCGTCATGAGAATTGCCTGCGCCACAGAAGATCCTTGATAGCAGCTACGTCGGCCAATTTGGGAATTCCGGCCACAGCAAACGCTTCGCCGTGCCGCACCACATGTTCTCGGTCCAGATCGACGTTATTCGGGCCTTTAATCTCGGCAAGTGCCCACCCCAGTCGTTGAGCACGAACGAGAAGAGCCGCTCCGGGCTGCTCGGAGTCGGTTGAGAGATAAATCAGGTTGGTGCCGTCATTGATGGCATGCAGATAGCCCGCAAGGCAATTGCACCACGCTTTGGCCAGGGACCGGATTTCAACTGCGGCGTCGATTCTGCGAAACGAACCGATTTGGAGGCCCGGTAGGCGATCCGGCAATGGCAAGCTTTCAGCAAGATCGGCGATTTTAGCCATGACCTGTTCAGACTGGTCGAGGCAGCCGAGTTGATCTACGAGCCGGTCGAGAGGAATACCGTATCCTCAGTTGAGCCTCCACGCCCGCGATGCGACACGCTTATCACCTCCAAGCCTTATTTTATTGCCGAGTGTGTCGCGCGCGGCATGGCTACAAGCAACCATTCTGACAATGCTGCCGCAGCTTTAGCGGTGGCAAAAAAGGAATATGATAACCTTGGAGACTGTGCGTCTGGATCATTAGATCGTCTTCAACAAATGGCGGATGTGTCGTCGACGAAGATTATTAATTCGGGTGTGATTTCTCCTCTCATGGATTTTTCCGATGCAATCAGATTGGAATGCAGCAAGGCTGCTGATCCAGTCTTTAATGAGAATTCGGCCCAGGGTAACTGACATGAACAGTCCTGCTTCGCTAGAAGCGTCTAATTCAGGATCGCCCAGCGCCTCAGTCGAAAGACGCTTCTATACCATCGTGCGATGGTTTGGTCTTGTAGTGACCTCAATAGCCTTGGGAGTTGCCGTAATTGCTGCAGCCAGCGGCTTGTTTAAGCTATTGCCGCAGACGTCCGGCAATATTCAAAAACCGACGACGACATATGATGACTTTCGGCGTTCGATGGATGCGACGCGCACCGATACGACTGAAACTGGGTCGGATACGACCCTGGAGAAAAAAGAAACCGACGCTGCGACCGCTGCTGCTGCCGCCGAATTTGAACGAAGATTGAAACCCCATCTGGACGCAATCGTAGGGAACCTCACAAGCTATTCGGAAAAGGTAAATCAGGCGAAGCCATCAGCGCAAAGCGTGGGCGATTATATCCGCTCAAATATGAAAAACCTGGTAACCCTTACCGACGACGAAGGAATGGAATGGGGTTATGTGGACGGATTGGAGAAAGCCACCCACGATTTGGCGGCCGACGGTGAACGCCTATCAAGGCTAGGCTCTGACGACCCTCGCCGTGTTCGTTGGGATAATTTCTTGGATTGGTTTAGCCGTCAGTACGCCGCCGAAATTCAGGCGAACTTGGAGCGCATAAATGCTGAAAGAGCGAGGTCTGTTGCGGACGCCGCGGAGGCGCCAAGATTTATTTACGCAGGTGCCGTAGCTTTTGTGGTTTTTATTTTCGGAACGCTTCTATTGCTCATGCTAAGAATAGAAATGAACACGCGCGTAAAAGTGTGACGCGAGTTGATTTGAGGTTCTTTTATCCGATTGTCACAGAACCGGGCGCAGGCCAGCGTGCAATGGTCACTATATAAACTCGATCGCAGTATGGGTCGCCGCGCTGAGTTAGTCGCGCCAGAACTCCTTGAACCTTGACGGCGATAACTCCGTGTACCGAACTGTGTGCTGAATGTTCCTGTGCCCCAAATAAGCCTGCAATGATCGGGTATCATGGCCTTTGTTAGCGAGCGCATAGCCACAGGCATGCCTCAACATGTGCGGATGCGCTTTGAAGCCGAGTTTTGCCGCAACACCAACACGCTCGATCATTCGCGCAAAGCCTGCCGTCGTAAATGGCGTGCCGCGCTCTGATGTGAATACAAAAGGAGAGCTCGACTCTTGTTCGCGTCGCAGCCGCCGCAGTGCCCGCAATTCGTCGCCAAGGATCGGATGCGTACTTGGCGTGCCCTGCTTCACGCGCCTGACATGCAGCGCGGCCGATGCGAACTCGATTTGATCCCAGCGCAGGTCTGTGAGCTCTGAAGCACGCAGGCCGTGTCGGTAGGCCACGAGGACCATGGTGGCGTCGCGATGGCCGTGCCGATTTGCTTTGGCGACATCGATCAAGCGCCGCACTTCATCGTCGGTCAGATACTCGCGTGTGCGCACATCGGCGTTCTTTGGCCGAATTGGCATCGCAACTGTTCGTTTTACGATGGCTGAAGGCGCACGTTTCAAGGCTGCTTTTGTCATGTTTTTGGCTCGGTTTGAGGGGTTCACTGTTCGAAGAATGGCTGTTTTACGAACAGAGAAAAGCGACTTTTGCCGCACGAGAGATTTCGGCGCCTGCACTTTCTCGATTGCCGCGGCGGCGGCCTAGGACATTATTAACCATAAACTGGGCAGAATCCTATAGTCGGACTTGATTTGTTCTTTTTATGTTCTATTTTCGTCCAAGAGAGACCCTGCCGTAATGCGTCCCCACAACTGTCTGCCGCCTTCGCCATCGGACCAAATGGGCACCCGGCGGGAGGCGACGGCGGGTTCTGCTTGCGTATATTCTTTGCAACGCAGCTACGCCTCGTCTGCAAGATCACGCCCCGGCGTTCCGCCGTCCGCAGTTAGAAGCAAGAGTAAATCTTCAACCGATGATCCAATCGTTCTTGTCTCATGAGTGATCGCGGACAATGGCTAATCGACTTAGAAAAAAAGCCCAGCGGGAATATTCCCGACGGTCTAATTCCGGTTGACCAGTACGACCGCAGCGGTCGGCCGCCGGAAGAAATAAGGATGATGGAGAAGGCCGCTTCTTACCAGGCGGACTTCGTTTTCTTTGAAGCAAGCCAGAACGGTAAAGCGCCAGTGGCGCAGGCGTTTTTGTTTGTCTCAGACGTATTGGACGATGCGCATTTTGCTCGTCTTCATCAGCGCCTGTGGAGTTGGGGTGCCGTTCCCCTTGTATACCGAAAAACGCGAGGTTTGGTGCAGCTCTTCAGATGTGCGCACAAGCCAGATTTCGTATCGCCAGACGGCGAAATTGTTTGCAGGCCCATAAAGACACTCGCAGTTTCGGCAGCTATCGCCCAGCACGAGGGGTGGTGGGATGCCGAACAATTGCGCAACGGCACACTCTGGGACGATCCCAATGTCTGCAAGTTAATGATGTCCGCCTCTAAGTCGGCGCATAAGAGTCTCATCAACGCCGTCAAAAAATTGAATCAGGAGTTGAACGACGAAAGCATTCTGAAAAGACATCTTCGTCGTCGGCTTCTCATCCTCTCCCTGTTAATCGCGTACCTCGAAGAGCGCGGCATTTTTGCCGCCAATTACTTTGGGCAATTCTTGAAGGGCGCCTCACGATTCTTCCAGGTTCTTGGTAATGGCAAAGCGCTCGTGGCCCTCCTTTCTGATCTTGAGGAACGGTTCAACGGCCACGTATTTACACTTGAGGATTCAGATAGAGTTGCTCTGGCAGCAAGCGGCCAACTCTCGCGCTTCGCGCACCTCGTTGAAGCCCACGAAGAGGTAAGTGGGCAGCTCACTCTCTGGCAGCTCTATTCGTTTCGGGATTTGCCAGTCGAATTGATAAGTCACATTTATCAGCAGTTTGTGACTGAAAATAGTGCGGTCTATACGCCGCCGTTTCTTGTCCGTCTGATGCTGGAAGAAGCTCTCAGTTGGGACCGAATGGACCGATTGGAAGCTCGCGGCGAGATAATCTTGGATCCGGCATGCGGGTCTGGCGTTTTTTTGGTCGAGGCTAACAAGCGACTCGTTCTCCATTGGCGCAGCCGCAATGATTGGAAGCGCCCGCGCACCGCCGATCTCAAGCGATTGCTCAAAAAGGTGCATGGTGTCGATCTTGAACAAGGCGCCATTGAATTAGCAGCCTTCAGCCTTTGTCTTGCGCTTTGCGACGCTCTCGAACCTGAGGAAATTCGCTCCAGCATAAAGC
>JBARER010000029.1:0-6990 GCA_049796395.1 Xanthobacteraceae bacterium
GGCGAGCGCCACTAGCGGCTTCGGCAGCGCCTGCGCGGCCGGCCACGACGCCACGGCGGTGAGATTGTGCAAGCCGTGCTCGGCGAGCACATGCGACATTCGCTCTCTGGAGCCGTCGCTCCAAAGCGCGATCACAACGCGCTTGCCGCCGGCCTGCAGCGTGGTGACGTGCTTGGTGACGGCCTCGAAAATATTGGCGCCCGGCATGGCGCGCTCGGCGGAAAAATTATGTCCGGCATGGGCGCCGGCCGCGATGGTGTCGGCCGAGCCGTCCGGGGCGGCGAACGGCGTCAGCCTGGCGAGCGCCGATTTCTCCAGCAGCGCTTGCCATTCCTTGTCGGCAAGATAGAGCCGGTCGGGCGGCAACGGCTTATACGGCGCGCCGCCGTCGCTCTTATCCAGCGCCTCCTTGCGCGCCTGATAATAGTCGGCGATCTGCGCCAGCCGCTCGTGCGCCGCTTCTTCGCCGAGCGGCTCGATCGCTATTGGGCTGCCGCCGACATAATCGAACAGCGTTTCCAGGTTTTTGTGAAACAGCGGCAGCCAATGCTCCATGCCGGCATAGCGGCGGCCTTCGCTCACCGCCTCATAGAGCACGTCGTCGGGCGTCGCGGCGCCGAAGGCCGCGACATAGCCGGTGCGGAAGGCGCGGATAGTGTCGCTGGTGAGCTGGAATTCCGACATCGGCACCAGATCGAGCGCGCGCAACTCGGCATCGGTGCGCTGCGTCTCCGGATCAAAGCTTCGGATCGATTCCAGCGTGTCGCCGAAGAAATCGAGCCGCACCGGTTCGTCCATGCCGGCGGCGAACAGGTCGACGATGCCGCCGCGCACCGCATAATCGCCCGGCTCGCGCACGGTCGAGGCGCGATTGAAGCCGTTAAGATCGAGCCATTGGATGATGCCGGCCATCGGCAGCATATTGCCCGGCGCGGCCGAGAGCGATTGCTTGGCAATGAGTTCGCGTGCCGGCACGCGCTGCAATATGGCGTTGACGGTGACGAGCAGAACCGAGGGATGCTCGCGGCCGTGCACGCGCGCGAGCCGCGCCAGCGTCATCATGCGGGCGGCGACGACTGCCGCGTGCGGCGACACGCGGTCGTAAGGCAGGCAATCCCAGGCCGGGAACTCCAAAACTTCGATATCGGGCGCGAAAAAGGCGAGCGCCCGGTGCAGCATCGCCATCCGCGCCGCGTCGCGGCAGACGACCGCGAGCGAAATCGCCGGCGGTTTGGCTCCGGCGGCGATGGTGCGGGCAAGGTCGGCCAGCACCAAGCCCTCGGCACCATCGGCGACGCCGGCAAGCGTGAGCGGCCGCCCGGCCGTAAGCCGCTGCGCCGGCGATTGCGCGAGACGAGACGCTGCGGTCACGCGCCCTCCCCGGCGATCTCGGTCTTGGCGTGAAAGCCGATCAGCGCGCGCAAGACCGCACTGTCGTAGTCGGCCGGCACGCGCTCGTCCCCGGTGACCCAGGCATAGAGTTCGGCATTGGGGACTTCGATCAGCCGCTCGAAATCGTCCAGGGCGGCATCGTCGAACTTGTCGATATGGACGTCGGCAAAGCGGCCGACGATCAGGTCCATTTCGCGCACGCCGCGCCGCCAGGAACGGAACAAGAGCCGCTTGCGCCGCGCATCCAGGCCTTGGCTCGATCGCTCGGTCATGATCTTCCGTATTTGCTGGCGCACGATCCTTTTCGGGATCACGCGTAACGCCAAAAGCCCGGACGCGGCCGGGCCCGCGGTATATAGAGTGCCGCCTTGTCCTTGTCATGGCCAGCGCAGGCGGGCCATGCAGTATTCACCGCAATCGATCGCGGATTACTGGATCATCCGCCGGCGCGGATGATGACGGTATAGAATGCGCTATGCGCCCGCCGATCCTCAATCCGCTGTTCGCGTCCATTAAGGCGCTGCCCGGCATCGGGCCGAAGCTGGAGAAGATTTATGCGCGGCTGCTGAACCGCGACGCCGAGCCGCCGCGGGTCATCGACGTCCTGTTTCACTTGCCCACCGGTTTCGTCGACCGGCGCAATCGGCCGAAACTCTCCGAGGTCGTGCCCGACACCGTGGCGACCGTCGCCGTCACCGTCGAGCGTCATCGGCCGGCGCCGCCGAACCGGCCGCGCGCGCCCTACAATATCGACGCCGCCGACGACACCAACACGCTGACCATCACCTATTTCAACGCGCGCGAGGATTATCTGCGCAAGCTCTTACCCGAGGGCGAGCTTCGTTACGTCTCCGGCGTCGTCAGGCTCTATGAGGGCCATCTGCAAATGCTGCATCCTGATCGCGTCGTGGATGAGGCCGGTTTCGCCGATCTGCCACTGCTCGATCCGGTCTATCCGTTGACCGAGGGTCTCGGCCCGAACCAGTTGCGCAAGGCGATCGACAATGCGCTCGATCGGTTGCCGGTGCTGCCGGAATGGCAGGACGAGGCGTGGCTCAAGCGCAGCGGCTTTCCCGGTTTTGCCGACGCGCTGCGCGCGATCCACCGGCCGGCGACGTCCGACGACATCAAACCTGATAGCGCGGCATGGTTGCGGCTCGCCTACGACGAATTACTGGCAAACCAGCTCGCGCTTGCGCTCCTGCGCGCGCATATGCGCACCCGCGCCGGCCGCGGCATCGCCGCCGAGGGCGCATTGCGCGCCGCCATCGTTAAGGCGCTGCCCTATACGCTGACGCCGTCGCAGGCCCGTGCCGTCGAAGACATTGTGGCCGACCTGGCGCAGCCGCAGCGTATGCTGCGACTGCTGCAAGGCGACGTCGGCTCCGGCAAGACCGTGGTGGCTTTACTTGCCGCAGCCCATGTCATCGAGGCCAAACGGCAAGCGGCGCTCATGGCGCCGACCGAGATTTTGGCGCGCCAGCATTTCGCGACTGTCGCACCGCTCGCCAAGGCCGCCGGCATCCGGCTTGCTATCCTCACCGGCCGCGAACGCGGCCGCGAGCGTGACGACATCCTCGCCGGCCTCGCCGCGGGCGACATCGATCTTGTCGTCGGCACCCACGCACTGTTCCAGGAGGACGTCGGCTTCCGCGATCTTGCTCTGGCGATCGTCGACGAGCAGCACCGCTTCGGCGTGCATCAGCGGCTCGCTCTGGCGCGTAAAGGGGAAGCCGTCGATCTGTTGGTGCTGACCGCAACGCCGATCCCACGCACGCTGGTGCTGACCTATTTCGGCGACATGGAGATTTCCGAATTGCGCGAAAAGCCGGCCGGCCGCAAGCCGATCGATACCCGCGCGGTGCCGCTCGATCGCCTCGCCGATGTCATCGAAGCGGTGGCGCGCGCGCTCGATGCCGGGCGCCGCGTCTACTGGGTGTGCCCGCTGGTCGAGGAATCCGAAAGCGTCGATCTCGCCGCCGCCGAGGACCGCTACGCGGCGCTGCGCAAGCGGTTCGGCAAAACGGCCGACATCGTCCACGGCAAAATGCGCGGCCCCGACAAGGATCGCACCATGGCGCGCTTCGCCGCGGGCGAGACGCGGCTCCTCGTCGCCACCACGGTGATCGAGGTCGGCGTCGACGTGCCGGAGGCAAGCGTCATGGTAATCGAGCACGCCGAACGCTTCGGGCTGGCGCAACTGCATCAGTTGCGCGGTCGCATCGGCCGCGGCGCCGAGCGCTCGACCTGCATTCTCCTCTACCGCGCGCCGCTTGGACCGACGGCCAAGGCGCGGCTGGCGATCATGCGCGAAACCGAGGACGGCTTCCGAATCGCCGAGGAGGATTTAAGGCTACGCGGCGAAGGCGACGTGCTTGGTACTCGACAAAGCGGCGATCCCGGTTTTCATCTGGCGCGGCTCGAGTTTCACGGCAAGCTTCTGCCCGCGGCGCGCGACGACGCCACGCTCATTCTGGCGCGCGACCCGAAGCTGAAATCGCCGCGCGGCGAAGCTTTACGCGATCTCCTTTATCTGTTCGCCCGCGACGAGGCGATCAGGCTGTTGGAAGCGGGTTGAGCTATCGCGGCTCTTTACGGTGCCGCACGTTGCCACGAATGTGCTCTGTGTGGTTTGATCCGTGCCATGAAGCAGGAGTGTCTTATGCCGTTCAATGGCGACTCATCGCGCGCTCACTCTGCCCGCAAGTTTTCACGCCGCTTGATGCTCGGTGCCGCGGCCGCACTCGCCACGTCGCCGGCGCTCGCCGAGGAATGCCGCATCGGACCACCGCCGCATCCGCAGGGTCCGAGCGTCTGGCGCGACATGGACCAAATCGAGCTTGATGCTGCCTACGATCAATCCGCCTACGCGCCGCTCGCCGGACAAATTCTGGCGCGGGCGGCGAGCGACAGCGAGCTCGTGCGCCGGCGTCTCGGCCCACCGCAACGCGAAGCCTATGGGCCGACGGAGATCGAGAAGCTCGACATTTTCCGCACGAAACGGCCGAACGCTCCGGTTTTCTTTTTTATTCATGGCGGTGCGTGGCTCCACGGCGCGGCCAAGGATTACGCCTACCCGGCCGAAACCTATGTAAATGCCGGAGCGCATCTTGTGATCCCCGATTTCGTCTCGGTCGATAAAGCGAGTGGCGATCTGCGCGTCGTGGCCGAGCAAGTGCGGCGTGCCATCGCCTGGACCTATAAGAATGCCGTGAGCTTCGGCGGCGACCCGGAACGGCTCTATATCGGCGGCCATTCCTCGGGCGGCCATCTTTGCGGCGTGGCGCTCGTAACCGAATGGCGGAAGGATTTCGGCGTCCCCGACACCATCGTGAAAGGCGGAGTCTGCATGAGCGGCATGTACGAGATGAAACCGGTCAGCCTTTCCAAGCGCAGCACTTACGTCAAATTCAATGAGGCGATGGAAGACGCGATGAGCTCGCAGCGTCACATCGACTTGGTTCGCGCGCCGATCGTTGTTACTTACGGTACCAACGAGACGCCCGAGTTCCAGCGCCAGAATAGGGATTTCGTTCAAGCGCTGAAGGCAGCCGGCAAGTCGGCCGACCTCGTCGAAGCCGCCAACTATAATCATTTCGAGATGATGGAGTCGGTCGGCAATCCTTATGGGCCGAATGGTCGCGCCGTGCTGGCGATGATGGCTCTCTCACCGACGTAAGCATGCTTCGCGGTATGAGGGGAGCCGTCCTTTATTTCGCCACCGCGGCTTCCGTCTTGCGCGCGGCCTGCGCGGTACGCGCGGTCTGCGCCAAAGCAGCAAGCTTCTCCTGAGCCGGGGCCGTGCCGCCGGGCTGCACCATGCCCGCCGACATGATCAGCGTCATGGCCTCTTCGACCGAAATGTCCAGATCGATCACGTCGCGGCGCGGCACGTAGAAGAAAAATCCCGTGGTCGGGTTCGGCGTGCACGGCATGAAGGCCGACACGTGCTCGGCCGCCGGCAGCTTGCCGGAAATGGCCTGGTTCGGCGGCTGCGTCAGAAACACCAGCGACCACATGCCGGGCGACGGAAACTCCACCAGGCCGACGCGGCGGAAGCTTGACTCCGATTTGGAGAACAGCGTCTCGAAAATCTGCTTGGCGGTGCGGTAGATCGGCCGCACGATCGGCATGCGGCTCAACAGGCTTTCGCCAAAGCCGACAAGCTTGCGGCCGATCAAATTGGCGGTGAGAAAGCCGAGCAGCGTCAGCGCCGTGAAGGCGACGATCAGGCCGGTGCCCGGGATGTTGATCGGCAGATAGGTTTCCGGCCGGTACGCCACCGGAATGATCGGCCGCACAAGATTGTCGACCCAGGTGACGAACCACCAAATCAACCACAGCGTCACCGCGACCGGTCCCGCCACGACCAAGCCGGTGAGGAAATAAGTGCGGATGCGGCTCATCAGACCCGGCGATTTCGCCGGCGCGCCTGGTGTTTTCGCAGTACTGTCGTTCATCATCTCGCCCGCCGTCCCGCAATTGGTGCAATATATGGGCCACCGCTTGCTTTGCACAGCGCGCCGGCAACCGGCCGCGCTTGATCGCCGTGCTACTCGACCGTGACCGATTTCGCCAGGTTCCGCGGCTGGTCGACGTCAGTACCCATGACGACCGCGGTGTGATAGGCGAGGAGCTGCACCGGCACGGCGTAGACGAGCGGCGCGACCGCGGTGTGCACCGTCGGCAGCGTCAGCGTGACAAGCGACTGGCCGTCCGCCGCACGGGCGGCCTCGGCGCCGGCGGCGTCGGTCATCAAAATGAGCCTGCCGCCGCGCGCGGCGACTTCCTGCATATTGGAGACCGTCTTCTCGAACACCTTGTCGTGCGGCGCGATCACGATGACCGGCATGTTCTCGTCGATGAGCGCGATCGGCCCGTGCTTGAGCTCGCCAGCGGCATAGCCTTCGGCATGAATGTAGGAGATTTCTTTCAATTTGAGCGCGCCTTCGAGCGCGATCGGAAAACTTGTACCGCGGCCGAGATAGAGCACGTCGCGGCTCTTGGCGAGATCGCGCGCCAACTGCTCGATCTGCGGCTCCAGCGCCAGCGCCTCGTTCAAATGCCGCGGCATTTCGATCAGCCCACGCACCAGAGCCTTTTCGTCGGCCGGCGCGAGCACGCCGCGAGCGCGGCCGGCGGCGATTGCGAGCGCGGCCAGGGTCGCAAGCTGACAGGTAAAGGCTTTGGTCGATGCGACGCCGATCTCCGGCCCGGCGAGCGTGGGCATGACGATGGCGCTTTCGCGCGCAATGCTCGAGTTCGGCACGTTGACGATCGACAGTACGTGCTGCTGACGATCTCTGGCGTAGCGCAGCGATGCCAGCGTGTCCGCCGTCTCGCCCGATTGCGAGACGAAGATGGCGAGATTGCCGGGCTTGAGCGGCACATCGCGGTAGCGGAATTCGGAGGCAATATCGACCTCGACCGGCAATTGCGCGAAATTCTCGAACCAATAGCGCGCCACCATGCCGGCGTAATAGGCGGTGCCGCAGGCGGCGATGGCGATGCGGCTGAGCTTGGCGAAGTCGAATGGCAGATCAAACGGCAGCGTCACGCGTTCGGCGGCCATATCGAGATAATTCGCCAGCGTATGGC
>JBARER010000030.1:0-5983 GCA_049796395.1 Xanthobacteraceae bacterium
GCTGTCGCTCGCGCTCGAAGCGCTGGAGGCTGCCGCCGAGCGGCGCCGCGAGGCCGACCGGCGGGCGCAGGCGTTGTCCGATCAGTTCCATGCCATCGATGGGGACCGCGCCCGTCTGGCGAGCGAACTCGACGACGCGGCTGCGCGCGCCAAGGAACTCGAAACCGCGAACCGCGAAGTTACCGAACGCCTCGGCGCGGCGATTGAAACCATCCGTGACGTACTGAATTCGCAAGAGTAAGCATCCAGTGTAAGCATCATGTGTAAGTCCTTGCGAGCATGCGTTAGCAAACTGCGTGAGAGTAGGCGCCCATGAGAGTAGGCGCCATGAGAGTAGGCACATGGCCCAAGTCAGCGTGACCATCAACGGCCGGCAGTTCCGCATGACCTGTGAAGACGGTCAGGAGGAACACCTGATGACGCTGGCGCGCGACCTCGATACCCGCATCAGCGGCTTGCGCGCCAAATTCGGCGAGATCGGCGATACGCGCTTGACGGTGATGGCGGCGATCACGGTCGCCGATGAACTCGCTGAAACGGCGGTGCGGGTCAAGCGGCTAGAAGGCGAACTGGCCACCGCGCAGGCGGCCGGCACGGCGGCGTCCGATCGCAACAAAGCGGCGCAGACCTCGGTCGCGTCGGCACTATCGGCTGCCGCCGAGCGCATCGAGAGCATCACCAAGAAGCTCAATGCGACGGTCACCCCGAGCGGCGTCGCGATGGGGTAGGTTTGGCTTAAGAGAGCGGCCTGGAATTATAAGCAGACAGCGGATTTGTTAAGGTGGATGCGCTGCCCCGATGCGCGAAGCGGAAACGACGCGGGCGTGAGCGGTTATCTGCCAATGACACGACGGTGGATACTCAGCGCCAGGGCGCAAAGTCTCAGTTGAGTTCAACGGGTATGTCTTAGACGGCGAGCGCCTCGAGGATCAGGTTCGTGATCGCGTCGGGGTGTGAGATCAGCGCCAGGTGGCTCGCCTCGATCTCGATCGTCTTCGCACCCATCCGCTTGGCCATGAAGCGCTCCAGGTCGGGATTGATCGTCCGGTCTTGGGTGGACACGGCATAGAACGTGGGCTTGGTGCGCCAGGCGGCATTTGTCGTCTTTTCCGTCGTCAGCGACTTCTTGAACGGCTGCTGAACCGCGTAGAGGACGCGCGCCTCCACCGGCGGCAGGTCGCCCGCGAAGTCGTGCAGGAAAGCTTCCTCGGACAAGTGACCCCAATCCTCGTTGAAGACAACGCCGGCTGATGCAGGGGGCGTCGGATAGGTCTTCGCCAGTGCTGTATAGTCCTCGCCGGCATCCGGCGCCCGCGCGGCGACGTAGACCAGTGCGGTGATCTTCGGATCCGTCCCCACCTCCGTCACGATCATGCCGGAGAAGGAGTGGCCGACGAGCACCGTCGGACCCGGTTGTGAGGCGATAGCTCGGCGCGCAGCATCCGCTGCCTCCTGCAGCGAGGTCAAAGGATTTTGCACGCTGGTGCAGTTGATGCCTTTCTGCTGAAGGCGGGCGATGACCTTCGACCAGCAGGAGCCGTCGGCAAACAGTCCGTGTACGAACACGACATTCTTCACCTTCGGCAATGTCTGGGCGCGAGCAACTCGAACAAGCACAGAACTGGCGGCGACTGCGGCCGTGGTACCTATCAACTTGCGGCGGTTCATCTGTGGTCTCCTATTGAGCTGTGCCTTTCTAGGTTTGATTTTCGCAGCAATTCTTCGCCTGGAGCATGTGCCGCAAAAGTGGAAATCGCTTTTGCGAATGAGGCATGCTCAATCAAACAGCTAACGGCCGCAATTCCACACCGGTCCGATGGGCGTCCAAGTCCAGCACGGGCCGTAACTGCCGCCGTTATAGCGGCCGCGGAAAAATCCGGGATTACCGAAATAATAATGGTCGCCATTATAATACCAGTAGCTCGGGACATAGTCCGGAGCGCGGCGCATCGAGCCCTTCAAACGAAAATCCGGAATGCTGTTGTTGGGCGGCTGATGATAACCGGGCAGGAAACCGTAACCATGCCAGCGATAGATGTGCCGCTTGTGAGCAGGCGCGGCCAACGCAATGGCAGGTAGCAGCGACAACAGGATTGCACTTGAGATGGAGAACCTGCGCGGCATAGGCGCAATTTACACGGTCCGCTGTTCAAATGCGACGGGTGATTGCGCGCTGCCGCGCTGCCGGTTTTCTCGGGTAGCGCTGCCGCGGGGGAGGGTCGATTCGCTAATATTCGGTAGGTGTGGAATATATCGTTTTCACAATTCGGTCGAATTGCAGACATGATCACCGCAGAAGCGTGCCATCGGAAGGCGGCAGAGTGGCTGTTCAAAGCCCACGGCACCTCCGATCCTGAGACAATCGCGGGCATTAAACGCGCTTCTGACGCCTGGACGGAGCTTGCGCGACAAATCGAACAAGCGGAATTGCGGCGACCGCAGGCGAGTGCTCCGATCAGGCGCCCCGCCGACCTGGCGGCGTCTCTGAGTGCCTCGCGTAGCGAAAGTATCGGAGTCGCGGACATCCTGCGCAGCCGCCTTCGACTCGGCGATGACGCGGACGACTCGTAGCCGGCTCTGTCGTTTAAGCACGTGGGCGGACCAGCGAGCGTCATCCGCGCCTTTCACCGCTGGCGCGGAGATGGCACGCGCCATCTTACTCCATCAGCTTCAGATTGGCGTCGTGGATCACCTTGGCCCATTTGTCGGTCTCGCCGATGAGAAATTTGCTGAAATCTTCGGGTGAGCCGCCAATCAGCATGCCGCCGAGATCGGCGAATTTCTTTTTCATGCCCGGATCGGCGAGCGCGGCGTTGACCGCTTTGTTGAGGACTTCAATCACGTCCGAAGGCGTGCCCTTGGGCGCGTTGAGCCCGTAAAAGGCGCTGACCTCGTAGCCCGGCAAAAAGTCGGCAATGCTCGGTGTGTCCGGCAGCGCGTCCGAGCGCGTCGTTGTCGTAACGCCAAGCGCGCGGAACTGGCCATTGCGAATATAACCGATCGAGCCCGGCAGATTGTCGAAGGCGGCCTGCACCCGCCCACTCATCAGGTCGGCATAGGCGCCGCCGTTCATCCCGCGATAGGTGATGGCGTTGAGCTGGATATTCGCCATCAGCTTGAACATTTCCATCGACATATTCGGTGAGGTGCCGTTGCCCGGCGAGGCGTAATAAACCTTGCCGGCATTGGCCCTGGCGTAGGCGATGAATTCGGGAACGGTGTGCACCGGCACGCCTGATCCCACCACCAGCACATTGGGCACCCGCATGATGCCCGCGATCGGCTCGCTGTCGCGCAGGAAATCGTAGTTGAGATGCGCGTAATAGGTCGCGTTGATGGCGTTGGTCGGATTGGTGAGGAGGAGCGTATAGCCGTCGGCCGGCGAGCGGATCATCGCCTCGGTGGCGATATTGTTGGCGGCGCCGGGCCGGTCTTCCACCAGAAACTCGCCGCCGAGACGGCGCGACAGCCAATCGCCGATCAGGCGGGCGACCACGTCGACGGCGCCGCCGGCGGAAAAGCCGACCAGGATTTTGACCGGCCGGTTTGGATAGTCGAGCGCGAATGCGCTGCGCGAGAAAGCCGGAAGTGCGGCAGCGCCGGCTGCCAGTTGCAGGAGTTTGCGGCGGGGAAATTCCATGACATTGCCCCCAACAGTTTGCACGTGTTGACGCTGCCTTCTCGTTCAAGAAGGCATCCGCGATTCCAATCTCGATGCATTTCCAATTGCCGGCCGCGCGGGGCACGCGGAATGTTTTTTGGTCTTGCGAAAGACCCGGCAGGTCCCGCGGCGGCACTGCGGCCAAGCTTACACGGTTTGCGGGTATCTCTCCAGCGGGTCCGGACCCGCGGTTGGGTGTGCCGCGACGCTTCGCTCTTATTGAAACACCCTCCCCTGGGGGGAGGGTGTCGTGTCGTAAAGCGTCGTTCCTAATCCGCCGTCTTAGTGAGGCGTCTTAGTGAGCCGTCTTAGTGCGCCTTGGCGGCGACGGCACCGGTCGGCGGGAAGGCCGGGTTGGTCTGCGTGCCGCGCAGCAGATCGAGCGCGGTCTGCAGCGCCTTGTCGTCCTTGGCGTCGGGTGGCACGTAGGCTTGCGATCCTTCCTCTTCCTTGCCGCTGGCCGCGAGATGGCCGGGAAGGTTCGCCTCGCTGAAGCCGAGCGCGTCCTCAGCCTGCATATCCTTCGGCACGACCTCCTCGACCTTGATGTCCGGTGTGATGCCTTCGGCCTGGATCGAGCGGCCGGACGGCGTGTAGTAACGCGCGGTGGTCAGACGCAGTGCGCCGTTGTCTTCGCCCAGCGGAATGATCGTCTGCACTGAACCTTTGCCGAACGAGCGGGTGCCGACGATCGTCGCCCGCTTCTGATCCTGCAACGCGCCGGCGACGATCTCCGATGCCGAGGCGGACCCGCCGTTGACCAGAACGATCAGCGGCTTGCCGCCGGTCAGATCGTCCGACTTGGCGTAGAAGCGCTGGTTCTCGCCCGGATTGCGGCCGCGGATCGAGACGATTTCGCCGGTCGTAATGAAGGCGTCGGAGACCGCGACCGCTTGATCGAGGAGCCCGCCCGGATTGTTGCGCAGATCGAGAACATAGCCCTTGAGCTGATCGGTCGGAACTTGCCCGGAAATCTGCTTGATGGCGTCCGCCAACTCGTCGCCGGCAAGATTGTTGAACTCCGTGATCCGGAGATAGCCGACATTGCCGCCTTCGACGTGCGAGCGAACCGAGCGGACCTTGATGATTTCGCGCGTCAGGGTTTTCTCGATCGGCTGCGCGCTCGAGGTACGCTGGATTTCGAGCTTGACGGTGCTGCCCGGGCTGCCACGCAGCTTGGTGACGACGTCGTTGAGCGGCTGGCCGGTAATGACCTGATCGTCGATGCGGGTGATGATGTCGCCGGCCATGATACCGGCTTTGGAGGCGGGCGTATCGTCGATGGGGGAGACGACCTTGACCCGGCCGTTGTCCATCGTGACCTGCATGCCTAAGCCGCCGAACTGGCCGCTCGTTTCCGCCTGCATGTCGCCGAAGCTCTTGGCATCCATATAGTTGGAATGTGGATCGAGCCCGCTCACCATGCCGTTGATGGCGGCGGAGATCAGCTTCTTGCTGCCGGGCTTTTCGACGTAATCGCGCCGCACCAGGTCGAAGGCTCGCCCGAACAGTTCGAGCTGATGATAGGTCTGGCCACCGCTATCGGAGGACGGCGAAGCGGCCGCCCAAGACGACAGGTACGGGGTCACCGCCGGCGTGGTGGCGACAAATGCGATCGCGGCGCCGGCGATGGCGCCAAGCGAAAGATGGAGGAGCCTTTGCATGAAATCTTCCTGTTCGTGCCGGCGACCGGCGAGTTACTTTACATTGCCGCTATCGGCTGCGGCGCTTTCGTCCTTGCAAGCCACCCTCTCGCCCGATCCAGGCGCAGTGCAAGGCCAAATTTGAGTCCGGCTAGACAAGTCCTGGATACGATTGCTGGACATGAGTCCCGGATTCAAGTCCATCTATCATAGCAGCGATTACCCGTTAATTTGTCTTCCGTAAGGCGAATTGCACTTTGTCGCATCCTTGACGAAGCGGCCGGGTTGGGCGGCAGCGTGCGGACGGGCTGCGGGCCCGGTCGTTCCGCGGCGTTGGAACTTTTGCCGACAGTAGCCGTCGTCCGGCGCCGCAACCCGATACCGCAGGAGCAAAGTGGCGTTCGGGCGCGGTCCGCACTATGTTGGCCAAGCGGGGCTGCCCGGTGCGTCAGGAGCCAATTCTCGGGGCCTTATCGATCTTCTAGGGAGCTGTCCCTGGCCGGGCTCCTGGGCTCGGTCACACGGTGCCCACCTACATGTGTAGGGAACCCGGGATCGATGCTCCAACGGCCGGCGCGGCTCCGCACTTTCTTGAACTTGTCTCCATTGGCTGGACTTGTTCCGGCCATCCATGCCTTTAAGCTCGACGAAACAAAGACGTGGATGCCCGGCATGAAGC
>JBARER010000031.1:0-4097 GCA_049796395.1 Xanthobacteraceae bacterium
GTCTCACCACCGGCAATGCGCGGAGCAATCTCGGCTGCGGCGTCCTGCGGCCCGATGACCGGCTTGGCCTGATCATGGGCGCGCGCCGTCGTGGCGAGGACGAAGCTGCAATCCGCGATCGCGGCCGGCAGCGTGTCGTAGAGTTTGGCGCCGTCGAGGATGCGGTCGGCGCCCGCCGCCATCATGCGCGCCTTGTCGTTGGGCCAGGCCTGACGTGGCTTGACCAGGCGCAGATCGGAAAGGCCGAAATTGGCCATGGCGCGGGCCGCGGCGCCGATATTCTCGCCCATCTGCGGCTCCACCAGGACGACCACCGGCCCCGGCGGTGCGCGCCAGTCTTTGGTCTTATCGGTCCCTGCTCCAGGCATTGCCTTCTAATGCACGGCGATGGCAGTTCCGTCGAGGCCGGCGCAGTCGGGGTAGCCGCTACTTCGCACTCACAGAGTGGCATACGGACTTAAGTGCATGCCACTCGGCCGCCGACAGGATATCGGGACCCGTAGCGGGTCGGTCCTCGCGCCGCATCAGCGCGCGCCGTTCCTCGGTCAGCGGATGGCTCGCCAGAATTCCGATCATTCTGCCGCCTTGCTCACCCGTGATTCGAAAAAGAAGTTCGCCCATGGGTGCCGGCGAACGTCCCAGATTATGCATGACCTTAATGGCAAAGGCGTCGGCGTTTGCCTCAGCATCGCGCGAATAGGACGCCTGAAACAGCGAACGCGTTCCGAAAATTACCGCGCTTGAGCCGGTGATATCGCCGAAGAGGAGCCCAATGATAAATGCCGTGCTGCCATTTTCAAGGAGCATGCGCGTTTGATCGCGATGAACGACATGGCCCATTTCGTGAGCGATGACACCGGCGATTTCGTCCGCGTTGTTGGCTTTCTGCAGCAGCCCGTTGAGAAGGTAAATCTTGCCGCCCGGCAGCGCGAAGGCATTCGGCACCGGCGAGACGAGAATCGCCGTCTGCAACGGCATGTCGACGTGGCCTGCGCGCTGCAACGTCTCGACCAGTTTGGCAAAAGCGGCATTGCCCGCCGGATCGCTGCAGGTTCCGCGGCCGAATATCGCGCGCGTTTGATTGTCGGCCATGTCGCCGAGACGCCGTTCGAATGAGACCGGAATGAGAGGAACCAGCCGCTCGGCGGCAAACGGCACGCCAAAAAAGACGATCCCAGCAATCGACGCGATGGCGGCAAGCGACCAGGCGACAATGCGAAACGTCTGCTTTCCGCCGCCGTGGTCGACGTCAAGAAATCGCGCGCGGGCGCGAATTTCAGTCTGAACGAGCCGATCGGAGATTTCGAGGCGCGCCAGCGGCAGCGCCGAAAGAGATTTGAGCCGAAGCGTGCCGAGGCCGCCGTCGGCGTTGCGCAAATCGTCGTAGTGCCATGACGCGACCACAGCCCCGTTCTCGCTGATTTCAAGATCGGCATCGAACGCCAGCGCCACCGTATGCCGACGATTGGTGGTGCCGTCGAAATAAATCGTCGGTTTCGTTATCGTGAAGCCGGCAGCGGTGCCGGAGGCGCTTTCGCCGGGCGTTGCGTCAGAATCCGACGACGTCGAGGCCATCGGCAAAACCCTCACCCAATGCGCTGACCAGATTGCCCTGAGCGCGGACGCCCTCCGCGAAATCGAGATTGTAGACGGACGCTGAATTGACGACCCGCTCCCATACGCCGCGCAAGAGATAGACCCGGACCACGATGCCGGCGGCGAGAACGAACATCAGATAGAGCAGTATGTTTGCGCCTGCCATGATATAGGGATGCGCGCGTGCCAGCGGTTTGACCGCCGCGCCGCCGAAATGCCCGCCGAATAGAACCGGCATCGAAACATCGACCAGCCCTATCACGGCCGCGCCGACGATGACGATCAGCAGCATCCAGCCTATCGTCGCCCAGTAAAGCCCCATCAGCGCGCCAACGCGCAAATCGGACTCGAAACGTACCTCGCCAAAACGGATTCCGGAGAGCCACCAGCGCCAGACTATGGCTTTATAGGCGGCAAAGATGAAGGGCCCGGCGATGATCAGAAGAAACGGCAGCACCTTGACGACTGGGTGCGTGCGGAAAACGAACGCAAGCACTACGACGCCCAATACCGACAGCCAGATCCAGCAGCCGTGCTTGAACAGGTTCCAGCCCGTGCCTTCGAAGCGGCCGGGCAAATCGCCATAATGCAAATGTCTCATCTTGTAGCGTTCCAGCGCGCTTTCACGCCAGGGGAAAGCCAGTCCGAGCGTCACGAGCGCGAGAAGGCTCCACAAACAGGCGCGCCATGAATAAGCCCAGCCCGATCCCGACATCCAGAAACGCACGCCCCGCCAGACCGTGCGCGTCGCCCGGTAACGGCGTGCGCGGAAAATCGCGAATTGGCCGAAGGCGTAGAAGAACAGAATGAGCGGAATGCTGGCGAAAGCCTTGGCGCGCTCGACTTCGATGCCGATAAGAAAATAAACGAGGTAGATCGGCGCGAGAATCGCAATCGCAAACAGAAAGCCGATCAGGAGTTCCTTGGCGGTGCCGGTATATTCCGCCGCGTCGTCTTCGATGAACGTTCCCGACCACAGCATGCGGCGCATGTCGGTCGCGAGCCAGAAGCGGTAGAAGCCCGCGGTGATCAGTTCGAGGGTTGCGCCACGCCGCACCAGCCTGAAAAAGTCGCGCCGCTCACTGGCGAACTCGGCGCGCGCGGACCGCCCCTGTGGAATTCGCGGAATCACGGCCTCGGCCATTGGCTTGCTCGCTGCGATCGCGACCGCGCGGCGGACGCCCGGGTCGAGGGTGCAAGCGAGACCGGCGCCACGATGCCAAGCCGGCGCAGCTTGCGGCTAAACCCGGCAACGAGGAGTCGTAAACCGCCCCACTACACGTGATATTATAGATTTTTCTGCGCGTTGCCAGCACCCGCTGCAACGCTCTTTCGCCAGCCGCATTCTGGCCGGGCGGGAGTCATCTCGCATCTGCCGACAAGGCTTTTACCAACGGAGCGCGGATGCTATAGGGCGCGCGCCGAACTTCCGTCAGTCGAATTCCCGGTTGGCGATGTCCGCGCCGCGAACAATTCATTTGAGGGCCGCGGGAGAAGCCATTCTCATCGCGCCCGCCAATGGTCCGTTTCCGGTCGGCCCGAACAAGCACGGCGACCAAAGGTGCAAACATGCCAGATCTCGAAATCATGTGGACAAAGGTCGACGAAGCGCCGGCGCTCGCGACCTATTCGCTCCTGCCGATCGTCAAAGCCTTCGTGGGCGCGGCGGGTGTGTCCGTGACGTTGAAGGACATCTCGCTAGCCGGCCGCATCATCGCCAGTGTCGCCGACCAGCTCCCCCCTGCACAACGGCTCAACGACGAACTCGCCGAACTCGGCGCGCTTACGCTGAGGTCCGAAGCCAACATCATCAAGCTGCCCAATATCTCCGCCTCGATCCCGCAGCTCAAGGCCGCGATCAAGGAATTGCAAGGCAAGGGCTACGGCGTTCCGGACTATCCGGACAACCCGGCGACCGAAGCCGAGAAAGACATCAAATCTCGTTATGACAAGGTGTTCGGCAGCGTCGTCAATCCGGTATTGCGCGAGGGCAATTCCGACCGCCGCGCCGCCGGCGCCGTCAAGCAATATGCTCGCAACAATCCGCACAAGATGGGCCCCTGGAGCTCCGATTCGAAATCTCATGTGGCATCGATGGCGGGCGGCGATTTCTACGGCTCTGAAGTCTCGACCACCGTCGCGGCCGCGACCAACGCCCGCATTGAGCTTCACGCCGCCAACGGCGCGGTCACGGTGCTCAAGGCCAAAACGCCATTACAGGCCGGCGAAATCATCGACGTGGCGGTGATGAGCCGCAAGGCGTTGCGCGCCTTCTTTGCCAAAGAGATCGAAGCCGCCAAGAAAGAAGGCGTGCTGTTCTCGCTGCACGTCAAGGCGACCATGATGAAGATCTCCGATCCCATCGTGTTCGGTCACGCCGTTTCCGTCTTCTTCGCCGATGTGATCGAGAAGCACGCCGCCACGCTCAAGCGTCTCGGCGTCAATCTCAATAACGGCTTCGGCGATTTGCTGACGAAGATCGAGACGCTGCCGGAAGCCGA
>JBARER010000032.1:0-23068 GCA_049796395.1 Xanthobacteraceae bacterium
GCGTCCGGCCCGACGCCGCCGATCTCGGCCGCGCCGGCCGCGCCGGGGATTCCGCAAGCCAAGCCATCTTCCGGCACGTCGGGGGAGGCCACGCCGCCGGATGCCGACAAGGCCGCGAACGCCACACCGCCAACACCACCCCCTTCAGGCGAGGGCCGGGAGGCGACGACGACCCCGCTCACGCTGTCCGACGTTCAGGGCTTGCTGTCGCGAATTTCGGGCGGCCTGGTGCCGCCGGCCGCCAATCCCCAAGCTGCAGCCAAGCCAACGCACTGAACGGGCCGATGAGGATGCTTCAATGAGGATGACGACGTGAGCGACACGACGAAAACGGCCGGCTCGGGCGGTCCTCGGCGGCGCTGGCTGACCGGCAACAACACCTCTGTCATCGTCGCTGCCTGCGTGATTTCCATCCTGTGCATTCTGATCGGCGGTCATCTCTACGGCCGCTTTCTGTCGGCGCGCGACCTCGGCGGCCGCGATAACGCGATCCAACAACTCGTTGCCCAAAATCAGAAGCTAAAGCGGCAGCTCGACGAAAAAAGCGCCCAAGCCACTGAGGTGCAGGCCAAACTTGATCGGGTACAGGCGACGTTGAGCGCGATCATGCCTTCGGCGGATACCTACAATGTCACGCCCAATCAGTCGCTGGTCGTCGCCAATGGGCGCTTGAGCGTCGGTCTGGTTGGGTCGCCGGCCAATGAAGGCGTCACGCTCAATATCAACGGCAAGAATGAAACGGTGGCGGCGGGCCAGTCTATTTCCGTGACGCCGGATGCTTCGACCAGTTGCCGCATCGAGGTCCAGTCGTTCGATATGTTCAAGGCGGTGATCGTGGCGACCTGCACCGGTACCAAGCCGAAGTGAATCAAAGGCCCGCGGCGGCCGCTCTTGGCATTGCCTGCTCGGCGCACGCATTCAATGGCGCGACCAAGGCCTACTCCCAGATCAGCACGTTGGGCAGCGGGGCCTTGCCGTCCAAGGCCGAGGCCTGCCGCAACGCCGTGTAGCCGATCCCGGACAGACCGCGGAACAGTCCGAGATTGAATTGCCGCTTGCCGCTGTTCCAGCGGTAATCGCCGGCGGCGGCCGCTTGCTGCAGCACCGAGGAGAGCCGCCGCGCCGCGAGCGTGCGCAAATCGCCGCGCTCAAGCGTGCTTGCCACCTCGCATAAAAATTCAATGCGGCCGAGCGAGCCGCAGCACAGCGTATCGATGGCGCCGGCCGCGGCTTGCTCGACGCCGGCGACGGCGTTGCGAATATCACTGCCGATCCGCGCGGCATCGGCAGCGCGGCCGCCGCTTCTGGCCGCGCCAAATCTTTGCGTGCCAAATCTTTGCATGCCAAGCCGCGCCAAGCCGATTCCAGGAGCGCCGTGACACCATTGGCACGGCCAGGTCGGGGCGCCGGCGCGCCAATCCGGCCAGTTGCGGCGGTCGGCGTCGTAGCTTGAATCTTCGAAGTCGATACATTCCGACGCGGCGGCGGCAAAATCGTCCCGTCCGGCGGCGGCCGCCAAGGATGACAGCGCATAGGCAAATCCGGCGGCGCCGTGCGACATGCCGTTCAAACCGTGCGCCAGCGCATTCGCGCCAAGTCCCGGGGCCACCCAAATGCGGCGGCCTTCGCTGCCGACGCGGGGTTGCGCCAGCAAATGCTCGCCGCATTTGACGGCGCCGCCCAAAACCTCCGGCGACGGGTTGTCGCGATAAAGCCGCAGCAGAGCCAGGACGGCGCCCGCGGCCCCGCCCATGACGTCGAGCTGCTTGTCTGCCGCAATCAGTTCGTCCGTGAACAGCGATGCCGCGGCCTGCGCATCGGCGAGGAGGTCGCCGTCATCGAGCAGCTTTGCCATGACGGTGAGCGCATAAACGATCGAGCCAAGGCCGGTCCCGGCGCCGATGCCGAGCGCGCGCGTCAGCCGCGCCGCATTCCGGCTCTTGAGGCTTTTGCGCAATTGCGCCACGGCCCCGCGCGCCAGCTCCGCCGATCCTTTGCCGCCCGCTGCCGCGTGCGCCGCGAGAAACAGCGCGATGCCGCTGGCGCCGTTGTAAAGATCGGAGCCGAGGCAAACCAGTTGGAACAGCTCGGAATCGCCAAGCCAGTCGAGGCCGATCCAGGCCGCGCCCGGGCCGCGGCGGATGGCGTAACGCGACAGCTCAGCGGCGATCCGGTCCGCTTCCGCGCGGAACGCGGCCGCGGCGGCAGCGGCATCGAGGCCGCCAAGCTCCGGCGCTGGGTGTGGCGGCGGTGCTGTGGGCTCGGCCGCCGCGATCGAACTGGTGTTCTCGCGGATGACTTCGACCTGCCAGGCAATCTCCTTGTCATCCAGGCTCGCCAGCCGCGCGCGCGTCCGCTGCAAGCCGGGCGTTGCCTTTGTGCGCACGGAGATACCCGCCGCGTCGGCGATTTCGTCGCCGTCGCTTGCCACCACGAAGTGCGGCACGTTCAACGACAAGAGCGCGGTGCGCTCGGCGCGGTGCAGCGGCCACAGCGGATCCGATTCCTGGTCCCACTCCGCCAGCCGCGCCACAAAGTCGGCCTGCGCCGACCAGATTGCGCCGTTATTCATGCTGCGGTGATCTTTCAAACGCTGCAGCAGCATATAGTAGAAGCGGGTCGGCCGGACGACTTTGCGCACCGGCAGGCCGGCGAAGTCGTCGAGCAGCGAACCGGGATCGCCGCTTTGCATCTGTCGCGCGAGAAACCCGGCATAGTCGGCGAAGCCGGCGACGAAGCCGTCGATATGGTCGGCGAATTTGGCGTAGCGGCCGCCGACATGGGGCAGATTGGTATTGGTTGCGCCGGGCTCCTCGGCGCGCACGGGCCGCATGGCATCCGAGTTCATGCCATTCCATGCGATGACGGTTCTGGCGCCCCAATCGGCGGTCAGCCCGCCCATGGCGAACACGCTGTTGTCGACCGCGCGCCCGTAGGCCGGCAGCAGGCCGACCGTCATCACCGAGTTGGCGATGAGGTCTATCGCCGCGTTGAAGGCCTCGCCCTCCGGCTCGCGGATTTTATGCTCGTCGGCGGACGGTTGCAGGATCGTTTCCAGATCGATCGGCACCGGGTGCTCGCCGGCGGCGATCATGTTCTCCTGGTGCATGTCGGTCGCGGTGAAAACATGCAGCAGCGCGAGCCAGGCGCCGGCACGGCGGAAAAATCGCTCGCAGCCGTCCGGGCCGGTGCAGCCTTGGTGATCGATGAATTCGGTCCAGCCGTAGCCATCGCGGGCGAGGGCGCGAACAGCCTTCAGCGCCAGCGGTGCGCCGGCGCGGTTCAGGCGCTCGATCAGGGCGTGCCAGGCGACGTCGAGCCGCAAATCCTTCGGCTTGTAGACAAGCCGGGCGCCATCTTCGAAGCGCAGAATTTGGACGGATCGGCCCTCATTATGCGGATCCGACAGGTCGGCTTCGATGGCGGCGAGCCGGCCGCCACCGGACGGCAGCAAGGCGCTCCGGATCGCCGGCAGATCGGCGGCGAGGCGGCGGACCAATTCGCCTGAGGTTTCGATCCACTGCCGAACGAGCGTTGCCAGAAGCCGCAGCAGCATCGGCTTGTCTTCGAACAGCAAACGGAAGCCGCCGGCTTTCATGGCGGCGACGAATTCATCGTAGCCGGAGCCGGCCTGGCGTGCTTTGGCGAACCGCTCGTATAGCGCCGGTGCGCATAATGCCGACACGTTTTCAAGAAGCCGGTGCCGCAGATTCGCGCGCGCCGCTCCGGTCAGGGTGTCAGCCGCGGCACTGTCGAGGCCTCGCCAAAGCCTGGCGTCGGCTTGCGCGACAAGGGGCAAAAACAATTGTTCGAAAGCACAAGTGTCGCTCGTGGGCGGTGGGCGATCGCCGGCCGCCGCGGGCCCTTGCAACGCCGCCTCGATCCAGGCGGCGGCGTCGATCCAGGTAGGGACGGCCGCGGCGGGGCTGGGCCGAACCGAAGCCAGGCGTTCGCGCACCCACTCGACGCTCAGGCCATCGCGTTCGAGCCGCCTCACGAATAGCCGCTCGTCGCCCGCCGCGCTCGACCGCCGCCACGCGGCCATGCGCCGCTCGGTCAGATCGGCATTGTCTTGGGTCTGCGGCGACGGTTCGAAGGCGGCGGACAGCAGTTCGTCGACGGTTGCCGCACGCAGATGCAGGCGCTCGTAAAAGCTGTCCAACGCCGGCCGCTCCCTTTGCGCGTTTTCAATCATCGCCTGCCTCCGGTCATTCTATAGCCCGCCAAGGCGCCGGCCAGCACGACCGATAACTGCACCAATCGGCACACCGAAGGATCGGCGTCGTCGCCATGTTTTCGGTTTGTCCCAGTTCGCATGGCAGTGAAAATAGGTGGCCTCCGGAGGAAGATTTTTGCGACCCATAGGGAGGTAAAATACACGCGGATTTACTTTCATAATCAGCGACCTGTCACATTTGCCGGATACACTTTACAGTCTCCGCAGCCGATGATTTAATGGGCAGATGGCGGGGGGGTTTTTAACGAATTTCTCGACCTGCCTAGTGATTGCCGGCGCCGCTGGCGAACGAAAGGAACAAGGCTATGAACGAACTTCAGAGGGAAGAAGAGATCCTCACCTTCGACGTGTCCGACGAGGCGCTGGAAGCCGCGGCGGTCACCGTGACGGAAAAGGCTGGGGCCTTTACGCTCGCTTTCTGCTCGGGCCTCGATACTTGCCCGGCTTGATTCGACACTTCACGACCGCTCGAGATATGGTTTAACGAGGCGTCGGCTACGCCGGCGCTTCGTTGTTCTGTTTTTCAGCTATCGTCCAGTACCAATAGCTCCCGCCTGCGGCGCTTCGGCGTTGCCGGTCGGGGGCTTTTTTATTGCTTGCCGCTCCAGTCAGCATGTCAACGGCTCGACGGCCGGCGTCGTCCGTCGTGCATCTGTGAATTCACCGGCCCGCGGCTTACACTCCTCAGCGCATGCGGTTGAGCGCATGCCCCTCGCGCGTACCCCTGGGCGCATGCCCCTGAGCAAGGAGTTGATGCCATGAGCAGTGAGCGCCACAGCGATGCCGATCGGGATCGCGCCGATATAGCTCTTCTGAACTTTGAGGTGGACGACGTCGCCATCGAGATCGCCGCGACCGGTGCCGGGATGATACCGACGGCATCGGTGAATCTGGTGCCACCAAATTGCTGCTACAACCGACCGGCCCGCCTATCACGTTGATCTCGGATCCGTCGCCATTTCCGAGGGACCCGGCGGCGTTGCCAGGCAATCGCGGTGATTTCTTCGCATTTTAGTGCGTTTACTTTTCGTTAATCGGTAGGTTTACGCAGCGGAAACTTGTTGAATATATGCCTGTATTGGGTGCTCAGAAGAATATTGGGTGCTCAGAAGAATAAAGAGCTCGGTCCTTGGACACGTCGCTGTCGGTTCTCGTCGTTGACGATTCCGGGATGATGATCACCATCCTGCGGAATCTGTTGCGGCAAATCGGCTTTAGCACCGTCGATGATGCCCCTAACGGCCCCACTGCGCTGACCATGATGCGCGCCGGCAAACGCTACGGCCTGGTGATTTCCGATTGGAACATGGAGCCGATGTCCGGCTACGATTTGCTCTGCGAGGTCAGGCGCGACGACGTCCTCAAGCGCACGCCGTTCATTATGGTGACCGGCGAAGCCAGGACCGAGCACGTCATTGCCGCAAGAAAAGCCGGCGTGAGCAATTACATCGTCAAACCGTTCAATGCACAAACCCTGAGGGACAAGATAGGGGCGGTATTTTCAGCGCGCATTGGAGCGGTTTGATTTTCGCTACCCGGCCAGCCGCGCGCTCGTGAAGCGAATGTCAAATCCAGGGCTCATCACGACTGATATTTGCTAGTGGTCCTTCGATTCTAACATTCGCATGACAGCCTGCCGAAACCGGGTGCGAATGTTGGAATTGGACCACTAAGTGGTTTTGCCCCTGGCGACTTGACCCTCCCTCTTTGGATAGTTGCGATCTGGGTGCGCGCCGGTCAAACTCCTTGTCACATTGCATGCTTCCCGGCGCGGCGTAGGCGCGCGACATTGCAGCGGGTGACGATATGGCCAATCCGGCAAACGAGCGCGGCCGCAAATTATTGGAAAATTGCGTGCTGTTCAGTACGCTCAGCGAGAAGGCGCGCCGCGAAATATCGGCGATCGCGCATTTGCGCAGCTTTGCCGCCGGCGAACCGATCTGCCGGCTCGACGACCAGGGCGAGAGCATGATGACGGTCGTCGTCGGCACCGTTCGGATCACGCTGCCGACTGTCAAGGGCAAGGAAATCATTCTCGCTGACCTGCGCACCGGCGAAATGTTCGGCGAGATAGCGCTGCTCGACGGCAAGCCGCGCTCGGCCAATGCGACGGCGCAGACCAACTGCGAATTGATGGTGCTGGAGCGCCGGGACGTCTTGGCATTCCTGGAGCGCAACCCGGCCGCCTGCATGAAACTGATGGAAATGCTATGCGCGCGAATTCGCCGTTCCGACGAGCGCATGTCCGATATTGCCTTCTACAGTTTGCCGATCCGGCTGGCCAAAACGCTGTTGTCCTATCCGCCGCAAGGCCGCGGCACGACCAAGCTGTCGCTCACGCAAAGCGAACTGGCGGAGATGGCGGGGGGCACGCGGGAAAAGGTCAATCGCTGCCTGCGCGACTGGCAGCGCCAAGGCATCCTGCAATTAAAGGATCGTTGGACCATCATTCTCAAACCCGAGGCGCTGCGCGATCTGCTGAAGTCGGCTTAAACGACGGCGTCGCGGGTTTATCGCATGCGCGGAACTATCGCTCTGCGGCCGGCCGATCAGCCCGTCGGTGCTGTGACCCCCGCCACAGACATTGCGCGCGCCCGCGTGCACATTGCGCCAGCCTTAGGAAGCCGGCCCGCCCTCTCTTCACCGTGAACTTCCGGCGGACGGCATGGCACAGGAGGCTGCGATGCGACCTACATCCTTGCAAAGCGATCGGCTGCACCCGGGACACATTGCGCTGCGCCCGAAGGAGAGCCTTTCGGATCGGATTGTTGCGGTGCTCGCGGGACCGGAGGCGACCGGGCTCGCTATATTCTGCGGGCTCGGGCTGTTGCTCACGGCTGCCTTCTACCTTCTGGTGCCGAATTTCGCCGAGGTTGCCGCTTCGCTGCAGCCATACTTCTGATCGCCCGCCACCAGCACCCACATATTTTCGGAGTGGCTCAAGCCATGGCTAATTTGCTCCGCCTGAAGAAGATCAAAGCCCGCAGCAACGAAGCCGGATTTCCGTTCGTCGTGCAAATCGCCGTTCCCGATGGCGGTTTCGGCGGCACGCTCGACGCCATCAATGCGTGGCATTGCTACAGCAAATACCGGCAGCGCCGCGGACAGCGCCAGCGTGACGGCGCGCGGGAATATTGGAGCTGGTGCTTCGAGGGTCTCGAGATCGCCAAGCAGTTTCGCCAGCGATTTGGCGGCGAAGTCATGCCGGTCAATATCCGGCTGCGCCCGGAACGTCGCGGCGGGACCGTGCCGCCGCTTGCACCGGCGGCCGGTATCGACGCTGACGCCTGCCGGGCGGTGGAGCGTGATCCGGAAAACGGTGGCCCTCGGATTTGATCCGAGTGGTGGATGCCGGCTTTCCGGGAAGATCGCTCTGCAACCAAGACTCCTGGAGCCAAAAGAGACTCCGGGGCCTAAAGACCCTTCGACCATGATTCGACGAGCCCGACGGATCATGGTCTGGACGCTCAGCCAAGGCACCTGATCGGTTTCGGCACGATGGAATCGGATTCGATTAAAACACCAGACGATTTCTATGCCGGGACTCGCCGTCCCGCCGATGCTACACTCGAGGTTACTGGAGGAGACGAGCCGTTAGCGCCTGACGAAGGGGGCTCGAACATTGCCCGGGATGCCGGCATGAAATGCCCGAACTGCCAGCGTGAGAATTCGCCGGATGCCCGATTCTGCGAATCCTGCGCGGCACCGCTGGTGCGCTTGTGCGCTAATTGCAAAAGTCCGGCTTCGCCCACCGCGAAATATTGCTCGCAATGCGGCCACGCGCTCAACCCGATAAGCGAGGCCGATCGCTATTCGTCGCCGCGCAACTACACCCCCCAGCACCTCGTCAACAAAATCCTCACCTCCAGGTCGGCGCTCGAAGGCGAGCGAAAGCAAATCACCGTTCTGTTCGCCGACATCAAAGGCTCGATGGAGGTGATTACCGACCGTGACGTGGAAGACGCCCAAAAGCTGCTCCATGCCGTCGTCGAACGCATGATCGAAGCGGTCCATCGTTACGAAGGGACCGTCAACAGCGTCATGGGCGACGGCATCATGGCGCTTTTCGGCGCGCCGCTCGCCCATGAAGATCACGCCGTGCGCGCCTGTTACGCGGCATTGCGGATGCAGGAAAACATCGCCCGCTATGCCGACGAGCTGCAGCGCACGCGCGGCCTGCCGGTCATGGTTCGCGTCGGCGTCAATTCCGGCGAGATCGTCATTTCCGCCATCGGCAACGATCTGCATATGGAATACACCGTGGTCGGGCCGACCGTTCATCTGGCGGCGCGCATGGAGCAAATGGCGAAGCCGGGTACGGTGTTGACCACGGCTCACACCCACCGCCTGGCGGAGGGCTTTATCGCCATGAAGGCGCTCGGGCCGGTGCCGGTGAAAGGTCTCACCGAGCCGGTGCCCATCTTCGAGGTGACCGGCGCCGGGCCGGCGCGCACGCGGCTGCAGGCCGCCGCGAGCCGCGGCTTGACGCGTTTCGTCGGCCGCGAGGTCGAGCTTGAGCAGTTGCGTCGCGCGCAGCATCTTGCCGGTCAGGGGCAGGGCCAGGTCGTTGCGCTGGTCGGCCAAGCCGGCGTCGGCAAATCGCGGTTGATGCACGAATTCATCCACTCGGAGCCGAGCGCGGGGTGGCTGGTGCTGGAATCCAACACCACGTCCTATGACCACGCCACACCGTATCTGCCGGTCACCGAGTTGCTGCGGGATTATTTCAAGATCGACGCGCAAGAGGAGGCGCAATCGATCCGCGAGAAAGTGTCCGGCCGGATACTCACCCTCAATCCGTCGCTGCAGGACGCCGTCCTGCCGGTGCTGGATCTGCTCAATGCGCTTGACCAGGATCACCCGTTCCGCTCGCTCGACCCCGAACAGCACCGGCAAAACACCTATCAGGCTGTCATCCGCTTGCTGCTGAGCGAGAACCGCGTCCAGCCCGTCATCGCCATCTTTGAAGACCTGCATTGGTATGATTCGCTGACGGTCGGCTTGCTCAACGAACTGGTCGTGCGCGCGCAAGATGCGCGTCTCTTGCTCGTGGTCAGCCACCGTCCCGAGTTTCAAGACGGCTGGAAACACAGGCCGAATTACCGGCAGCTGCCGCTCAATCCGCTCGCCAGCGAGAATCTTGCGGCATTGCTGCGGGCGCTGCTTGGCGACCACCCGAATCTGCAAATCTTGAAGAATTTCCTGATGCAGCGGGCCAGCGGCAATCCGTTCTTTGTCGAGGAGATCGTGCGCGCGCTCGCCGAAAACGGCGTGATCGAGGGATCCCGCAGCAATTACCGGCTGGCCAAACCGTTCGTCACCCATGAAATCCCGCCGACGGTGCAGGCGGTGCTCGCCGCCCGCGTCGATGCACTGCCGGCCGCCGAGAAACGCCTGCTGCAGGAGGCGGCGGTGATCGGTCAGGACGTGCTGTTCGGGCTTTTGCACGCGATCAGCGGTCTGCCCGAGGACGAGCTGCAGGGTCTTCTCGAGGACGTGCAGGCTTCCGAATTCCTCTATGCCACGCAGCTTTTCCCCGACCTGCAATATACCTTCACCCATTCGCTGACCCATGACGTCACCTATAACGGCGTGCTCTTGGAACGGCGGCGCGAAATCCATTCCCGCATCGTCGGGGCCATTGAGAAGCTCTATGCCGGCCGGCTCGGCGACCAGGTCGAGCGGCTCGCCCATCACGCCGTCCGCGGCGACCGCAAGGACAAGGCCATTTACTACCTGCGCCAATCCGGGGAGAAGGCGGCCGCGCGTTCGGCGCTCAGCGATGCCCGATCTTGCTTCGAGCAGGCGCTGGATATCCTCAAAGTCCTGCCGGACAGCCAAAGCACGCAGGAGCAGTCCATCGATATCCGATTGGAGCTGCGCCCGGTGCTGCGCCAGCTCGGCGAGGGCCGACAAATGCTGGAACATTTGCGCGAGGCCGAGGCGATGGCGGTGCGGTTGCATGACGACCGCCGGCGCGGCCTGGCCTGCAGCTTCATGACCACCGCCTATTCAAGCGTCGATCAATTGGACGAAGCGGCGGCCTCCGGCATGCGCGCGCTCGAGATCGCCGACCGGCTCGGCGACGCCAAGCTTCGGCTGGTGTCGAAAAGCTTTCTCGCGCAAGTCTATTGCTATCGCGCCGAGTACGACCGCGTCGTCGAACTTGCGGTGGGCAACCTGGCGTCGCTGCCGCCCGAATGGGTCAATGAGCATTTCGGCATGGCCGTTCCGGCGGCGATCTTCGATCGCGCCTGGATCATCATGAGCCTGGCCGAGCTCGGACGATTCGCCGAGGCGGCGAAATATGAAGCGGAGGCGATCCAGATTGCCGAAGGGACGGAATACGCTTTCAGCATCGGCTGGGCGCATTTAGCCGCCAGCATGCCTCACCTCCTCAAGGGCGACTGGGCGGCGGCGCGGACCCTGGTCGAGCACTGGATCGCGACACTGCGCAGCGGCAACGTCGCCATCCATCTGCCCTGGGCCGTGGCGTCTTCGGCTTGGACGCTGGCGCAAATCGGCGCCAAGGATCAGGCGCTGGAACGCGTGCAGGAAGCCGAAGAGCTGTTGGAGCGGCAAGCCGCGCACGGCATCGTCGGCCACCGCGGCTGGGCCTACCAGGCGGTCGGCCGCGCCTGCCTGCTCCTTGGCCGGCTCGATAAAGCGCGGCAGCTTGCCGAGCGCGCGGTTGGAACGTCACAACACCAGCCGGGCTTTGCCGCGCACGCGTTGCATCTGCTCGGCGATCTAGCCGCTCAGGCCGACCGGTTCGATGCCGAGAACAGCACGGCGCATTATCGCCAGGCGCTGGCGATGGCGCAAAAGCATGGCATGCGCCCACTGATCGCTCACTGTCATCTGGGGCTTGGCCGCGTTTACAAACGTCTCGGCAAGTCCGAGGCACACAAGAATCTCACGACCGCGGCGACCATGTATCGCGAGATGGACATGGCCTTCTGGCTCAAGCAGGCGGAAAGCTGATAAGCTTTGTTTGGTGACAGGCTGGGGTACGTGCCGTGCTGGATAAACCGCGCGTAAAGCCAAGAGTCTCGGTTCCATTTCTGCGCCTCAACGACCTGTTCGAGCATCACGCCGCGCATCGGCCGCAGGCCGCCGCGATCCTGGCGCCCGGCCGGGAGCCGCTAAGTTACGGCGGCTTGCATCGGCATATTGGCGAGGTCGGCCGTACGCTCCGCGCGATGGGAATGGGCCGCGAGGACCGCGTTGGCCTGATGCTGCCCAACGGGCCGGACATGGCGTCAGCCATTATCGCCGTGGCGTCGAACGCCGGCTGCGCCGTGATCAATCCTTCCTATGCGCCCGATGAACTGGAACGGTATTTCGCCGCCCTGCGGCTGCGCGCCCTGATCATCCCGGCGGGGGCTGAGGTTCCAGCGCGTCGGATTGCGCAAGCCGCGGCCATTGCGGTCATCGATCTCTCAACTTCGGAAACGGCCGGTCTGTTCACGCTTCGCAGCGACAGCGTGGCCGAGCCGTCGCGCGATCCGGTCGGCCCCGGCAGTATCGCGTTATTCGTGCTGACCTCGGGCACCACCGCGCGGCCGAAGATCGTGCCGCTGACCCACACCAATGTTTGTTCATCGGCCTACTGCTCGGTGGCATCGGTGGCGCTGACCGACCAGGACCGCTGTCTCAACGTATTGCCGTTGTTCCATTGCCACGGACTGGTGGCGACAGTGCTCAGCGCGCTCGCCGCAGGCGCCGGCGTCGTTTGCACGCCGGGTTGCGAGGTCGACAAGTTTTTCGGCTGGCTGCGCGAATTCAAACCTAAGTGGTATTCGGCGGTACCGACCATGCATCAAGCGATTTTGGCGCAGGCCCGCCACCGCCCGGAAGAGCTTGATGGCTGCGCGTTGCGCCTGATTCGCTCGGCGTCCGCCCCGCTGCCGCCCAGCGTTTTCGCGGAGCTGGAACGCGCGCTCGGAACGACCGTGATCGAATTATACGGCATGACGGAGACTTCCGGCTCTCCGATCGCCTGCAACCCGCTGCCGCCGCGCCAGCGCAAGCCGGGCTCGTGCGGCATTCCGGTTGGATTGGAAGTCGCGATCATGGGCGACCGCGGCAAAATGTTACCGGGCAACAACACCGGGCAGGTGGCCATCCGCGGTCCCAGCATTACGCTCGGTTACGACGGCGATCCCGCGGCAACCGAGGCGGCCTTTACCGGCGGCTGGTTCAAGACCGGCGACCTCGGCTTTTTCGATGACGACGGCTATCTGTTCCTGGTCGGCCGCAGCCGCGAGATGATCAATCGCGGCGGCGAGAAAATCACCCCGCGCGAGGTCGACGAGGTTTTGCTGCAACATCCCGCGGTCGCGGAGGCGGTTACTTTCGCCGTGCCGCACGCGACTTTGGGCGAAGACGTCGCGGCGGCGATCGTTTTGCGGCCGGGAGCCGAGGCGTCCGCCCGGGACATTCGTCAATTCGCCGCGGGGCGGCTTGCCGCATTCAAGGTTCCGCGCCAGGTCTTGTTTTTCAAGCAACTGCCGAAGGGCGCAACCGGCAAGGTCAATCGGATCGGGCTGGCGGCAAAATTGGGCGTTACCGGCGCCGATCAGACCGCAAGTTTCGTTCCCCCGCGCACGCCCCTGGAAAACGTGCTCGCGGGAATCTGGGCCGATGTCCTCAAACGCGACCGGGTCGGCATCGATGACGATTTCTTTGCGCTTGGCGGCGACTCGCTGTCCGCCGCGGAGGTCTTGACCTGCATCTACGATACGATGCAGTTGAAGGTCGAGGTCTCGGGCCTGTTCGATGCACCGACCGTGGCCGAGATGGCCGAGCATCTGGAGCGGCTGATCCAGGCCGGAGAGGCGCGGGCGCTGTCGTCCGCCATCGCCCATCTGCCGCCCGGGGCTCCGCCGCCGGCGTCGCCCGCGCAGGAACGGCTGTGGACGTTGCAGCGGGCGCTGCCGGACCTGCCGTTCTTTAATATTCTCGACATGTTGCGGGTGACCTCGGATGTCGATCCGCAGATCCTGCAGCGCGCATTCAACGAGATCGTGCGCCGCCATGAGATTTTCCGCACCACTTTTGTCAGGCGCGGCCGGCGCCTGGTGCAGAAAATCGCTCCGCAGCTTGTCGTGCCGCTCGACCTCGCCGACCTAAGCGACCTGCCGCAGTCGCGGAAAGAGCGCGCTGCCCATCGAATCGTACAGGATGCGCTGTTGCAGTCCTTCGATCTGGCGCGGGGCCCGCTCGTTCGCACGCAGCTCGTGCGCCTGGCGGAGCGCGAGCACCTGTTCCTCATCGCCATGCATCAGACGCTGGTCGACGGCCGATCGAGTGGCGTGCTCGCCGACGAACTTGCCGCGCTCTACGAGGCCTTCGCTGCAGGCAAGCCGTCGCCGCTTCCGCCGCCGGAACGGCAATTTGCCGATTTCGCGGCGTGGCAGCGGCAGTGGCGATCGCATCCGGACGTTGCCGCACAGCTCGCCTACTGGCGCGCACAGCTTGCGGCGCCGCTGCCGCCGGTGACGCTGGCCACAGTGCGATCGCGGCGTCCGGCCGACGCGCTTGTCAGCGCGCAGGCGGCCCTGGCCATACCGGTGCGGCTTGCCGAGGCGCTAAGGCAGCTCAGCCTCAGCGAGGGCGCCACGCTGTTCATGGCCCTCGTCGCCGGCCTGATGATACTGATGCGCCGCGCGCAGAACGCCGACGATCTGCGCGTCGCCACCAATGTCGCCAACCGCAACCGGCCGGGGAGCGAGGGGCTGATCGGTCCGCTGGTCAACACGGTGATCTTGCGCACATGCCTCGACGGCGATCCGAGCCCGCGCGAAGTGTTGCGCCGGGTGCGCGCCACGACGCTGGCGGCTTACGCCAATCAAGATCTGCCGTTCGAGGATTTATGCACAGCGCTGGCGCGTGGGCAGCGCATCGATCCCGCCGATCTCGCGCGGGTCATGATCCTGCTGCACAATGCCGCCTTGCGGCCGCAACCCGATACCGCCGGTCGGCTGGCCTTCGAACAGGCCGATCCGAGCCTGCCGCAACCGCTGGTGACGACCACAACTTATGATGTTATCTTCACCTTGCGGGAAACCGGGCAAGGCCTCGTCGGGGCGTGCATCTACAAACCACGTCTGTTCGGCGCCGGGTCTATTAAACGTCTGTTGCGAGATTTCCGGAAAGTTCTGGAAAACATGGTGAGGCGGCCGGAGCGGCCGATTTCCGCGATCCGGGCTGCGGCTAAAAAGAAACTTTGAGTTGGTGAACATCGAGTTCGTGACTTTCGAAATCGGATCAGATCAAGGAGACGCGATCATGGGTGCCTTCCGTGCCACTACCTACAGCAAGAAGGAACTTGCAGGCCTCAGTGCCGCAAAGCGCAAGAAGTTGAAGCAGGCGATCGTTCGCCAACACGAAACGCACAAGGGCGTTCGCAAGCTTGTCAGACAAAAGACCAAGGCGCTCTACGCCGAGCTCAAGGGTTAGGCGCGGGCGCGGCGCCAGCCGAGCGTCGCCGCGTTTTTCAGCTCGAGCTCGAGCAGGCTCAAAGCCATTCCGATCCGGTCGGAACGGCGCTGATGTTTGGCGAACCGCGTTGTTTCGGACAAATCCCTCAGGCTTTGCGCGCCTGTGACCGGGCGGGCCGGCGGGGCGTGGCAGCCGTCACATCGCGCTGGGCGATGTTGTTGTCGTGCGGTACAAGCCGCGCATTGACGATCGAATCGCGTGCCGTGAACGCGTCGACGATACTGGCGTCGCCCGCTGCGGAGGCGACCATGAGCATGCTCTCGTGCGTGGCTTGCGGCACCCAGGCGAAGGGGCCGACGACAATCTCCCGGGACGCGTTGGGCGGCACCTTCGCAACGGTAAGAGATGCCGTCTGCATCGGCTGCCAGTCGCGCGGGTAGACCGATTGTGCCGATGCGCGGCAATGAAAGGCGCGCACTACGACACCGGTTGCCGGTATAAAGCCCCGATTCTTGATCTTGACGAAGGCATAGTTGACGATGCCGGCGAGCGGTTTCTCGTGATCCCTGCCGCGGTCGGCATTGCGCCGATTCCAGATCGCCCGGCAATCGGCGTAGTCCGGACGGTAATCGTATTCGCCGCGCCGGCCGTCCTCGATATAGACGTCGATCGGCGGCGGCGCGCCTTTCTTGTCGTTCGGCCGCTTGCCACGCTTGCGCTGATAAAGGCCTTGCTTTTCGAACGCCCAGCGGATGACTTTGTGATAGGCGCCGCCGCTCAACCGCTCCGCGGGCCAATCCGCCGCGTCGGCCTTCATCAGCGCCGCCGCAAAATGCGCGGCATTCTCCGGGCTCGTCGCTGGAGTGAAAGTCGCAATAGCGGCAAGCAACAGCCGGCAGGTCACATGCGCCGCAAACTGCCGCGCGGCGATGTCGTCGGCGTCGCCGCCGATGGCGCGATAGAGCCGGAACATCGTCGAAGACAAAATTTGCTCGTTGCTGTAGCCCTTCCAGTCGAGCGTCTGGTCGAACGGGTGGCGGGCAATAGCGCCGTTCCAGCCCCAGCCGCGGGCGGCGGTGCGGTCATGACGGCGCCGTTGATCCTTGGCGACGCCGGTCAGCCACGGGAATGTGGCATAGCGGTCGCGCGCTTTGCTGCCCGGATCGTTGACGATCGCCGCGAAGCTGTCGCCCGCGCTGTGCGCAAACTTGAAGAGCGCCGCGCCGATGTGATTGTAGAGAACGCCATGGCCCAATAGCTCGTGCAGCACGATCCGAAAATCGCAAGCGATGCCGATCGGCTGCTTGAGGTTTTTGAGATCGGCGAGCGAAAAGGTCGTGTAACCGATGCCGACACGATCGCCTTTGGTAACGCCGGCGCAATGCGCGTTGATTTCGACGCCGAGCGGTTTGGTCTTGGAAAAATGGCCGCGGTGGTCGACGCGGGTCGGGAATTTAGTATTGCGAAAATAGCCGGGAACGGAAAATCCCAGAGCTTCCACCAGTTCAAACACGCGGTTGCAGTTGTAGTAGGCGTTGACCGCGGCAAAATTGTCGGTCCTCGCAGCAAACGCGAAGCTTGCGCCGGCGCGCCGCGTCGGCGGCGCGATCTTCGGCACAAGGACGTCGGCAATGCGTACGCGATTGCCGCGCAGTTCCTGTCTGCCGCGGCGCGGGCCGCTAAGACCAGGCAATGAAACCGCGCTGCGCCAGCGGTTGAGCGCCGCATTGCCGGCGTTCGCCGGCGGTCCGCCAAGGGTCGCCGGATCGGTCGGAAAGATCTGGCCGGTGACATTTTCCACGAACGGCCGGATGAGCAGCACTGAGCCGGTTTCGACTTCGATCAGCGCCACCCAATGCAGCGGCCGGACCGGCGGCACGTCGAAGCTAAAATAAACGGCGCTGACGACGTAATGCGCGCCATCGCGGATCGAGACGTGAACGGCGGGCAGCGGCAGCGCTGGTGCGGCGGCGTGAAAACCGGAACGGGGCCGGTGTGGCTGCCCGGTGGCATGCCGCAACCGCGCTGCGTCATGCCGATAGATCATCAAACGGTGGCTGGTGATCTTGAGCGGGCCGTCCGACCGCTCCGGCAGCCCGAGATGCGCCGCCAGGCTTTTGGCGTCGAGCGTCTTTGCCCGATGAAGGTGTGCCGCGGCCGGGCGCCTCACTGCGGCTTCTGGATGCGACGTCGACCGCGCGCCGACGATGCGCAACGGTGCGTGCTTCATCGTCACCGAGAGGCCGGCTTCCCAGACCGGCAGGCCGAAATAGGTCTGCTGGAAAGCGACAGTGGTCAAATCGAACTGCGGCTTGGCGGCAAAGTAGCGGAATTCATGTCGGGCAGCGGTCAGATTGCGTTCGGGCGTTTCGAGCAAATTTCTCAAGTGCCGCGGCTGAACCCCGAAGACGTGGCCATAGCGGCTCAGATAGTCGCGGGCCGCCGCCCGCGGCGCTCGCGCCCCAGCGGCAACATAATGATCCCGATGCGATAGAATGCGCGCCACGCCGTCCGCATCGCGCACGATCCTCGCCTGTATTCGCGCGTCGAATTCCTCGAACATCGGCCGCCTCGCTGCCGCCATCTTGGTTCATCGGGCCGGCGCAAGACAAGCGACGATGTGCGCCTGCACTTGAGATGGCGCGGTGTCGCCGCGCCGTCGGTTCCGATCACGATCCGATTGAGGTAGGACCAGGGTCAGACCGAGGGCGTTGCCCCACCCGCCAACAACTGAAAGGCGTATCTCTATCAAATACAGCTAAAAGTGCAATGTCGGGTGATTAACACTTCATTTGGGGGTAACCCGTATAACTACCAAGGGTAGCGAGCGGTGGTCAGCACCCGGCGATAGGCAACATCCCGACCCACCTTAAGGAATTTGCCGAGCCTCAGGAACTCCTCGGCGAGGGGCGCTAATGCCATCCCAGCAATCACTCATTGGCGAGTTGGAAACCGCGATCGCAAGCGGCTCGAAAGACAAGCGGGTTGACGCGCTGCGGCGAGTGACCGACCTGTTTGTCGCGAGCGCCGATAAGTTCACAGATCAGCAGATCGACGTGTTCGACGATGTCTTGGGTCATCTGATCAAGAGGATCGAAGCCAAGGCGCTCACCGAACTCAGCAGCCGGCTCGCGCCCATCAATAACGCACCGATCCAGGTCATTCAGCAGCTGGCGCGGGATGACGACATTGCCGTAGCCGCCCCCGTTATCGCGCAATCGCAGCGGCTGTCCGATCAAGACCTGATCGAAATCGCCAACAGCAAGGCTCAGGGACACTTGCTGGCGATTGCGAACCGATCGCAAATCGCGGCGGGCGTTACCGATGCGTTATTGCAACGCGGCGATCAGCATGTCTTCCACAGACTGGCGGAAAATTCGGGCGCAAGTTTTTCTGAGCACGGCTTTACGTCTCTGGTGAAGCACTCGGAGCGTGACGAACGACTTGCGGAAAAGGTCGGCCTGCGTCTCGACATCCCGTTACGTTTGTTCCGCGAGTTATTGCTTCGCGCCACCGAGGCGGTCCGGTCGCGTCTTCTGGCCCAAGCCAGCCCCGAAAATCGCGACAAGATTCAACGCGTGCTCGCCGCGATCAGCGAGGATGCCGAGCACGAAGCGGGATTTAAGAGTGAACGCGATCTCGCCGAGGCCCATGCCCAGATGTCGGCCAGGAAAAGCAAGGGCGAACTCAATGAGGCCTTGTTGTTCCAGCTTGCGAAAGAGGGACATTACGCAGACGTGATAGCAGCATTGTCGCTGCTATGCGGCGCGCCGATGCAGCTTATCGAGAGTCTTCTGGAGGGAAAGCACAGCGAAGCGTGGCTCATTCCCTGTAAAACGGCCGGTCTGGATTGGTTTACGGTTCGCGCCATCATCACCTGTAATCCGGCGGGACGGGCCCTTTCGGATGCGGCGCTCGAAAGTGCCGCGGCGGACTATTCGAAATTGTCGCAGGGCAGCGCAGCCAGGGTGCTTCGCTTTTGGCAAGTCCGTCAGGCTGCCGCCAAGGGCGAGGCTTCATCGAACGGCGTCCATCCGGCTTCGTCGCAGCCCCGCTCTGCGGTCTTGAATTAGCCGCCGGTCGGCGATGGCAAAGGTTCAATACGAGTCGCGAAACAGCAAGCGCCGGTACGTGCTGCACGGCGCACGAATCGCTGGCATCGACGGCTCCGCTCTCGAAAGCTGCCAGATATTGGATGTTTCCGCCGGTGGCGCGCGCCTCCAGGTGAAAAATCCCGACGAGCTGCCGGATCAATTTCTCCTGCTGCTCTCGCGGGACGGAACACTGCGCCGTCAATGCGCGGTCGTATGGCGTTTGGGAAGCGCCATCGGGGTGGAGTTCGTTCGCTAGCTTTCAAAAAATCTTGTTTGATAAGCTGGCTTGGCTTTCAGAAGAAGACGGTTTCGGCGAGCATCGTATCGGCCGAGAACTGCCGCAGTGGTACCGACGCTTCGCCATGCGCCGTATCGGCATTATCCAATTTGCGCTGCAAGGCAGCGTAGACGTCGCGAATCTCGCCTCGCGCCGTTTCGGCAACGCGGCGTTTCTTACGCTCGCTCTGCAGCTCCAAACGGGTGATTTCGAGTTCCTCGTCGTTTTCGCGGAGAGCCGCCTCGGCCTGGGCGAGCCGCGCCGTCAGCGATTGGCGCCGTTTTGCGGCCGACGCCTCGGTGACAGCAATCCGGTCCGCGAGTGCCTTGTTGCTCTCGTCCGCCGCTGCCAGCATGACCTCGCGCGCCTTGAAAGCTTCCAGCAGCTTGCCGGTTCGCTCCATCAGCTTGGAACGCGATTGCTTCAGGTCGTTGAGCTGGCGATCCTTGACCGCAAGCAGGTTTTGCAGGAGCTCAAGCTTCTCCTGCAAATTCCGTCGCATGCCGGCCAGTAGCTTGTCCGCCGTCGCGGCGCAGGACGCCATGGTTTCGAGACGCGCATTCAGGCTGGCTGTCTCGCTTCGCCGCTTTTGATCGACGCGATCGACGGCGGTAGCCGACTGGGAGCATTCGCGCTCGGCGGCGATAAGAGCCGCCTTCATTCGTTCGAGCTGAACATAGGCCTTGCCGACCGCGCCTTCACAGCCGGCCACGCGCTTGGCCAGCCGGGCATTCTCCGTCGTCGTCAGCGCGACGGATTCTTGCAGCGAATGGGTTTCGTTGTCACGGTGCACCAGCTCTTCGTGCACCCAGGCGAGCTCTGTATCGCGTTCGGCGATCTTTGCCGCGGCGCCGGCCAATTGCGCGGTCAGTGTCTCCACTTGGCGGTTCAGCAATCGCGTTGCGGCCGCTCTTTCGGCTAGCTGCTGCTGGAGCGCGGTGACGTTCAGCGCGGCCGAGTCGCGGTCGGTCAGGAGGTGAATGCGCTGTGCGCTGCCAAGGGTGACAGGAGCGCCGACTTGACGTCGGGCGCCGTCTTTCGATTGTGCTGTGCTGGTAAGCGCCATTTTTCTGGGCGTCGCTTGATGAGCCGCGCCCGGCAACCGTGGCTTAACTATGGTTAATGAGCGGTTAAAGCGGCAGTCAAACTAGCCACAATCCGATGAAATGGCGTGCCAAAAACAGCCGCGCCAAAGACACCTGTATCGGCCGGGCGGGCAAACCGCGCCGCGGTGAGGGATCAGGAAACGATGCCGACTGCTAACGGCAGGTTCCTTGCGAGCGGGCCGTATCGAGCGCCGCCTGCGCCGACAGCCAGTCCGGAAGCCCGATCGCGATTTTTCTCCAACCGACGCCCCACGGCGTGGCGCTACTGTCCCACCAGATTTTGCACCAGCCATCTTGCAATTGAACGATGGCATAGTCGGCCCGCGCCGGGCTTGAGGCTGCGAGAGCGAATGCCAAGAGGCCGGCAGCAAAGACCAAGTGTTTCATCGTCAACTCCTGTCGTGCCAGCCTGCGAATTTCACGTGGTTCCGGGCTAAACCTGCGGCAAGGGCGAAGCGGTGCGGAACGGAAATCGAAAAGGCTGCAACTGCGATTTTGTAATTCCTGGCACGGCCGATGGTTCCCGCCTCGGGCGTACTTGCTGGCCATCAAAAGCACTTAGAGCATGGTCCGGAAAAGTGGATGCCGGTTTTCCGAAAAAAATCATGCTCTATCGAATAATTCTAGGCCATTTTCCGATGCAACCTTATCGGATCATGGTCCAGATACCGCCGCGCCGAATCCGCGCGGGTTAATCGGTCACGCTTTGCGCCGGCGGCACAGGAATCGCCAGCACCGGACAGGGCCCAGACCTGAGCAGCAGATCGAGCGATTGATCGCTTAAGGGGCGGGCTGCGAGTAAGTCGGCGCTCGATGCGCAGCGCGGCCGGCCATCAGACGATGCCAGACGAGGATCGGAAGTTCGGCAATTGTCGGCAACGGATCGTCGAAGGCGAATTGTCCGACCGTCAGGCTTTTACGAAGCGACGTCACGTAATCCGAAACACTCATAATACCAAGGGCGATTTCCTTAGCCGCCGCCGCAAAATCGCGGCTCGCGTGAATCCAGACGGCGCCCGTTTTGGCGCGCGCCGGCGGCACTTCAAATCCCAACGCCTGCCGCCAGGCCAAATAGGGAAAATCCACGCCGGCGAGGCCGCCGAGCGCATTCCAGGTCCAGAAGCGGCCGTTGACGTCGAGAAGCTTGTAACGCCGGTCGCGGTGGTCATACTTGAATTCTATTTCGGCAACCCCCGAATAGCCGAGCGATTCCAGAAATCGGCTCGCCAGCGCCTCAACCTCTGTCTGCTCTACGGTCTCTACGAACGTACTCGATCGGCCGAAATCGATCGGATATTGCCGCCGCCGCCGCGCGACGAGCGAGGCGATTGCTTTACCGTTGTTCCACAAGCCCGCGTAGGAGAATTGCGCCTCGCCATGCCCCGGAATCCAGCTCTGGATGATAACGCCGCCGCTTCCGGCAAGCGGCGCGGCGCGGCGATAGAGCGCCAGCAAGGCTTCCCGACTCTCGGCTTTCCAAGCCTTCGCACGAGTGAATTCGTTGAGCTCGTCGCGACAGGCGGGCTTGAGAACGACGGGAAACGGGCAATCGAGTTGTTCGACGTCCGCCAGGCTCCGCGGCCGATGATTCCAGGCGCAGTCGATGCCGAGAGAAGCGGCGCGCTGATAGACGAGGCGCTTGTCATAAATCCACTGACACACATTCCATTCTGTGGTCGTCAAACGGAAATACTGGGCCAGTCGCGCATGATTTTGCGCGATGATGCGCATGTCTTCATCGCCGGTCGCGAGCAGGACCCAATCCTTCAGGCCGTGGCGGACGGCAATGTCGATCAGCGAAGCAACAACGTCCGCATCTCCGGTGCCCGGCCACGGGAAGCTGCGTTGCACATAGCGGGAGAATCTTGGCAACGGATGGCTGGCGAGCAGCCAGACCGGAACGCCGCGTCGCCCAAGACTGCGGGCAATGCCGATACTGACGTGAGCGCCGCCGACAATCAGCGCGCCGGGTACCGTTGTTGGCGCTCCCGCACCAGTCATGCCCGGTTTTGCTCTGCCGTGGCGATCGCCGCTTTCCGACGGGCCATTGCCAAGTCGCCAGCAACGGTCCTGTGCATCGCCGCGCGGCGGCCACGGACTGATTGGGTAATCCGCTGTCCCGCAAATCCCGCGCCGGCGATAAAGCGCAGCAACGGCCCAAAGCTGCCAACGGCATAGGCGCCCGCGAAATGGAGTCCCGGCACAGTTGATTCAAAGCTGCTGGACAAGACCGGAAGGCCGCGATGCCGCGCAATGCCCTCACGCAAGCCTGCTCCGAGAACGGCCACCTTGTCGACATCGATGCGGTAACCCGTCGCCAACAGAACGTGATCGACGGGTCGTGAGCCGCGGTTTGTCGTCAGCACGATGCGATCACCGGTCTGCTGCGCCGCAACGATCTGGCTGTCCTGATGCACTGGAACGCCTCGCAACCGCGACCGTAACCACAGGATCGCGGTAGCGCGCAGGCAATGATCGTTGAAACTATCCTTCAGGTCCTGCGGCAGATGGCGAATGATGCCCGGCGCCTCAACGAGCCAATTGTACGGGAACGGACCGACCTGCGACGGTGGGATCAGCGCCGATCCGATCAGCGAGCGTATCGCCTTTCGCAGCATTCCCCGCGCGTCTGGATCACTGTTCCACTGCAGACCGCCATGACAAAAGATTTCGGCGTTCGCGCCGGCTTCCTTCAAAAGCGCCGCAGACTCGCATGCGCTTTGCCCGCGACCAATCACTGCAACATTCATTCCGCGAAAGCGGTCCAGACTGGCGTGATCGGAGGAATGGCTGACGAGATCTGGCGACAGCTCAGTGAATTCCGCCGGTCGATATTCGTGGTTACGCAGCCCGGTTGCCACGACGACGCGCCTAGCCGTGAGAATTTCACCACCATCGAGCGCAAGGC
>JBARER010000033.1:0-33048 GCA_049796395.1 Xanthobacteraceae bacterium
TGTGCGTCATCTGGGGCGCGACCTGGCCGATCATGCGGATCGCGCTTTACGAAATTCCGCCGCTCAGCATGCGAACCGTCACCGCAGCGCTCGGTTCTTTGACGCTCTATTTGGCTTGCCGGGTCCAAGGCCGCAGCCTGCGGGTTGCGACTGCTGCCGATTGGCTGCATCTCACCGTCGGGTCGCTGCTCAATATCGTCGCCTTCACCGTGTTCGGCTCTTTCGCCCAACTCTCCGCGGCGACATCGCGGGTGACCATCCTTGCCTATACGATGCCGATCTGGTCGGTCGTGTTCGCCTGGGCCATTCTGCGCGAACGGCCGAACCGCCTGCAGGGTACTGCACTGCTGTTATGCGCCGTCGGTCTCGCCATCCTGATTTATCCGCTGGCGGAGACCAAAATTCCGCCGGGAATCTGGCTGGCGCTGCTGACCGGGGTGTGCTGGGCGGCCGGCACGGTTTATCTGAAGTGGGCGCAGATCAAGGCCGATCCCATGGCGATCGCGTCCTGGCAGGTGACCATCGCCTTCCTCTTCACCGCGGCTTTCATGCTGATATTCGAGGGACATCTGCATTTCGCCCATGCCGGCCCGGTCGCTTTGCTGTGTACGGCGTCCACCGGCTTTCTCGCCAACGGCGTCGCTTACGGCCTTTGGTTCGCAATCGTGCGCCGCTTGCCGGCCATGACCGCGTCGCTCGGCGTACTTGGCAGCCCGGCGATCGGCGTCGTCGCCTCGATCTTGATGCTCGGCGAGCGGCCGACTGCCACCGACTTTTTCGGCTTTGCCCTGATCTTTGCGGCGTCCGCCTGCGTGCTGTTCACACGGCAGCCGAAACAACCGGCTAACGCTTGATCTGCTGCGCCAATTCGGCAACGCGCGCCGTCATCGCGCTCTGCGGATCCGCGAATGGTTCGATGACGGTGAAATGATTGGTCCCGGCTATCTCCTGATAGCGGGTCTGCGCGCCGGCCTGTCGCCAGGCCTGCACGATCATCTGGCTCTGGCGCCTGAATTCGTTCGATTCGAGCCCACCAACGACCGCATCAAAGACCCGATCGGATTTTACCGGCCAGAACACCGGCGACGCCGCGCGCGCAGTCGCCGCATCAAGCCGCAAATCCTGATTGAAGCTGACGGCGATCAGCGGCGTAAGGTCGAATAGGCCGGAGACGGAATATCCGGCCGGGATAAGATCGGCGGGCGCCTTGGGGTACAGCGAGGGCCAGTCGGTCGCCAGCATCGCGCCGGCGAGGTGACCGCCGGCCGAATGACCGTAGACCAGCATGCGCCGGCCAAACCGCTGCCATAGATATGCGCAAGCGCGGCGCATCTGCTTGATGATGTCGGCGATGGAGACATTCGGGCAAAGATCGTAACCGACCACCGCCACCGCCAGCCCGCGCGCGTTCGGGCCGCGAGCGACATGGCTGAACGACGACGGATCGAGCGAACGCCACCAGCCGCCATGGATGAATATGGCGAGCGGCGCCTGCTCTCCCGAGGCCGGAAAAAACAGGTCGACTGTTTGCCGCGGCGTATCGCCATAGGAGAGGCCGAGCTCGGCGCGCCCGTTCTTGAGCGCCCCGGCGCGAAACAGCTCCGCATCGCGGGTCCAGCGGGCGAAGATCGCGGGGTGTTCCGGTATGCGAGCGCGATTGTCGTATTCGGTTTCATAGTCGATGTCGGCCACAGGCTAGCCTCCTGCCGTGTGACGCAAGATTGGGCCATGCTTGGTCCGTTTGGCAAGCGGTCCGGCTTTTTGCGACATCGACAGCCATGCGGAATCTGCTAGGTCAGGGTCATGAAAGTCGACGGCAACCCCATGCGCAGCATCTGGCTCGAGCCCGATGGCTGGGCGGTCGGAGTGATCGATCAGACGGTCTTGCCGCATCGCTTCGCCACCGCGCGGCTAACGACACTCGACGAAGCGGCGCATGCCATTCGCGCCATGCTGATCCGCGGCGCGCCGCTGATCGGCGCTACCGCAGCCTACGGGATTTGCCTGGCGCTGCACGCAGACGCCTCCGACGAAGGGCTCGAGCGCGCCTATGCCGCACTGCTGGCGACGCGGCCGACTGCCATCAATCTGAAATGGGCGCTCGATGAGATGGTGGCAGCGGTGCGCAACCGGCCGCGCGGCGAACGCTCCGCCGCGGCCTACCGCCGCGCCGCCGAGATCTGCGAGGCGGATATCGCCATCAACACTGCGATCGGCCGCAACGGCCTGCCGCTGATCGAGGCGATCGTTCGACGCAAGAAGCCCGGCGAGCGGGTGAACGTGCTCACCCACTGCAACGCCGGCTGGCTGGCGGCGGTGGATGTCGGGACCGCGACGGCGCCGATCTATCTGGCTCACGACAACGGCATCAATGTGCATGTTTTCGCGGACGAAACGCGGCCGCGCAATCAAGGCGCCTCACTGACCGCTTGGGAACTGGGGCAGCATGGCGTGCCGCATACGGTGATCGCCGACAATTCCGGCGGTCACCTGATGCAGCACGGTCTGGTCGACCTGGTGATTGTCGGCACCGACCGCGTCGCCGCCAATGGCGACGTCTGCAATAAGATCGGAACCTATTTGAAGGCGCTGGCGGCGCGCGACAACAATGTGCCGTTCTATGTGGCGCTGCCGTCGCCGACCATAGACTTCACGGTCGCCGATGGCATTGCCGAGATTCCCATCGAGGAGCGCGGCGCGGAAGAGATGGCGACCATGACCGGGCGCACCGCCGACGACCGCATCGAAACGGTACGCGTGGTGCCGGAACATTCGCCGGTGGCGAATTACGCCTTCGACGTGACGCCGGCGCGATTGGTCACCGGCCTGATCACCGAGCGCGGCGTTATTGCCGCATCCCGCAGCGCCCTGGCAGGGACTTTCCCGGACCGCGCCGGCGCGGCAGAATGAGCGACCCGCTGTTCGCCCAGTCGGAGTACGTGGCGTGCGTAAGCTTGCGTGCCGTCCGCTGTCGACCCTGCCGCTGCCCGGAATTCTGACCATGAGCCTGGCATCCCTTGCGTCGTCGTTGCCGGCCGATGGCCGGCAATCGCAGACCGCCCTCGCCATTGCCCGGGGCACCGCCCGATACCTGCACGCGCTCGGCTATTGCGTGATCAGCGAATTGCCGCTGCCGTCAGGCCGGCGTGCCGATCTTGTTGCTCTTGGCGGCGACGGCGAGATTATCATCGTCGAAATAAAATCCTCGGTGGCCGACTTCCGCGCCGATCAAAAATGGATGGACTACCGTCTGCATTGCGACCGGTTTTTCTTTGCTACGATCGTCGACGTGCGTGGCGATATCTTTCCCGCCGACGCCGGCCTCATCGTCGCCGACGCCTTCGGCGCCGCAGTCATGTGCGAAGCGCCGGAGCACCGGCTGCCGGCACCGACCCGCAAGACGGTGATGCTGCGCTTTGCTCATGCCGCGGCGCTACGCCTGCAGGCGCTGGCCGATCCGCAAGGACCCTATAGCGGGGAAATATGACCCGCGCAGCGCGACGCCGCGCGGCGCCCTATTTCGGCGCGCGCTTGGCGAGGATGCGCTGCAATGTGCGGCGATGCATGTTGAGACGCCGCGCGGTCTCCGAGACGTTCCGGCCGCATAATTCGTAAATCCGCTGGATGTGCTCCCAACGAACGCGGTCCGCCGACATCGGGTTTTCCGGCGGTTCGATCTTCCTGTTGTCGAGTGCGAGGAGGGCCGCGGCGACATCGTCGGCGTCGACCGGTTTGGCGAGATAATCGACGGCGCCGAGTTTGACGGCGTTGACGGCGGTGGCGATGTTGCCGTAGCCGGTGAGGATGATGGCGCGCGCCTCGGGCCGCCGCTTTTTGATCGCCGAAATCACGTCGAGCCCGTTGCCGTCGCCTAGCCGCATATCGACCACAGCAAAAGCCGGTGCCGCTCTCTCGACCTGCAACAGGCCGTCGGCGACCGATTCAGCGGTTGCAACGGCAAACCCCCGACCTTCCATGGCGCGCGCTAGACGCTGCAAAAAGGATTTATCGTCCTCGACGATCAGAAGCGTACGTTCCGGACGGGGCGTGGCGGCTGCGGCATCGGTCATCACAATCTTAACTCCGTCAGGAACGAGCGCGAAACGCGCCAGGGCGATCGCTCAAATACCGTCTCCGCAGTCCCTTATAGCGACGCCCGGAGCAATCTGCAGAAGGCCGCGCCATAAGTCACGCTCATTCCCGCGCCGGCGTAACCCGTTCAATCGGCTAACATAACACCAATAACAATTATGAAGCCCGCGCCGCCGACTCAAGGGCCGGCGACGTCATTGACCGTTCAAAAGCGCTACGGCTCCAGGCCACCCGCACCGTGGCGCCATGGAGCGGCGGAGCCTGATTTATGAGGGCGAGCCTGGCGCCAGAACGCTCCAACAGCGTTTTAGCGATAAAAAAACCGAGCCCCAGGCCGAAAGCGCCGCCGTCCTCCTCGCCCTCCGCACCGCGACCAGGCCGGCGATGCGTCACATAGGGTGCGCCGATCCGATCGACGACCTCGGGAGCAAAACCCGGGCCGTCGTCACTAATGGTGATGCTGACTTCGTCCTGCGACCATTTCACGAAAATCTCGACTCGGCTGTGCGCGAAATCGACCGCGTTTTCGATCAAATTGCCCAGCCCGTAGCGGATGGCCGGATTGCGCGCCCCGACCGGTTCGCCGGTCCGGTTGGGTGGCAGAGTGACGCCGATGGCAACACCGAAATTCCGATGCGGCGCCAATGCCTCCTCGATCAGAGCCGATAGCGGCATGCGATCGAATGGCTCGCCGGTTGGAAGCTCGGTGATCTTGGCGAGGATCGCGCGGCAGCGCTGTGCCTGCTCGCGCAATAGCTTGACGTCCTCGGCATAGGGCGAATTCGCTTCCAGCGCGCGCTCGATTTCGCGCACCACGACTGTAATCGTGGAAAGCGGCGTACCCAGTTCATGCGCCGCGGCCGCGGCCAGGCCGTCGAGCTGAGATAGATGCTGTTCGCGCGCCAGCACCAGTTCCGTCGCCGCCAGCGCATCGGACAGCTGGCGCGCCTCTTCGGCGACTTGCCATGTGTAAACGCCGATATAGCCGATCGCGAGCAGGATCGAGAGCCAGACGCCGACCATGTAGATTTCCGGCAGCTCCAGCGGATTCTCGGCGTCCCAGGGCAGATCGTAGTGCAGGAACACCAAGACCGTGGCGCAGAACATTGCGAACGTCCCGATCAAGAGCGTCATGCGCGGCGGCAACGCGGTTGCCGAGATCAGCACCGGTCCAAGAAGCAAAAATGCAAACGGGTTTTCCAAGCCGCCGGTGAGATAGAGCAGCGCCGCAAGCTCGGCGATGTCGAACGTTAAGAGCCATGCAGCCCGGTCAGGCTCGAGCCACTGGGTTTGGTGAAAGCTCAAGCGCAATGCGACGTTGAGCAGAGCCGCGAGCGCGATCACGGCGAGGCATGGCCAGATCGGAACTGCGAATTCGAGGCCGAAATGCACCGCCACGACCGCGCCGAACTGGCCGAAAACCGCGAGCCAACGCAGGCGGATCAGCGTATCCAGCCGAACGTTGCGCGGTCGCTCATAAGTGCGCGGCAGACCGAACATGACCGCCAATGTAACCGCTGCGGGGGCCATATCCAAACCGGCAAGAAGTCGCTGGCGCGGCGGGCCGCGATGCGCGAAAATGCCGCCAACGATATCGCCTTGGGAGTGCCGGCAAATGGCTTATCAGCTCGATGAATTCATATCCGATTGTCGCTCGATCCTGTCACGCGACCCCGGGCCGCAAGGCCGCGAAGAGGTTCGCACGCGTCTCGAGCATCTGCTGCAGAATTCCGACTTTGTCCGTAAGCACTGCGAAGAAGCACCGCGCGGGCTGCACGTGCTCTATGAAGATCCCAAGCTCGGTTTTCAGATACTTGCCCACATCAACGATAAGGCCCGCATTTCGCCGCCGCACGACCATGGCGACTCCTGGGCGATTTACGGTCAGGCCACGCACTACACCGACATGACCGAGTGGGAGCGCGCCGACGACGGCGCCGACGCGGAGCATGCCAAACTCAAAGCGGTGAAAAAATACCGGCTGACGCCGGGTCACGCCGGCATCTATCAGGACGGCACGATTCATTCGATCGACTATCCCGACCACTCCCGTTTTGTTCGGGTGACCGGGACCAATCTCGACCAGATTCATCGGGTGCGCTTCGACTTGAATACCGGCGAGATCGAGCGCATGACGCCGCAGCAGGCCACGTGATGGTGGCGTGATGTTCGCGTGACGGTGCTCGTTGGTGCTTTCAAACTGCGCGAGATGCTTACGGACGGCGATGAGCTTGCGCTCGTTGACGTTCGCGAGGAATTGATCTTTTCGCAAAGCCATTTGTTGCTGGCGCGCTCGATACCATTGAGCCGCCTGGAATTGAATTTTTCTCGTCTGATCCCACGGCGGACGACGCGCATCGTACTTTGTGACGAGGGCGACGGGCTTGCCGAGCGCGCGGCAGCGGTTTTGTCACGAAGCGGCTATTCGGATGTTCGTGTGCTTGACGGCGGGACCGCCGTCTGGGCCGCGGCGGGCTTAGAATTGTTCTCCGGGGTGAACGTGCCGAGCAAGGCGTTTGGCGAATATATCGAGCACGCCGACGGCACACCTAGCATCGCTGCGGACGAACTCGAAAGCCTTCTGCGCGCCAACGCCGACCTGGTCGTACTCGACAGCCGTCCGTTCGACGAATTTGTGCGGGTCTCGATCCCGACCGCCACCAACGTCCCGGGCGCGGAGCTGGTGCTGCGCGCGAGAGAAATCTCGCCGTCGCCGCAGACAACGGTCGTCGTCAATTGCGCCGGGCGCACCCGCAGCATCATCGGCGCGCAATCCTTGATCAATGCTCGCTTGCCCAACAAAGTGATCGCTCTGCGCAACGGCACGATGGGCTGGAGCCTAGCGGGTTTTTCCTGCGACAGCGGAAAAGCCCGGCGCGCACCGGCGGTGTCCCCACAGACACTTGCTTGGGCGCAATCCGCAGCGCGCCGGGTGGCGCTTGATTGCGGCGTCAAACCCATCGATCGACCGACGCTCGAGAGCTGGCAAGCCGACGGCACACGCACGCTTTATTTGTTCGACGTGCGCGATCCCACCGAATACGAAAGGGGCCATGTGGCTGGGGCAATATCGGCTCCCGGCGGCCAGCTCGTTCAGGCGACCGACCAATATGTCGGCACGCTTGGGGCACGAATCGTGCTGGTCGACGATGCCGAGGTCCGCGCCGCGATGACCGGCTCGTGGCTGCGCCAAATGGGCTGGGCCGACGTTTATCTCCTGGCTGAGCGCGGAACGGAGACCGGCTGGCCGGCGCCGCAGATTTTGGCGGCTGATAGGCGTCCGGACGCGGCCGTCGACTGCGCCGGTCTTGCGATGCTGCTATCCGCGCAGGCAGCGACGGTCATCGACCTTTCGCTGAGCCGAAACTATCTCGCAGGCCATATCCCGGGGGCTTGGTTCGCCATCCGGAGCCGGCTCGCCCGCGCCATGGCGCACGTTGCCGCAGCCGGAACGCTGGTGCTGACCTCGGAGGACGGCATTCTGGCATCGCTAGCGGTGAACGAGGCGGCGGCGCTGTGCGATTTGCCGGTCCACTATCTCAAAGGCGGCAACGCGGCATGGCAGGCGGCCCGAAAGAGCCTTTCTACCGACGCCAAACTGGCCGACGACGCCGTAGACCAATGGCGCAAACCGTACGAGCGCTCAGGCGATATCAAGGCGGCGATGGCCGAGTATTTGGCGTGGGAGACCGACCTGTTGCCGCGCATTGAGCGCGACGGCACCCTGAAATTTTTCCACCTAGGTGCGTGACGCTAAGGCCGATCAGGGCTGCCAAGCCTCGGATGGCGCGTTTGCCACGCCGCCGCCGCGTGCTTCGTCGACCACTTTGAACAGCGCCCGGAGCACGTCCGTTACCCCATCGCCGCTCACCGCAGAGATCACCAGCGGCCGGCTTTTGACGAGCCGGCTCAAAGCCTTGACTTGCCGCGCGACATCCTCGGCGGTGAGTGCATCGGCTTTGTTGATCGCGACAATCTCCGGCTTGTCCGCAAGGCCTTCGCCGTAAGCCAGGAGCTCCGCGCGCACGGTCCGATACGCGGTCGCCGCATCGCCGTCCGTGCCATCGATCAGATGCAACAGCACGCGGCAACGCTCGATATGGCCAAGGAAGCGGTCGCCGAGGCCGACGCCCTCGTGCGCGCCTTCGATCAGACCGGGAATATCGGCCAGCACGAATTCGCGGTTATCGATCCTCACCACGCCGAGCTGAGGATGCAGCGTGGTAAAAGGATAGTCGGCAATTTTTGGCTTGGCGGCACTGACCGCGGCGAGGAACGTCGATTTTCCGGCATTGGGCAGCCCGACGATGCCGGCATCCGCTATCAGCTTGAGCCGGAGCCGGATGGTGAGTTCGGTGCCCGGTTGACCTGGATTGGCGCGGCGCGGCGCGCGATTGGTCGATGACTTGAAATAGGCGTTGCCGAAGCCGCCATTACCGCCGCGAAGCAGAACTTCGTCCTGTCCCGGCGCGGTAAAATCGGCGAGCAGCGTCTCGCCGTCCTCTTCGTAGATCTGCGTCCCGACTGGCACTTTGAGCAAAACGTCACTGCCGTTGGCACCATGACGATCCTTACCCATCCCGGCTTGACCATTTTTTGCGGTGAAGTGCTGCTGGTAACGGTAGTCGATCAGTGTGTTGAGGCCGTCGACGACCTGGACAACGACATCACCGCCCTTACCGCCATCGCCGCCGTTGGGACCACCAAACTCAATGAATTTTTCGCGCCGGAACGACACGCAGCCGTTGCCGCCGGCGCCGGAGCGAATATAGACCTTGGCCTCGTCGAGAAATTTCATTGGACCATTTCATAACGCTTGCAGATGGCCATCGGGGATCGCTCCCGTCAGCCGCGGCCATGGGCCTGATATCGTGGGCCTGATATAGTGTGAATCCGGTTTCGCGGCAGCGGTCTTTGCCGGCGTGTTTCGGGGAAAGTTAAGCGTGTGGCAAGTGTTAAAGCTGGCGGCGCGGGCGATCGTGTGGCGGACCACGCCCGATCCGCCCCTTGCCGGATTGCCTGTGCTGCTCGGCTTTGCCCTGGTGACGGCGGTGGTCCGCGCCGCGTTGCAACTGCTCGCGGCGAGTCCGGAACATGGTTTCAACCCGTATGGCCTCAATGCCTTAGTCGCCTGGATCGCGCTCGAGCTCGCCGTTGCCGCGCTGTTCGTGCGGCCCGCCAACCGGGTGACCGCGCTTTCGGCCATGCTCGTTCTTTCGATTGTGGCGGAGGTCGTAACCACGGGCCTTTCGCTTGGCGTGCCTGCCGTGACGCCCGCAATCGAGCAAAGCCCGCTGTGGACCGATCCGATAGCGGCCTACCTGATTTATGCGCTCGCCGTGGTTTGGTGGGTCGGCGCCATGGCAACCGTCGTTGGCAGCCTTGAACCGCAATTACGCCTTCGCCTGATCGGTAAAGCAGCCGCTTTGTGGGTGGCGTTGTTTGTTGCCAATGCGCTGGTGCCGCAAGCACCTGTGTTTCTGCCGCCCGATTTCGACGCCCGTAACGCCAACTGGTGGGAATTCCTCTACGCCCTTCATCACGACAAGAATGGCGAGGCGCGCATCACGCGTTCAGAGATCGCCCGCCTCGAAAAGTCGCAACCTGCGCTGCTCAAAGCCGAGCTCGCCGGTCTGGCGCCGCCGCGCCAAGGCGTGACCGACGTTTACGCGCTGGGCGTCGCCGGTTGGGCCGATCAAGACGTATTCGGCAAGGAGCTCGACGGCGGCCTGCAGGCAATCGCCAACGTGTTGCCGATCAAAGAACGCACCGTTCGCCTGATCAATCGTCGCGACACGTTGGCGACCGTTCCGCTGGCGAATTTTCAAAATTTCAAAGCCGCCGTAGAGGGCATCGGCAGTGTCATGAACAAGGACAGGGACATCTTGGTGCTGTTCATGACCTCGCATGGCGAGAAGACCGGCTTTGCGCTCGAATTACCTGGAGGAGTAGCGGAGCTCACTCCGCAGCAGGTGGCCGCGACGCTCGACGGGGCCGGAATCAAGAACCGGATTGTGATCGTATCGGCCTGCTTTTCCGGGATCTTCGTCCCGCTCCTGAAAAATGCCGACACGATCGTCATCACCGCTTCGGACGCAAACAATACGTCCTTCGGCTGTGCGCCCGAGCGGGATTGGACTTATTTTGGCGATGCCTTCTTTCGCCAAAGCCTGCATCCGGGAACAAATTTTGAAAGTGCATTCGACCAGGCCCGCATTCTGATCCAGGGCTGGGAGCTGATGGACCATGCGACGCCATCGAACCCGCAAGGCGCGTTCGGGCCAGCGCTGGTCGGTAAGCTCGCGCCGATTTTCGCCGCCGCGCAAACCGCCGCCCAATAGAGCATGCTCCGCAAAATGCCTGCCCTCGGACTTGATCCGAGGGTGGAAACCGGTTTTGCGAAAGGGCCACGCTAAAAAGTAGTGAGGAACACATCCCGATTCCGTTAAGTCGGAATGTGCTCTAGCGACCTCGCCACCAGCGCCGGCAGCTCACGCCACTTCGCGGGCTTGTCCCCAAGCCTTCAACGAAGCCCACAAGCGGCGGTCGAGACGGAAACGATCGAGCGGCGCCGAGGAATTGATCGCGCGAATGCGGTAGAGGCCGACACCGGACCACTGAAATCCGCATTTCTCCAGCACGCGGCGCGATGACGGATTGCTCACGCGGGCCGCGGCCCGCAGCAAGTCATGCCCGAGGACGCCAAAGGCATGATCGATCACCGCACGGATCGCCTCAGTGGCATAACCGCGGCCCCAAAACGGCGCGCCGAGCCAGTAGCCGATTTCGGGGCCATCCTGGCGCGGCTCGACGCCGCACATTCCGATCAGTTCGTCATCGCTCATGATGGCGAAGGTCGCTTCGCCGACCTGCCGATTGGCCGCGGCGATGAAAGTTTCCGCATCGTTGAGAGAATACGGATGGGGAATACGCGCCGTATTTTCGGCGACCCGACGGTCGTTGACGAGACGGACAATGGCTTTGCCGTCGCCCCGGCGGGGTGCGCGCAATATCAAGCGCGCGGTCTTGAGAACCGGCGTGCCGGGCTGATCATGTTGCGCGAGAACTTGCTTGGCTGGCTGCGTTGCGAGAGTCATCGCCTGAGCTCCTGCAGAAAAACCGAAAGGGGGAGCCGGCAATCCGGTCTCCCCCTTTTCGAAGCCCATTCGGGTCCGCCGGTTCGACTGGATGCCGGCGGACCTCATATGATCCACCGTTTTACTGAGCCACTGCCTCCGACACCGGGAGGACTGAAACGAACACGCGGCCTTTGGTTTTGGTACGGAACTCGACTTTGCCGTTGATCAACGCAAACAACGTGTGATCCTTGCCAAGGCCTACATTGCGGCCGGCGTGCCATTTGGTGCCGCGCTGACGCGCGATGATGTTGCCGGCGAGAACTTGTTCACCGCCGAAAATCTTGAGTCCCAAACGCTGACCGGCCGAATCACGGCCGTTGCGCGAGGACCCGCCTGCTTTCTTATGCGCCACTACTGGCCTCCGAACTTACTTGCTGGAAATACCTATACCGGATTCGTGACAAAAGCATCACTCCCGGCATCACTTCTTTTTGCCCTTCTTTGCCGGTTTTTTTACCCGCTCTCTGGCCCGCGCAGGTGCCTTGGATTTGCTCGATTTCGACTTCTTGGCGGCGGATTTAGCCGTCGCTGACCCCTCATTTTCCGCAGTGTCCTCTGAAGCTTCGGCATCCGCCGTGGCAGCGGGCGCCGACGCACGCTTGCGTCTCGGCGGAGCCTCCTTGTTCGGTTTCTGGCCGTCTGTCAGGATCTCGGTGATGCGCAGCAACGTGAACTCCTGGCGGTGACCGATCTTGCGACGTGAATTCTTGCGCCGGCGTTTCTTGAACGCGATGATCTTGCCGCCGCGGCGCTGCTCCAGCACTTCCGCCGCCACGGTCGCGCCGGCGACCATGGGAACGCCCAATGTCACATTGTCGCCGCCTACAACCAAAACTTCGCCAAATTCGACGATCTCGCCGAGTTCGCCCTTGACCTTATCGACCTTGAGCACGTCCTCGGCGGCTACCCGATACTGCTTGCCGCCCGTTTTGAAGACTGCGAACATTTGACTTCCTCATTATCCAGGTGGTCCGATGGGTGCGGACCGGCGTCTTTCAATCGATTCTGCTGATGGTTAGCGGACGTCGGCTTAAATGCCGTACGGACGCACGCCGACCGGCGCCGTTATGGCGGTCCGGTAAGTCCCTGTCAAGAAATGCAAAGCGGTCCCCTGGCGGCGCGCGGAAGCCCTGGAAGCCCTCACGCCGCATTGGTGACGGTCGCGCTTTAAGCGTGTTAAAGCGCCCGATCAAGGCAACGGCGATAGACCGAGCCGACAAGAGGAAACGGCCGATGAATACCAACACAGCGTTAACGATTTCGCGCCGTGCCCTGCTGGCGGCCGGCCTTCCGGCGATGGCGCTGAAATCGGCCCGCGCCCAAAACCCGGCCGTGGCCGACTACCCTAGCCATCCAGTAACCTTCGTTGTGCCCTTTGCGCCGGCTGGTGGGACCGACGTACTCGCCCGGCTTCTTGCCGAAAAGCTCGACCAGGCCTTCGGCAAGCCTTTTGTCGTCGAAAATCGCCCCGGCGCCGGCACGGTGCTGGCCACCAACTTTGTCGCCAAATCTCCGCCCGACGGCTACACGATCATGATGGATGTCTCTTCGCTCGCCATCGATGTCACGCTCTACAAGTCGCTGCCTTACGAGCCGGTCAAGGATTTGGCGCTGATCGCGCTGATCGCGCGGGTCCCATTCGTGCTGGTGGTCACTCCGTCATTGCCAGTGAAGAATGTCGAGGATCTCATCAAACTCGCCAAGGAGCGGCCGCTGAGTTATGGCTCCGGCGGCATCGGCGCGTTTCATCATCTTGCCGCGGCGCTGTTCTGCAGCATGACCGGCATCAAGATGACGCATGTGCCCTACCGCGGCACGGCGCCGGCACTGAACGATCTGCTCGGCGGCTACATTCAGCTCATGTTCAGCGATCTCGGCCCGGCGCTGCCGCTGATCAACGCCGGCAAGCTTCGCGCCCTCGCCGTCACGACCAAAGAGCCTTTCGCAGCGCTGCCCCATGTCCCACCGCTGGCCGATGCCGGCGTCCCCGGCTTCGATGCCGCGGCATGGCAGGGCGTCGTCGCGCCGGCGAAAACGCCTGAGCCAATTCTCGCCAGGCTGAACACGCAGCTCAACGCGATCGTCGCCATGGATGACGTGCGCACCCGCATGAGCGACTTCGGCATGATTGCAGTCGGAACTGGCTCGCTCGAACAACTAAAAGAGTTTCTGCAGTCTGAAATCGTGCGCTGGGGCAAAGTTGTCGAAGACGCCGGCATTGCTCATTCGGAGTGAGTAAGGACTTGCGGAGTGAAGAACTTGCGGAGTGAAGGACTTGCGGAGTGAAGGACTTGCGGAGTGAAGGCTCCAGCCATGCCTGACGACATCGACCGCTCGCTGCCGGCCGGCGACGAGATTTTTCTCGATCATGTCGGCCATTTTGTACGTGACGGAGAAGCCGCCAGCCGCGCGCTCGAACGCTGCGGCTTTGCCCCGACTCCGATTTCGATTCAGGCCAATCCCGATCCGGCGGGCACCACGCGAGCGACGGGAACCGGCAATGTCACTGCGATGCTTTCGCGCGGTTACCTCGAAGTGCTGTTCAAGACCTCCGATACGCCGCTCAGCCGCGAGCTTGATGCTGCGCTCGAGCGCCACGCCGGCTTGCATCTTGCGGCATTTGCCGTCGCCGACGCGGCCAAGACCCATCGGCGGCTCGCGGGTGACGGCTTTGCCGTCCGCGAACTGGTGCAGATGCAGCGGCCGGTCGCGACCACGGGCGGGGACGCGACTGCCGCCTTCACGATTGCCCGGGTTGAGACCGGCGTGATGCCTGAAGGCCGCATTCAGGTTTTGACCCATCATACCGAGCGCGCGGTGTGGCAGGAGCGATGGCTGACGCAGCCGAACAGCGCGGTCGGTCTACTCGATGTCATGATCGCGGTCGCCGACGTCGCGGAAGCGGCCGATCGCTTCGGCCGCTTCATCGGCCGCGCGGCAACGCCAACGCCGGGCGGAGCTTTCATCCGCTTGGACCGCGGCGGCGTCTACCTCCTCACTCACGAGCGTGCAATGGAGAAGCTGCCGGAGGTGGCGTTCGGCGCACCTCCGTTCATGGTCGGCTATGCGCTACGGGTGGCATCCCTGGCCGCCGCTGAAGCGGCGATCGACAACGCCGGGCTTGAATGGCACGCCTTCGAAGACGGCATCGCCGCGGCGTTCCCGACGGAGCTTGGCGAAGGCGCCTGGTTGTTTGTCGAGCAGGCGTCAGGGCTGCCGTGGCGGCGATAAGGAATGGTCCGAAAACGTCCGCCTTCGGACTTGATCCGAGGGAGGAAACCGTCGACCTTAACGACACGACTTGGCGCTTGATCGGTCAAGCCCCTTAGCGAACGAGACCTTCTTGCACACCCCGGTAGACATCGAAACCTCCTGGCCCGACGCCATCCATGCGCAATTCCGTCGCGTCGGAATCCGACAAGTCGGCTATGTCCCCGACGCCGGCCACAGCCGACTGATTGAACTTTGCCGGGACGATCCGGCTATCGCCGACGTGGTCATGACGACGGAAGAGGAAGGGGTCGGTCTCGTCGCCGGCGCTGCGCTTGGCGGGCAGCGCGGCGCGCTGCTGATGCAATCGAGCGGCGTCGGCAACTGCATCAACATGTTTTCGTTGCTGCGCAATTGCGGCTTTGCTTGCGTCGTGCTGGTAACGATGCGCGGCGAGTTCGGCGAATTCAATCCGTGGCAAGTGCCGATGGGCGCGATAACCGAAGACGTGTTGCGGCTTTCCGGCTTTCTCACCTATCGGGCCGACAACGCCGACGACGTCGACCAGACCGTCGGCGCCGGCTGCGACATGGCCTTCGACGGAGATCTTCAGGTCGCCATCCTGTTGTCGCAGCGGCTGATCGGCCGCAAGCAGTGGACACGATAATGCTCGACCGCCGCGAATTCGTGAAACAGCTTTTGCACGACCGCGGTGACCTCTTGGTGGTGCCAGGCCTCGGTTCGGCGACCTACGACGTCGCCGCCGCCGGCGATCATCCATTGAATTTTTATCTTTGGGGCGCGATGGGCGGCACGGCCATGATCGGGCTCGGCCTCGCTTTGGCGCGGCCGGATCGAAGGGTCGCCGTGATTACCGGTGACGGCGACATGCTGATGGGCATCGGCAGTCTCGCCACCATCGGCGTCAAGCAGCCGGCGAACCTCGCCATCGTCGTGCTCGACAACGCGCGTTATGGCGAGACCGGAATGCAGTCGAGCGCCACCGCTTTGGGCGCCGATCTTGCCGCCGTGGCGCTGGCCTGCCGTTTCAAGTACGCACGAACGGTCAGCCGTATCGAGGAGGCCGCCGGCGTGCGCGGCTTGCTGCATGAGGGCAAAGGTCCGCTCCTGGTCAATGCGCGGATCGAGGCTGTCGACGTGCCCCGCGTATTACCGCTGCGAAACGGGCACGCGATCAAACAGCGATTTATCGCGGCGCTGAACACGCCCTGATGCCCCTGGCGCCATTCCATGTCAGGGATCCCGGACCCGCCGACGAAACGGCGTGGCGGGATCTCTGGTCGCAATACAACGCCTTCTACGAGGCGGTTATTCCGGAGGCCGTGACGGCCCACACCTGGCGTCAGCTGCTCGATCCCGCCGTAGCGATGTACGCAGACTCGGTATCGCCGGCGAGGACGTCGCCGGATTCAGCATCTGTGTGCCGCATGCCAGCACCTGGGCCGTGGCGCCGGTGTGCTATTTGGAAGACCTGTTTGTCGCGCCAGGATTTCGCGGTCACGGCCACGGGCGCATGCTGATAGCGGACGCGCTGGCGCAAGCCAAAGCGCAGGGCTCTTCCCGCTTCTACTGGCATACCCGCGCCGGCAATCCGGCGCGGCGGCTCTATGATGAATTTGCCAAGGCGGACGATTTCGTCCGCTATCGGCTTAGTTTCCGAGAGACCATGTAGTCTACGCGATACGGACTACATCGCGGCCTTCGCAGCGCGCTTCACCGCTTCGGTGATTTCCGGATAGGCGGCGCAACGGCAGAGATTGCCGGAAAAATAATGCCGGATGTCGTCGTCGCTCGGGTCGGGGCGCTCTTTCAATAATTGATGCGCCATCATGACAAAGCCCGGCGTGCAAAAGCCGCATTGGAAGGCGCCGGCAGCGATAAAGGCCTGTTGCACGTTGGACAGCACGCCGTCGGCGTCGAGATGCTCGACCGTGGTCACGCTTTTACCGTCGGCCCAGACGGCAAAGTACAAGCAGCCGGAAACCGCCTTGTCGTCGACCAGCACGGTGCAGCAGCCGCACAATCCCTGGCCGCAGCTTTCGCGCGCGCCGAACAGATCGAAACGCTGCAGCAACTCCACCAGATTGCGGTGCGGCTCGATCGCGGCCGTAACAGCCTCGCCATTCAGCGTGAAATTGATGGTCCGTGCGTTCATGATCGATCCGTTCAATCGTCTTCCAGCGGTCGGCCGGCTTTGGCGCGCAACGCGCGCAGCACAGCCTCGGCCGTAATCGGCAATTCGGTGATGCGCACACCGACGGCATCATGGATCGCGTTGGCGATCGCCGGCGACACCCCGAACGTCCCCGATTCGCCGAGCCCTTTGGCGCCGAACGGCCCGGAATGCTGCTCGGCGGTGACCAATTCGTTTTCCATCGGCGGAATATCGCCGATGCCGGGAATCTTGTAGTCGGCGAGCGAGGCATTGGTAACCTGGCCGCCGTCAAGATGCATCGCTTCCGACAGAGTAAAGCCGAGCTGCATGATGGCGGCGCCGGAAAGCTGCGTGCGCGCCACGCCGAGATTGATTGGCTTGCCGCAATCGGCGGCATTGACCAGCCGCAAGATGCGCACGTGCCCGGTTTCGGTATCGACCTCGACTTCGGCCCCGGCCCCGCCCACCATCCAGAACGGGGTGACATTCTCGGACAGGCCGGTCTGCGGATCGGGCGGCTTATAGCTCGGCACGAAGCTCGCCGAGCCGATGACATTACCCGCCTGCATGCCGTAGCGTTTCTTGAAAATCTCCTCCGGCGGATAATTGGTGCCTTCTGGCAGGCCTGCTTCGGCCGCCAACGCCCGCAATTTTGTGCGCGCATCCTCGGCGGCCAGTCGCACCGCGTTGCCCATGTGATAGAGCGAGCGCGAGCCGAGCGTGCCCATGTCGTAGGGCGTCACATCGGTGTCGGAGTGGACGACACGGACGTCTTCGGCCTCGATGCCCAGCACCTCGCCGACGATCAGCGCATAGGCGGTATCGGAACCCTGGCCCATGTCCACGGTGCCGACATAGGCGGTAATGCTGCCGTCGCCGGAAATATTGACGATGGCGACCGATGTGGTCGGCGAGATCACCGCCTTCATGGCAATGGCGATGCCACGGCCGCGACGCAGCGTAGGAGTGCCGCGATCGAACGGCTTGTCCCAATTCATTCGCCCGACCAGCGCATCGAGAACTTCGGGGATCGCGGCGTCCTTCACGACGGTGCCGCTGGCGTGCGGGCGCCCGTCGCGCAGGATGTTCTTGCGGCGAAATTCCACCGGGTCGATCTTGAGTTCGCGCGCGATCAAATCGGTATGCGATTCATAGGCCCAGACCAATTGCGGGACGCCGAAGCCGCGCAGCGCGCCGGCTGGCGTGCAATTGGTATAAATCTCGTAGGAATCGACGCTGATGGTCTCGATGTCATAAGGTCCGGCCGCGGTGAAGCCGGATTTCTGCGCCACCCGCGGACCGATGTCGGCATAGGCGCCGCCGTTCCAGAACACCTCGCAGCTGCGCGCAACGATGCGGCCATCCTTGTCCACCCCGCTTTTGATGCGGAACGTGGTCGGATGCTTGGTGATCATGTAAAACTGCTCTTCCATCGTCAGCGCGATCTTGACCGGACGGCGGACGAGCATGGCGAGCGCGGCGACGAGAGCTTCGAGCTTGATGTACAGCTTGCCGCCGAAGCCGCCACCGAGATACGGCACCTTCACCCGCACGCGATTCTCCGGCCAGCCGAACAGCCGCGCGATCTCGACGCGCACGAAAGACGGTGACTGGTTGGCGGTGTAGATGGTCAGCCGGTTGTCGCCCGGCTCGGCCACCGAGACGAACGGTTCGAAGGCGAGATGCAGGCATTGCTGCGTCTTGAATGTGTGCTCGAACACATGCGTGGCGCCCGCCATCGCAGCCGCGATATCGCCGCGGCGCAGATGATAATCAAGCGCGACATTGGTGCCGCCGCGGCCCTTGAGATGCTTCAGGTCGGCGAAAGTGCCCGCCGGCCGCAGCACGTCGTGGACCAGAATGTCCGGCTTCATGGCTGCGACTTCGTCGAACACCGCCGGCAGCTCTTCATACTCGGCCGATATCAGTTGCGCCGCTTGTTCGGCGATATGTGGATCGCTGGCCAGCACAGCGGCGACCGGCTCGCCGACAAAGCGGACTTTGTCGAGCGCCAGGATCGGCTGATCGTGAAACGCCGGCCCGTAATAAGGCTCCGGAATGAGCGTCTTGATGTCTTCCCCGGTGAAGACGCGATAAACGCCCGGCACGGCGCGGGCCGCTTCCGTATCGATACTCCGAATCCGTCCGTGCGGTACCGTTGCACGCGCGAGCTTGCCGTACAGCATGCCGGGCAGGCGCAAATTATGCGTGTAGTCGGCGCGCCCGGTGACTTTGGCGTGGACTTCGAGCCGGGGGATGTCTCGTCCGATTTGATTCATTGCCGCACCTGCTGCGCCTCTTGCGCCAGTACCCGGCGTACGGCGCGCCGGACGTACACGCGCAACAATTCGCGCTTATAGGCTGCCGAACCGTGCGCGTCGGCCAGAATGGACGCTTCCGCCGCCGCCGCTTCGCCGGCGCACGTCAGCAACGCATCCTCGGGCGCGACGTCTTGCAGCACTTTTTCGGCCTCCGTCATGCGGGTGACTTTTTCGGTTGCGGCGCTGACCACGATTGTCGGATTGCGCACGACGCCTCCGCTCAGATCGAACGCGACGGCGACGCCGAGAGCCGGCCAGTCGTCCGCCGAGCGCGACGTGACCTTCATGTAGGCGCACTTTCGGCCATTGAGGGGCGGCACCGTCACAAAGGTAATAAGCTCGTCGCGGTTCAGGACAGTCTCGTAATAGCCCGCATAAAGCTCTTCGAGCGGTAATTCGCGCGTCCCGTTCGGGCCTTGGATCGTGACCCGAGCGCCGAGCGCGGTCAGCAGCGGCGGCAAATCCATGTGCGGATCGCCATGCGCCAGCGCGCCGCCGACACGGGCAACATTGCGTACGCGCGGATTCGACAGCCGACGCAGCGCGTGAACCAGCACAGGAAACCGGGCGGCGACGTTCGAATCCTGCTCGAGATCGCGGAGACTCGCCATCGCGCCGATTTGCAGCTCGCCCGCCGTGGTGACCGCGATGCGGGAATATTCCGGCTCGATGCGATGCAGGCAGACCAGCCGGCTGGGCACAAAGACGCCGGCCTTCATCATCAGCATCAACGCCGTACCGCCGGCGATGGGCCGTATCGTCGGCTCTTGCGGATCGAGCAACGCCAACGCTTCTTTGAGCGAACGAGGCTCGACCATTTCGAACGGAATCACGGACAATTTCTCCGGCGCTTACGCTTCGGCCGCTCCCAGTCCGGCTTATTCTTCATTCACGGCCCCGGACGGCGCAGCTGAAGCTAGTGTTAAATCACAGGAGGGTTCGCCGCGTCGAGGTGCGATCAGCCATGCTGCGGGCGCGGGCTCATGAGCCATGTCCCCCCGACCACTACGAGCGCGAGGACCGCTGGCGCGATGGCGAGCGTCAGGCTGGCGGCGGCAACCGCGGCTGTCGCGGCCCAACCGATCGAGGAAAACGCCTCGGCGAAGGTCGCCAAGCGTGACGATACTTGGCGGCGGCGAAATTGACTGCGTTTGGCCTGGGTACGGAACCAGAGTTGGATTGACGTCGCGGACGCCGCGGCCACGACGATGCCCAAACCGGTGATCAACGCGTGCCGCGGCGAGACCATGGCCAGCACGGCAATCAGCGGGGCAAACACCGCGGCGACAATGCCGAGAACGGCCTCGATCTTTGCCCGCACGACGCAGCCTCTTGGGATCGGCGCGGACGCCACCAGATCGGGAGCGTCCTCGCCCGAGATCGCGAGCCAGGCGAGACCGCCGGCAAGCTGACCGGCCGCCATGACCAGCACCGGCACAAGCAATTGATAAGCGCCATGGCCGTCGTCGAAACTGCGCCACAACAGCAGCGCCGGCGGAATGAGATAGAGCATCTGCATCAGGGTCTGCGAGACGAGCCAAGGATCGCGCCGCAACAACATCCACTCTTTCAGGCGCAGCGACTGCTGCGGCGTCGTGCGGCGAAAGGAGCGAGAGCGCCGTTGCACGATGCCCGCGGTCTCGATGCCGGCCGCAACAACCGCATACTCGCCAAAGCGCGGCGCCACGAGCGCAATCGTCACCGCGAGCAAGGCAAAGCTCAAGGCGAGTACGCCCAAAAGCGCCACAGCGTCGCCGAGCGCCGCGCGGGCCGGCCACCAAACCAGGCTGCCGGCATCGGGCAGGTGCGCGAGTAAGCTCTGCGACTGCAGTAGCGCGCTCCGCGAGATGCTGCCGCTGGAGAGAATCGCCGCCATTTGCAGACCGATGACAAACGCGGCGCCAATCACTGCAGCGACCACCTGCGCCACAAAGCGCGTGCGCTTCGGCCCGACGACACGAAACAGCGCAACGCTCAAGCCAACCGCCAGAGCCGTGGCTGCGGCGCCCATGGCGACGATCAATCCATAGGCGCCAAGCCAGCGCCAGCCGCCGCACGCGATCAAAATGTCGATGAACGGGGCGGCCAGCGGCAGCGCCATAAGGGCCATCGACGCGGCTACCGTGACAATGCGGACGGCGAAGACACTTTCCGCCGCCGCCGGGGAAGCCAGGATGAGATCGAGATCGGACCGCGCGTAGAGCGCGCGCGTCGTCGTTTCCATCGCTTGCGAGATCATCAACAGCCACGACATCAGCGCGCTGGCTGTGATCGCGACTAGTGTCGCTTTGTCTGGTGCGGCAGCGGCGAAGCGGCCCACCATCCAGTAAGCGACAAAATGCATGAATACGACGAAGATCGTAATAGCGATGATGGCGCGGCGCAGGCGCTTAGGCTTGCCGCCGCTCATCATGCCGACCCAGTCGCGCCAGGAGAGGCGCCATTCATGCTGGGCGAACCAGACGGCGGTGCCGGGCTGCGCGATCATGCCGCTTCGGCCGGCTCGGCCACCAGCGCCAGGAAGGTGTCTTCCAGGCTTGCGGCGCCTGCGGCCACGCTGGAATTGGTGTTGCCGGCTCGGCGCCGCAATTCTTCGAGTGTGCCTTCGGCGATGAGCTTGCCGCGGCCGATGACGCCGATGCGGTCGGCCATGCGCTCGGCAACTTCAAGAATATGCGTTGTCATGATGACTGTGCCGCCGGCGCAAACGCGGTCGCGCAAGACGTTTTTGACCTGGCGGGCGGAGCCGGCGTCGAGCCCGGTCAACGGCTCATCGAGAATGATCAGGCGCGGGTCGTGAATAAGCGCGCCGGCGAGCGCCACTTTCTGGCGCATGCCCTTGGAGAAGCCTTCGCAGCGCTCCTGCGCATGAGGGCGAAGGTCGAGCCACTCCAACAGTTCCCCGGCGCGTGTCTCGGCAAGCGCCGGAGCAACACCCCAGAGTCCGGCGACGAATTCCAGATATTCGCGCGGCGTAAGCTTGTCGTAGACCATTGGCTCATCGGAAATCCACGCCATCAGTCGCTTCGCCGCCACCGGGTCGGCGAGCGCGTCGATCCCGGCGACACGGATGGTTCCTGCGTCCGGGCGCAGTAAGCCGGCGATCATCCGCAAGGTGGTCGTCTTGCCGGCGCCGTTGGGCCCGAGCAGCGCATAAAACTCGCCGGCGCGGACGCTGAGATCGAGGCCATCGACCGCGGGCCGGTCAAAGCGCTTGACGAGGCCGGCAAGCTCCAATGCGAACGGCGCGGCGATCGGTTGCATGGGCCGCACGCTAAGCGACAGAGGTTTCAGCCCCGTGAATCGGACGCCTCGAATTTCCGATACCAATCAAAGGGTAATGTTGTCGATCTCGGTGAGGTCGGCGGCCGACAGGACCCAATCGACCGCGGCGACGTTCTGGGCGACCTGATCGGGCGTAGTCGCGCCGGCGATAATGCTCGACAGGAAGGGCCGGCTGGCGAGCCAGCTCATGGCCAATTCCAGAAGCGAGCGGTCCCTCTGAGCGGCAAACGCAGCGAGGCGTTCGACGAGGCCCCAATTAGCGGGAGTGAGCAGGCCATCGGCGTGCCGGTCACTGTAGGAGAGCCGGGAACCGGCCGGCATGGGTGCCCCGCGGTGGTATTTGCCGCTCAACAAGCCGCTTGCCAGCGGGAAGAAAGGCAACAGCCCGAGACTATGGCGCTGCATGACTGCGACACGGTCCTTTTCGATGGCGCGGTCGAGCAGATTGTATTCGTCCTGGCAGCTTACGAATGCCGAAAGTCCGTGCCGGGAGGCGACGGTTTGCGCTTCATCCAGTTGCGCGGCCGAGAGATTGGAACAGCCGATGAAGCGTACCTTCCCGGCCTTGACCAGATCGTCGAGCGCGCGCAGCGTTTGTTCGATCGGCATTTTCGGATCCGGCCGGTGCAGCTGATAAAGATCGATCCAATCGGTTTTGAGCCGCCGCAAGCTCGCTTCCGCCGCCTGCATAATGTAGCGCCGCGACGCGCCGCCGGTGCCGCCTCCCATCGGTAATCCGAATTTGGTCGCCAGCACGACGTTCTTGCGCCGGTTGCCCAGCACTTCACCCAGGATTGTCTCGGAGCCGCCTTTGTTGCCGTAGATGTCGGCCGTATCGATCAGCGTCACGCCAAGATCGAGTGCCTTGTCCACAACGCGCTGTGAGGCATCGCGGCCGATACGGCCGCCGAAATTGTTGGTGCCAAGTCCGACCAGCGAGACCTCGGGACCGGACGCTCCAAGCTTGCGTTTTTGCATTCTTCGGTTCGCGACGCGCCGTCAGCCGCCGACATTGTAAGCGGCAATCGCCGCCATGTTGACGAGCTGAGCGTCGTTTGCGGACAGCGGTACGATCTGCACGGAACGGTCGAGCCCAACCAGCATCGGCCCGATCACATTGGCGCCGCCGAGCTCCATCAGCATTTTGGTCGAGATCGAGGCGGAATGAAACGCCGGCATGATCAGCACATTGGCGGGACCGGACAGGCGGCAGAACGGATAGGCCTCGCGCAATTCCATGTTCAGCGCGACGTCGGCGGCCATGTCGCCGTCGTATTCGAAATCGACGTGACGATCGTCGAGCAACCGGACCGCTTCCTGCACGCGCTCCGACCGCTCGCCCGGGGGATGGCCGAAGGTCGAGAACGCCAACAAAGCGAGCCGCGGTTCATGGCCGAGCGAACGTGCGACGCGCGCCGCTTCGACGGCGATGTCGGCAAGATCCTGCGCCGAGGGCATTTCGGTCACTGCGGTATCGGCGACCATCACGGTGCGGCCGCGCGCCAAAACCATCGACACGCCCATCACGCGGTGCCCAGGCTTTGGATCGATGCAGCGCCGCACGTCTTCCAGCGCCACCGAGAAATTGCGGGTGACGCCGGTGACCATGGCGTCGGCGTCGCCGAGCGCCACCATGCAGGAGGCGAAGTGATTGCGATCCTGGTTCACCAGACGCTGGCAGTCACGCTGCAAAAAACCATGGCGCTGCAAGCGTTCGTACAGATACGCGGCATAGGCGGCGTTCCGCGACGAAATCGCCGCATTGATGATCTCGATATTGCCGCCGAGCTCCACGCCGAGCGCTTCGGCAGTCTCGCGCACGGCCCGCTCGCGGCCGCACAAGAGTGCGGTGCCGAGGCCCTCATGCACGAACGTCGCGGCGGCACGGATCACCTGCTCCTCCTCGCCTTCGGCGAAGACCACCCGCCGCGGCTGCCGGCGCAGCCGTTCGTAAACACCGGTGAGCACGCCGGCGATCGGATCGCGCCGCGTGCGTAATTGCTGCCGGTACGTTTCCATGTCGGCGATCGGCCGGCGCGCTACGTTTGACTCCATGGCGGCTTTCGCCACCGCCGGCGGAATATCGGAAATAAGCCGCGGGTCGAACGGCACCGGAATGATGTAATCGGGCCCGTATTTCGGCCGCGCGCCATAGGCGACGGCAACTTCATCGGGCACATCCTCGCGCGCCAAATTGGCAAGCGCGTGCACGGCCGCGATTTTCATCTCCATGTTGATGGCCCGCGCCCGCACGTCCAGCGCGCCGCGGAAGATATAGGGAAAGCCGAGCACGTTATTGATCTGGTTCGGATAGTCGGAACGGCCGGTGGCCATGATGGCATCGCTGCGCACGTCGGCGACTTCCTCGACGGTAATCTCGGGATCCGGATTGGCCATGGCGAAGATGATCGGTTTGTCCGCCATCGATTTCACCATTGCCGGCGTCATCGCGCCTTTCACCGAGAGCCCGAAAAATACATCGGCGCCGCTGATCGCCTCGGCGAGCGTGCGGGCCTTGGTCTTTACCGCAAAGCCCGACTTCCACTGGTTCATGCCGTCGGTACGGCCTTCATAAATAACGCCCTTGGTGTCGCAGAGGACCAGGTTTTCCGGACGGAAGCCGATCGCGCGCAGCAATTCGAGGCAAGCGATGCCCGCGGCGCCAGCGCCGTTACAGACCAGTCGCGTTGTCGCGACTTCGCGGCCGGTGAGTTCGAGCGCATTGATCAGGCCGGCCGCGGCAATGATGGCGGTGCCGTGCTGGTCGTCATGAAAGACCGGGATATCGAGCAGTTCGCGCAGCCTTTGCTCGATGATGAAGCATTCCGGCGCCTTGATGTCCTCGAGATTGATGCCGCCCCAGCCTTTGCCGAGGAGCTTCACGCAATTGATGAATTCGTCGGGATCTTCGGTTGAGACTTCAAGGTCGATCGAATCGATATCGGCGAAGCGCTTGAACAGCACCGACTTGCCTTCCATCACCGGCTTCGCCGCCAGCGCGCCGCGGTTGCCGAGGCCAAGGATGGCAGTGCCGTTGGTGATAACCGCGACGAAATTGCCCTTGGTCGTGTAGTCGAAGGCCTTGGACTCGTCCTCCGCGATGGCAAGCACCGGCACCGCGACACCCGGCGAATAGGCCAGCGACAGATCGCGTTGTGTCGCCATCGGCTTGGTGGCGACGACTTCGAGCTTTCCGGGGCGGCCTTGGCTGTGAAACAGCAGGGCTTCCTGATCGGTGAAAGTCGGCCGGTTTGAACGGCCGCCAGTCTTGCCGGCGTCCTTGCCACCGCTCTTGTCACCGTCATTGCCACCGTTTTTGAAAGCCATTTCAATTCCCTATTGACGGATTGACGCACCCAAGGGGGTGGAACCTTAGCGAACCCGACCACCCACGCTCAAGGGATGGCCGGCAGGGGCAGATTGCATTGAACAGGAGCGCCGGTCAGGGTAAGGGCTCTCCACTACGTTATAGGGCGATCCTTCGTCTCAGCCGCGGGCCCTCAGCCTCATGATCAGATTCCTGTTTCGTTTCATCGGCCTTTGCCTGCTTGCGACTGCGTTCGTGTTCTTGGTCTACGATGGCACCAAATCCATTGCCAATCACGACATCATCTATACGAAGGTCTTCGACGTCTGGGCTATCATCGATCAGAACAGCCTCAACGCGGTACAAGCGTGGCTGAAGCTGAAAGTCGCCTGGGCCTGGAATCCCTATCTGGAAAAACTGTTCGATCTGCCGGCTTGGGCCGTCATCGGAATAATCGCGATCCTGCTGATTTTGCTTGGCCGCAAAAAGAAGCCGTTGATCGGTTACGCGCGCGATTAGAATTCGGCGCTCCGCGGCGACACAGGGAGTGAAATGCCGGGCTACGATTACATCATCGTCGGTGCCGGTTCGGCCGGCTGCGTGCTGGCAAATCGCCTGAGCGAGGATGCCGGGGCGCGTGTGCTTCTCATCGAGGCCGGCGGTCCCGACTGGCATCCCTATATTCATATCCCGATCGGGCTTGGCCGCATGCACGAGCGCCGGATGTTCGATTGGGGTTATGCCAGCGAGCCGGAGCCGAACCTCGGCGGCCGCCGCATTGAAGCGATGCGCGGCGAGGTTCTGGGCGGTTCATCCTCGATCAATGTGATGGCCTATACGCGCGGCAACCCCAGCGACTACGACCGCTGGGCGCAGAAGGGAGCGCGCGGCTGGTCCTACGCCGAGGTATTGCCCTATTTCCAGCGCTGCGAGACCTGGGCGGATGGAGAAAGCACTTGGCGAGGCGGCACCGGCGCGCTCGGCACCGAATTCGCCAAGACCGTGGACCCGCTCTATGACGCATGGCTGGCGGCGGCGAAGGCATCCGGCTATTCGCTGACCGCGGATTACAATGGCAAACAGTCGGAGGGCTTCGGCCGCGCCCAATTTACCATTCGCAACGGTCACCGCGCATCTTCGGCAAATGCCTTCCTCCATCCAGCACGCGATCGGAGCAACCTGACCGTCGCAACCAAGGCGCACACCACGCGGGTCTTACTCGAGGGGAGTCGCGCCAAGGGCGTCGAATACGTCAGGAACGGCGATGTCGTGCGCGCCGAAGCCGGACAAGAGGTGATTCTCGCGGCCGGCACGTTCAACACGCCGCAAATTTTGATGCTCTCGGGAATTGGGCCGGCTCGGCATCTGCACGATTTCGGTATCGAAACCTTGGTCGATTTGCCGGTGGGCAAAAATTTGCAAGACCATCTCGGCGCCTACATGACCTATTCGCGCCGGCAGCCGGGAAGTTTTCACCGCGAAATGCGCGCCGATCGCATGGCGCTGAGCATGATCCGCGCCTACGTGTTCGGCACCGGGCCGGGAACGATCGTGCCGGGCGGACTGCATGCCTTCATCAAGACGCGTCCGGAGCTTGCAGTTCCCGATATCGAATTCATGTTTCGCGGCGTCTCCGCCCATCCGCATTTGTGGTTTCCAGTGATCCGCCCGGGCTTTGTTGACGGCTTCGGCATCCGGCCGACCTTGTTGCATCCGGACAGCCGCGGCGAACTCTTGCTCGGGTCGGCCGATCCGCTGCAGGCCCCCCGCATCGTCTACCGCTTCTTGACGGCGCCGAACGACCTGCCGACGCTGCGTGAAGGATTCAAGCGCGCCCGCGAATTGGCTTTCCATACAGCGCTGGATCGTTACCGCGGCGAGGAGATCGGACCGGGACTTGAGACCAGAACCGACGCAGAAATCGATGCTTGGTTGAAAAAGGCAGTCATCACCGCGCACCATCCCGCAGGGACCTGCGCCATCGGCCCCGACGGCGTGCTGGATGCCGAACTCAATGTGCGCGGCATCGAAAGGCTGCGCGTCTGCGACGCCTCGGCGATGCCCGATCTCGTTTCCGCCCACATCAATGCTTGCGTTCTGATGATGGCGGAGAAGGCCGCCGACCTTATTCGCGGCCGGACGCCGTTGCCCAAGGCGGAGGCGGCCTGACGCTTGGCCGCGCGAAACAGCATGAACTTGCGACGCCTCGCTGTAATTTTGGCAATGGTCGCCGCCGTCCTGGTGTTTTTGCCTTACCTGATCGTGCCGTTTTACCGGTTTGTCATGCCGGTCTCGATGCCGATGCTGTGGCGCTTCGTGACGGGAGCACGCGTCGAGCGAATCGTCGTTCCCCTGTCGCATATTTCGCCGGCGCTGCGGCTTACCGTGATCGCTGCCGAAGACGGCGGCTTTTGTCACAATCCCGGCATCGATCTCGGCCAGATCCGCGCGGCCCTGCGGCAGTCGAACGATAACCTGGACGAGGCGCGCGGCGCTTCGACCATTACCCAGCAAACGGCCAAGAATCTATTTCTCTGGGAAGGACGGAGTTTTATCCGCAAAGCGCTGGAAATTCCGCTGGCGCTTTGGATGACGCTGGTCCTGCCGAAGCGGCGGATTCTCGAAATCTACCTCAACATCGTCGAATGGGGGCCGAACGGCGAGTTTGGCGCCGAGGCCGGGGCGGCCTTGGCCTTCGGCAAATCGGCCGACGATTTGACCATCTACCAAGCAGCGGAACTGGCTGCGATTTTGCCCAATCCAATGCTGCGCAGTGCCCGTAACCCGAGCGTTCTCGTGCGCCGGCTTGCGGGGGTTTACGTCCACCGCGCCGCCGATTTCAGCGGCCTCGATGCCTGCGTTCGGGGCCACTAGCGTCGCGGCGATCATTCTTCTATAAGCGCCGCATCCCGAGCAAAACACGCCAAGACAGAGGAGAGCGATGCCATGGCCGTGCCAAAGAAAAAAACCTCGCCGTCAAAGCGCGGCATGCGCCGGTCGGCCGACGCGCTGAAAGCCCCGACCTATGTCGAGGACAAGGATTCCGGCGAATTGCGCCGTCCCCACCACATCGACCTCAAATCCGGCATGTATCGCGGACGTCAAGTGCTGACCAAGAAGGCGGAAGCGTAAGGTTAAGGCCGCCGCCGGTCGCAGCAAGCAGTGACGGACGAGAGAACTATGTGACGAAAGCTTAGCGTCATGTTCGTACTTGGCTTTCCGCTTCTTTTGGTTCCGTTTGCCATTTACAACATGATCGCGTTTCTGACCCCCGGCGTGAGTTGGACCTCGCCGGCGGCCACCGTCCATATGATGTCCGGTCAAGACTGGGTGCTGACCTGGGAAGACATCCTCGTTGCCTTCGCTATTTTTTTGCTGTGGGTCGAAATCATTAAATCGACCAGGCTCGGAACGCGCAGCGTTATGGACCACATTCTGGCAATGGCATTGTTCATTGCCATGCTGATCGAGTTCCTTCTGGTGCAGCGGGCGGCGACGTCGACGTTTTTCCTGCTGATGGCTATTGCGCTCGTCGACGTGCTTGCCGGCTTTATCGTCGGCATGCGCAGCGCCCAGCGTGAGATCGAAATCCAGGAGCCGAGGCAGCCGTAGCGCCCGCCAACTCAGAGCGAGCGGCGAATTTTCCGCCCCAATCGCGTCGGCCATTGGCCGACCGCCTCGTAGGCCGCAATCGCCTCGTCGGCGGTCGCCCGGCGGCGTGCCCGGGTCTGGGGGTCCTGGGCTGCAGTCGCGATCAGATGAGCAATGAAATCGGCGTTTGCTGCCCTGGCCGCAAGGCTTGTGGCGACCTCTCGATTGGACGGTGCGACCGGAACAAGCGCGTTACGCATGGGGCTTTCCGGCGATACATTTTGTCCCGGAATGGGACGTGACCGGTCCTCGGAGACGACATCGCAAGGCCCATGCCGCGGAAAGCAGGTGCTATTCCCGGAGACGGATTTCCGAAATGTTTAAAGTCTTGACGGTAGGCTCCAGCCAAATCCTAGCGCCCGCGAACACAATGCCGCCGAGCAACACCGCCAATCTCGACGCGAGCCAAATCCTCGCCTCCGTCGGCGAGGTTGCGTACGACTGGCAGATCGATGCCGATACGTTGCGGTGGAGCGGCAATGCGGCCGAGGTGCTGCTTATTGGCGATATTGCAGTGGTTTCGACCGGCCGGGCTTTTGCGGGGCTTCTCGAAGCCGATAACACTCAGGCGCGTTTCGATGCGGTGACGCGTTCCGACAAACACGACGACGGCCGCGGTGTCGCCTATCAAATCCAGTATTGCCTCAGGCCCGATCCCTCGACCCAAACCAAGCTGTGGATCGAGGATACCGGCCGCTGGTTTGCCGGTGCCGACGGCAAGCCTGCACGAGCGCTCGGGGTGATGCGCGTCATCAATGAGCGTTACGAGCACGAACAGCGACTGAGCTATCTGGCCCGGCACGACGGTCTCACCGGCGAGCTTAATCGCCATCACTTGAGCGAAATTCTCGAAGATACGATTGAGGAGGCGTTTCGCTTCCGCTCGTCATGCGGCTTTCTGCTCGTCGGCATCGATAACTTGGCGCGCATCAACGAGTCCTACGGCTTCGAAGTCGCCGAACAGGTCATCAGCGCGGTTGCCAAGCGCCTGCACAGCCGCATGCGCGGCAAGGACACGCTTGGCCGCTTTTCCGGCAACAAATTTGGCCTGGTGCTGCGCGATTGCACGCCCGACGACATGGCGATCGCCGCCGACCGCATGCTGGTCGGCGTCCGCGACGAGATGATTGCGACCAGCGCCGGCTCGATCGCCATCACCGTCACAATCGGCGGCGTCACCGCGCCGCGCCATGCCGGCAGCGTCGCCGAAGTGCTGGCCCGCGCGCAGGAGAGCCTCGATACGGCAAAGGCGCGTCGCCGCGGCTCATTTCAAGCCTATCGGCCCAACATCGAACGCGAAGCCATGCGCCGGGAAAACGTGCGCGCCACCGACGAAATCGTCGCCGCACTCAACGAGCGGCGCATTTTTCTGGCTTACGAGACCGTCGCCGACGCGACAGACCGGCGGCCAACTTTCTATGAATGTCTGATGCGAATCCGGCGGCCGGATGGCGGCTTGATCGCCGCCCATGATATCGTTCCTGTCGCTGAACGGCTTGGCCTCGTGCGTTTGCTGGATTTCCGAGTGCTGGAGTTGGTCATCGACGAATTAGCAGCGTCGCCAACCCTGCAGGCGAGTTTCAACGTCTCGCCGGCATCGACCACCGACCCCGATTGGTGGTCGGGCCTCGCCTCGTTGTTGCGCAGTCATGCCGGCGTGGCCGAGCGCCTCATTGTCGAAATCACCGAAAGCGCGGCGATTCATGACGTCGACGAGACACGTGGCTTCGTCGCCCGCGTCAAGGATCTCGGCTGCCGCCTTGCCATCGATGATTTTGGCGCCGGCTATACGTCGTTCCGCAACCTGCGCAAGCTCGGCGTGGACGTGGTCAAGATCGATGGGGCGTTCGTGCAAGACATCATGCGCTCGGAAGACGATCGCGCTTTCGTCCGCACGCTGATCGATCTGGCAAAGCGTCTCAAACTCAAGACCGTCGCCGAATGGGTCCAGGACGAAGCCGCGGCGAAAACCTTGCAGGCATGGGGCTGCGACTATTTGCAAGGCGCCCTGGTCGGTCTGGCGGCCACAGAAAGACCCTGGCTGACGACCGCCGCCAAGGCCCTTTGACGGCCTGCCGATTAGAGCTAACAAAGCCTATCGAGCGCAACGATAATTACTCGCTGCCAGGCTCTTTCTCCGTCAGCCGATCGACCTTGCGCTTCATGTCGTCGAGCTGCCGCTTGAGATCATCGATGTCGCCTGATTTTGTCGGCGGCTTTTCCGCATTCGCTGCAGCCTCGGCCGCTGCGGCGCCCTCGTGGCGGGCGAATGGCGCGAACATCGCGAAAGCGCGCTCGAACATTTCCATATTCCGCCGCACCTGGTCTTCCAATGAGCCAAAGGCACCGACCCCAAAGGCTTGCGCCATCTGGTGGCGGAATTTTTCCTGCTCGCGAGTCAACGACTCGATGGAGACTTCGAGATAGCGCGGCACCAGCATCTGCATGCTGTCACCATAGAAGCGGATCAATTGACGCAGGAAGGCGATCGGCAACAAATTTTGCCCTTCCTTGTTCTCCTGCTCGAAAATGATTTGGGTGAGGACCGAGCGGGTAATCTCTTCCCCGGATTTGGCGTCGTAGACGACAAAATCCTCGCCGGTCTTGACCATGCCGGCCAGATCCTCGAGCGTGACATAGGTGCTCGTTCCGGTGTTATAGAGCCTCCGGTTGGCGTATTTCTTGATCGTGACCGGCGCTGCCGTCTTGGTCGAAGTATCGGTCATGGATGGAACCGCCCAGTTTTGCCGTCAAAATAGGCGGATTTCTGCGGCACGGCTACTCTTTTATGATGTCGCGGCGGAACATGCCGGACATGCTGCTGCCACCACCGGGTTGCGCCTTGTCGCGGCCACCGCGCATCCCTATGACTTATAGCAACCTTGCGGCCAGCCCCGCGCCCGAATAGCCCAACACCCGGAAGGATTTTCCCATGAAAGACGATGTCGTCATTGTCAGCGCCACGCGTACGCCGGTTGGAGCGTTCAACGGCGTATTCGCTACATTGCCCGCCCACGAACTCGGCAAGGCGGCAATCAAAGAAGCGCTCGACCGCGCGGGCGTCGAACCGGCCCGCGTCTCTGAGGTCATTTTGGGGCAAATCCTGACCGCCGGCCAGGGCCAGAATCCGGCCCGCCAAGCCTCCATCGCGGCCGGCGTACCGGTCGAAACGCCGGCCTGGGGCGTAAACCAGCTGTGCGGATCGGGCCTGCGCTCGGTGGCTCTCGGTTACCAGGGCATCGTCAACGGCGACAGCGACATCGTGGTCGCGGGCGGTCAGGAATCCATGAGCGTCGCGCCACACTGCGCGTACCTGCGCGGCGGCGTGAAGATGGGCAATTTCGAGATGATCGACACCATGATCAAGGACGGCCTGTGGGACGCATTCAACGGCTATCACATGGGCAACACTGCCGAGAACGTAGCCCGGCAATGGCAGATTACGCGCCAGCAGCAGGATGAGTTCGCGGTCAAATCGCAGAACAAGGCGGAAGCCGCGCAGAAAGCCGGTAAGTTCAAGGACGAGATCACGCCGGTGACGATCAAGAGCCGCAAGGGGGATATCGTGGTCGATACCGACGAATACCCCAAGCATGGAACGACACTCGACTCGATCGGCAAATTGCGCCCGGCGTTCGACAAAGAAGGCACCGTTACCGCGGGCAACGCGTCGGGCATCAACGACGGCGCCGCCGCGGTCGTGCTGATGAGAGCCAGCGAGGCCGCCAAACTCGGCAAAACACCGCTGGCCCGCATCGTCTCCTGGGCGCAGGCGGGCGTTGACCCCAAAATCATGGGCACTGGCCCGATCCCGGCCTCGCGCGCAGCGCTGAAAAAGGCGGGCTGGAATGTCGCCGATCTTGATCT
>JBARER010000034.1:0-2736 GCA_049796395.1 Xanthobacteraceae bacterium
CCCGCCGAGGTCGCCTGGGGCGGCGGATCGTCGATCGGCGCGGGTATCGCCGCGTTGGAGCGGCGCGGCGCCCGGTCCGGCCGCGTCGGTGTTATCGGTCCGATGACCTTCGAGCAGCATGACAAGCTCGCGGCGCGGTTCGGCCCGCCGCGCAATCTCAATCGGCCCTATGTGCGGCTGCGCCAGATCAAATCCGCCGAGGAACTGGATTGGCTGCGCATCGGCGCGGCGCTGACCGATCGCGGCATGCTGGCGCTGCGCGACGGATTGCGGCCGGGCCTGAGCGAGCGCGACCTCGCCGACCTCGTCGAGCGCGCCTACGTGCCCCTCGGCGGCTCGACCGTGATCCATTTCATCGGCGCGACCGCGATGGCCAACCCGTCGCTCGCCGCGCCGCCGCAATTCGCCGGCAATCGCCAAGTCGCCCGCGGCGACGCCGTCGTCGCCGAGATCAGCGCGGCGGTCTGGGAGCATCCGGGCCAGGTGTTGCGCAGCTTCACCGTCGGCGCCGAGCCGTCGCCGCTTTACCGCGATCTGCACGCGGCCGCCGATGCGGCCTACGACGCCGTCGCTGCCGTGCTCAAGGACGGCGCCATGCCGCAGCAGGTGATCGAGGCCGCGGGAGTCATCGAGGCAGCCGGGTTCACCATCATCGACGACCTGCTGCACGGCTATGGCGGCGGCTACCTGCCGCCGGTGCTTGGCTCGCGCAGCCGGCCGAGCGCGCATGTCCCCGACGCGCCGTTTCGCGCCGGCATGGTCGTCGTCATCCAGCCCAACGTGGTGACGCGCGACGGCAAAGCCGGTGTGCAGACCGGCGCGATGGTGCTCATCACCGCAACCGGTATCGAGCCCTTCCACACGGTGCCGCGCGGCTTTCTCCGCGTCTGATCGCGGGCGGCACTACAACCGACGCCACAATCGGCGCCGCGCTCGCCGATTGTCGTTAATGCCCTCCTAGCGCCAATCGTAAAATTCGCCGCGCCGGGCACGACGTCATCAACAAATCGTTGCGCGCGCAAAATCGCACGGAGCGCGCCCTTTTCGATGCTTGTGCGCGGCGCCGCCGTCACGGCGCAAATTCCGTAAAGCATATCTCTTCACTTCGAGCGGTCGACGATACGCACCGTAAACAATACCGCTTCAACCAATCTTCAGCATAGGGGGAGAAGCCTCCGTAGCTTCACCAATTCAATACGGGCCGGCGGCCAATACTCGCGGCGAACGACAACGACGAAATTCAATTAGGGCTTCCGCACACGGAATTCCCGGCGTCAAACAGGGGACTGACTTGCGTACCAGTACTCTCGTCATGATCGGCTTTGCGGTCCTGTTCGGGCTGCTCGCGGTGTTCCTGGCGCAGACCTGGCTCAACGATCAAGAAGCCGCGCGCATGCGAAGCCTCGAGGCCAACCGCAAAGCGCCGGCGCCGGAGCGCACCATCGTGGTCGCCAACCGGCCGCTGCGCTACGGCGATCAATTGACCGCGACGGCGTTGCGCGAACTGCCCTGGCCGGCCGACGCACTGCCGGCCGGCGCCTTCGCCAAAATCGCCGATCTCATGGCCGCCAAGCGCGTCGTGCTGATGCCGATCGAGACCAACGAAGCGGTGCTGGCGTCGAAAATCACCGGCCCAGGGCAGCGCGCCACGCTGTCCGCCGTGATCGGTCCCGGCAAGACGGCGGTGACGGTGCGCGTCAACGACGTCCAGGGCGTCGCCGGCTTCGTGCTGCCCGGCGATCATGTCGACGTCATGCTGACGCGGCAGGGCGAGAAGAACACCGCAACAACCGACGTCGTCATTGAAGACGCGCAGGTGCTGGCGATCGATCAAGTCGCCGACGAAAGGACCGAGAAGCCGTCCGTCGTCAAGGCGGTCACGCTCGAGGTCAAGGTCACCGACGGCGAGAAGATCGCGCTCGCCTCGACGGTCGGCACGCTGTCGCTATTGCTGCGCAAGGCAGGCGACGTCGCCGCCGACGATTCGCGCCGGATCACACCGGTCGATCTGGTCAAGGCGACGCGGAAATCGGACTTCGTGACCATCTCGGTGTCACGTCCATGGAAGAACGAGCGGACCGAATATTCGGTGCCGGTCGAACACGACAACGCGCGCTCCGCGGCTTGGTCGCATCCGGCGCCGGCGGCGGCGGGGGCGAGCGACTGACGGCAGCGGGATTTGAGTTTTGGGGACAATGAGCGGCGGGGAGGCCGACGTGAAACACCAGTACGACAAGCGACGAATTTCGGACAGGGGCGTGCGGATCGCGATGCCGATGCGGCAAGGCTGGGTCAGGGCGGTGCTTGCCGCCACCTTGATGATGGCGCTGGCGCCGGCGGTGCGCGCGCAGCAGCACATCACGCTGGCCGGCGCGGTGCATACCGCGAGCATCAGGGTGACGGTCGGCAAGACCGAAGACATCCGCACCGACCAGAACTTCAGCGACATCACGGTCGGCGACCCGGACATCGCCGATGTCAGTCCGCTGACCGATCATTCGCTGTCGATTCTCGGCAAGAAGATCGGCACCACGCGCGTCACGGTCTACGATCCCGACCATAAGGCGGTCGGCATTTTCGACATCGAGGTGTCCTACGACATTTCGCGGCTGTCGGTCGAGATCGCGCGTTTCACCGGCGGCGGCATCCGCGTGTCGTCGATCAATGGCCGCATCATGCTCTCCGGCACCTCGCCGGATGCCGTGACGCTGGACAAGGCGGTGCAGATCGCCAGTC
>JBARER010000035.1:0-1771 GCA_049796395.1 Xanthobacteraceae bacterium
GGCGTCGGTGCGGCGGGGCTCGCTCTGGCGTGGCGCGTCGAGCGGCTTGCAGTCACGCTGGTCGAGATCGATCCCGTGCTGGCGGCGCTGGCGCAACACAACGCGGAGCGTAACGGCGTTGCCGCACGCGTGCGCGCGGTCAGTCTCGACGTTGCGGCGCCACCGGCCGCTTTCGCCGCCGCCGCTCTGCCGCCCGGATCGGCCGACCGCGTCCTGATGAATCCGCCATTCAACACCCGGCAAAATCCATCGCCCGATGATGGCCGCCGCATGGCCCATGCGGCTTCGCCCGGCCTGCTTGCCATTTGGCTGGGCGCCGCGGCAAGGCTTCTTGTTTCCGGCGGCACGGTGACGTTGATCTGGCGCGCTGACGGGTTGGGCGACGTATTCGCGGCGCTCGCTGCGGACTTCGCCGCCATTGCAATAATGCCGGTTTATGGAAAGCCGGACTCGCCCGCGATCCGCGTGCTGATACGTGCGGTCAAGCACAGCAAGGCGCCGTCGTCGCTGCTGCCTGGCCTTATCCTCGCCGATACCGGCGGCACGCCGACGGCCGAAGCCGAGGCGGTGCTGCGTGACGGCGCCGCTTTGGCATTTCCTTGAGAACGAGATTCCCTCGAGCACCAACTTGAAGCACTGAGATGTGAGGTAGTGTCCTAATTTGAGGTTAGGTGGTGAACGGCCGCCAATAGACCCACAAGCAAAAGATGTCCGAGCCCGCTCTCGACGATCACCCCCAGCACCACGAAAATCAGAATCGCCCACTCAACCGTTTCCAGCCTATTCTCGCGTCGTTCATGGCGGTCAGCTAGTTCGCGAATCCATTCAATCCCATACCGCTTAAGAGCTACATCGTTATATTTGTCGCCAAGTGCACCGCTGCGCGGTGGTTGGTTATCAGCTATCCTGTTTGCGACCAAGAATTGACCTAATTCCTCGAATGCGTCACGCGCGTCATTTGGGATTTTTGCTCGCCTTACTTTTCGCCACCACCAGCACATTGTAATCCCTCGTTAGCGAGACGTTCGGTCCACCAATTCCTCTAGCGACCATACCCGATCCGTCACGTTCGCGGCCATCGCTGGTGTGACGCGCAAAGTCTTGTGCAGCCGAACGAGATTGTAGTGTGCGAAGTGCAACGCGACCGCAGCCTGCAAGTTCTCAAACTTCTTGCTGAAAGCGTTGGTTAGCCGGGTAAATCGGCGCATGCTCATTCGCATCGTGAGGTTTTGCCTCTCAACATGCGAAGTCGAAACATGGGCTTGGTCAGGATTGCCCGCAATTACTGTACGCGCCGCGCCTGTCACACGCGGAGGGCCGTACCGGCCGGGTCCGATCGGTTCGGCATCGTAAAATTTAACTATCTGTCCGTAGTCCACATCCGCGCCGAAAGCCCGCTCAACAGCGTCCACATAGGTGCGCAGGGAGTCGGATGAAATCTGCACCCGGTTCGCAAGGCGTTCGGAAAGGTCGCCCATGAACGCCACAGCGTTGTCACGGGTGCGCTTGCCGACCAGATAGGCCGGGACCAGCTTAGTGTCTGGGTCGATTGCCACGAAGGTCCACTGATCGCCGATCCGGGTGCGGGTAACACCCTTGGCAATGTTCGCCTGCTTTACCTTCACGTATGACCAGATTTCATCGACCTGAATCCGCTGGCACGACAGGTTCCGCATTTGCTCATCGGCCAGCTTCGCGCAGCCGGTCCCTATCTCCACCATGAGGCGCATGATCGTATCCCGGTGGGTATCGGTCATTCGCTCAGTAGAAC
>JBARER010000036.1:0-6451 GCA_049796395.1 Xanthobacteraceae bacterium
CATCTCGCCAGTGCTGGCCGAGGCGATCAAGACGGCGCTCGAGCGCAAGGAGCAGGCGCTGTTGTTTCTCAATCGCCGCGGCTATGCGCCGCTGACCTTGTGCCGCGCCTGCGGCTTCCGCTTCTCCTGCCCGCACTGCGACGCTTGGCTGGTCGATCACCGCTTCCGCCGCCAGCTCGTCTGCCATCATTGCGGCTTCGCCATGCCGCATCCGCCGGCCTGCCCGAAATGCCAGGCCGCCGACTCGTTCGTGCCGATCGGCCCCGGCGTCGAGCGGCTGGACGAGGAGGTGCGCGCGCTGTTCCCCGAGGCGCGCGTCCTGGTGCTGTCGTCCGATCTCGTCGCCACGGTCGAACGCATGCGCGAGGAATTCGCCGACATCGCCGCGGGCAAATTCGACATCGTCATCGGCACGCAATTGGTCGCCAAGGGCCATCACTTTCCGATGCTCAATCTGGTCGGCGTCATCGATGCCGATCTCGGGCTTGCCAATGGCGATCCGCGCGCCGCCGAGCGCACCTTCCAACTGCTGCATCAGGTGATCGGCCGCGCCGGGCGCGACGCCGGCACCGGCCACGGCTTCCTGCAAACCCATCAGCCCGAGCATCCGGTAATGCGGGCGCTGATCGCCCAGGATCGCGAGGCGTTCTATTCCGCCGAGATCGCCGATCGCGAGGCGGCACATTATCCGCCATTCGGCCGGCTGGCCTCGATCGTCGTCTCCGGCCCGGACAAGAACGACACCGCGTCCTATGCGCGCGCGCTCGCCCGCGCCGCGCCGGCCGCCGATTTGCTGGACGGCGAGGTGCGGGTGCTCGGTCCCGCCGAGCCGCCGTTTGCGCTCATTCGCGGCCGCCATCGCCTGCGGCTTCTGATCAAGGCGCCGCGCGCCTTCGATCTGTCGAACTATCTACGGGCCTGGCTCGCCGCCGCGCCGAAGAAGCACGGCTCGATCAAGTTCGACATCGACATCGATCCGCAGAGTTTTTTGTAAAAGGAGAAAGTTACAATGCTTCCCAGTATTCAACGAGTTCCTTGCAATATTTTTTGTCGCGTGGAATTGCACCAAATCTACCTATTGCCTTTTTGAGGTAGACAGCACGCTGACCTGTTGAAACGTGCTTGTGTAATGAAGGATAAAGGTGATGATAGAAGCGAACAGTCTCGAAGTCTCCAATATGATTTTTTAGGAGAAATTTGTCGATAGATTTCGCAGCAAACCAAACCGATTTTCGAAGTCTTTCTGCCCTTTCGCCGGTGAGCTGCTCCATTGGGATCATCTGCAGGACTCCATGAAGGCGGGCTGCTTCGATGTCTCGACCGAAGGCGTGGCCGACTCGATTACGGATTCCTCTGAGCTCTTCCAGCTCAGCGTGGCCCGAACGGAATTCCTTGGGACATTGGCCGAATAGTTTTTCGAAAGAATCCAGCCGTGAACTCCAGTCGCCTCTTGTGCAGCTGTCGATTTGCTGTCCGACCTGAAAGGCGGCGGGTCGCCGATGTTTCAATACTGTTGCGCCATCTATTGACTTGCTGACGCCAAGAACTAGTCCTGGATCAGAATCCAAGGCCATGGCTATAACCGACGCCAAATAAGTCTCGAGGTTTGAAGCAGTCGTCAGAACGACACTCAAATTCACCCAATTGTCAAACAGGTTGTATGCGTCGGACCAAGCTCTCAAATCATCATATTTGTTCCAATCTATCTTATTCATGTCAAAATATTTTCTTGGAAGATCGGGCCAATCAGCGCCATTCTTCTTAAGCTGGGAATAGGTAAATCTAGCAGAGGCTCTGTGCGCTCCCCAGATCGTAAGGAGCTCGGAATCGTATTTTTGAAAGATCTGAAAAGACCAAGTAGATGGGTCGTGCGCGATCCAGCGCTGGAATCCCCTGGTGCTTCTGCTCATGCGCCAAGCCTAGCGCACATTGAGCGTAAGCAAAATGAGACGCTGTTGGTTCGTCGTGCGTCCGTCGCGCCTGAAAGCCAAGCATAGGTGGGCTGAGTCAACGGGCCGGGGCGAAGCGTCGCCCCACGACAATCTCCGCAAAGCCCACGCAGAAATACATCGAAACCGCGGGTGGGCACGGCGCGTTCCGCGCCTTTGCCCACCCGCCCTCCGCTGACCTGCGCAAACTACTTCTTGGCTCGCTTTTGCCTGCTGCGTCCGCGTGGCTTGAACCGCTTCCGTTCCGCGGCCGCGAAGGCCCGCCCCGCCCAGGCCGCGAGCTGCTCGGGATCGTCATAAAGCCGTTCCGGCAGGCGCCAATAGGGCAGCGCATGCTCGCGCGGCCGGCCGCTCTTTTTGCCGCGGGTGTAGGTGAACCGCGCACAGCCTTCGCGTTCGAAATCGGCTGCGGTGCTATCGTCGGCTTTCAGATAAATCACCTCGCGCACGACGAGGCCGAACATCAGGCCGTCGGCAAAAACCCCGGCACCCGAGAACATGCGCCGTATGGTGACCGGGCGGAACGGTGCGAACAGATCGCGGATGAAATCGGGGTCCATCGCGGGGCCTCGTTACAGTGTTTCCCGGGCGCGGCGCAGCACGCAGCGTAGCGGAGTGTTGCGCTGCAGACCCGGGATCGTCACCAGCGCAGAGTTTGCGACGATCCCGGATCGGCGGTGCACCGTTACGCTTCGCTCCACGCTGCACCGCGTCCGGGAAACGAAAGGGCTCTACGCAAACCGCTCTTTGGCCCGGGCGCGCGCCTTCGCCGCTTCCTCCTCGCGGTTCTTCGGCGGGCTTGCGGTCTCCAGCGAGGCGATCAGCCGGCGCGCGGTGGCCGAGACTTCATCGACGGCGCGATCGAACGCCGCCGCGTTGAGATGCGACGGATGGGCAAAGCCCGACAGCTTGCGCACGAATTGCAGCGCCGAGGCGCGGATTTCGTCTTCGGTTGCCGGCGGCTCGAAATTAAACAGCGTGCGGATGCTGCGGCACATGGGGTTGCTCCTTGCGCTTTGGCCTTTATCGGCGGGGTTCTGTCATAATCCAGCGCACCGGCGATACCCGGGTCAAGTCCGCAGTACGCCGCCGAACACATGCAGGAGTCGCCGGATGCCGCCGGTATCGGCCAAGCCAATCACGATTGAAGGGATGGGTGGCGTCGCCGTCTCCGGGCTCCTGCAAACGCCGCCCGGCGCGCGGGCCTGCCTTGTGCTGGCGCACGGCGCCGGTGCGGGCATGCAGCATCCTTTCATGGCTGCGGTCGCCGCGGGCCTGGCCGAGCGCGGCTTTGCCAGCTTGCGCTATCAGTTTCCCTACATGGAACGCGGTTCCAAACGTCCCGATCCGCCGCGCGTCGCGCAAGCAACGGTCCGCGCCGCGGTTGCCGCGGCGGCGCGTGCGCTGCCCGAACTGACTCTGATCGCCGGCGGCAAATCGTTTGGCGGCCGCATGACCTCGCAGGCACAGGCCGCCGCGCCGTTGCCGCATGTTCACGGCCTAGCGTTTTTCGGCTTTCCGCTGCATCCGCCGGATCGTCCCTCGGTGGACCGCGCCGCGCATCTATCGGAGGTGAAAATCCCGATGCTGTTCCTGCAAGGCACGCGCGATGCGTTCGCGACGCTCGATCGATTGCGTCCGGTGTGCGCGGCGCTCGGTCCGCGGGCGACGCTGAAACTGTTCGACGACGCCGATCACTCGTTTCACGTGCCGGCGCGAACCGGCCGCAAAGACGCGGAGGTGTTGGGCGACGTGCTCGACGCGTTCGCGGTCTGGCTCGACGGCGTGCTGGGCAGCGTGCCGCGGGAATGACGACGTCGTGCTCGATCACGTAGCTTAATAGACTTGTCATCATCCGCGGAGGCGGATGATCCAGTAAACGCCGCGCTGGAGGTGGGTACTGGATGCTCCGCTTTCGCGGAGCATGACAGGCTACACGCTCACGTCATCGTCAGCGGAATCTTGCCGATGAAATCCTGCTTGCCGATCTCGACGCCGAGATGGCGGAGGATGGCGTAGGCCGCGGTGCAGTGGAAATAAAAATTCGGTAGCACGAAGTGGTTGAGATAATCGTCGCCCTTCATGTGGCCTTTTTTCTCAGGGCCCAGCGGAAAGACGATTTCCTTCTCCGCCGAGGCGTCGATCGCTTTCTTGTCGAGCGTCTTGATATAGGAGACCGTCTTGACGATGCGCTCTTTTAATTGCGCGAGCGTCGTCTCGTTGTCCTCGACCTTCGGCGCTTCGGTGCCGGCAAGCCGCGCGGCGCCGCGGCGGGCCTGATCGGTCGCCACCTGAATCTGGCGGGTCAAGTCGAACATGTCGGGCGCAAGCCTGGCATGCAACAGCGTCGCGGCGTCGGTTTTCTTGGCGGCGACAAACGCTTCCGCCTTGTCGAGGACGGCGGCGAGCGCATTAAGGGTGATTTCGAAGGTGGGCAGCGAGGCTTGCGACATCGATTCCGGCATGAAAGGCTCCTTATTATCGGATTTGGCTCCAAACGGGGCCCGATGAACTGGCCGCAACAGAGCGGAAAGCTCGGTACCACGCAATCATGGCCGAGACCATCCAGACCATATTGTTCCTGCTTGCCGTGATGGTTGTCGTCGCAGTGGTGGCGCGGCGGCTTAATACCGCGCCGTCGATTTTGCTGGTGGTGGCCGGCATCGCGCTCACGCTCATTCCCGGCCTGCCGCGGCTCGAGCTCGCGCCGGAACTCGTCCTGCTCGGCATCCTGCCGCCGCTGATCTACTCCGCCGGAGTCGCCATGAGCTGGCGCGAATTTCATTTCAATCTGCGGCCGATCGCTTTGCTTGCCTTCGGCTGCGTGCTTGTCACCGCCGCCGCGGTGGCGCTGGCGATGCACTGGCTTCTGGGCATGCCGCTCGCGGTCGGTTTCGTGCTCGGCGCCATCGTGTCGCCGCCCGATGCGGTGGCGCCGCTCTCCTTGGTGCGCCGCATCGGCCTGCCGCGCCGGCTCTCCGTCGTGCTCGAAGGCGAAGGGCTCGCCAACGACGCCACCGCGCTGATCCTTTATCGCTTCGCCGTTGCCGCGGTGGCGACCGGGGTTTTCTCGTTTCGTGACGCTGCCGGCGAATTCGCCGTCATTGTCTTCGGCGAGATCGCCTATGGCATCGGCGTCGGCTGGTTCAGCCTGCGGCTGCGCCGCTTCGCGCACGATCCGCATATTGAGATCACGCTGTCGCTGCTCACCCCCTATGCCGCGTTCCTGATCCCACAAGCGCTCGGCGGTTCGGGCGTGCTGGCGACGGTGGCCGCGGGCCTCTATGTGAGCTGGAACGGCCCGCTGCTGATTCCGGGGGCGACGCGGCTGCAGGGCATATTTTTCTGGGACCTCGTCGTCTATCTGCTCGAAGGCTTTGTTTTTCTCGTCACCGGCATGCAGACGCGCACCATTATCGACAGCATGCATGCCTCGCTCCTCAACCAGCTGCTTCTCGCCATTGCCGGCACCGTCGCCGTCATCATCGTCATGCGCTTTGCCTGGATTTATCCGGCGGCCTGGATTCCGCGCTGGATCAATCCGGCGCTGCGGCGGCGCGATCCGCTACCGTCCTGGCGCTGGCTGTTTCTGCTGGCGTTCGTCGGCGTTCGCGGCGTCGTCTCATTAGCCGCGGCGCTTGCCCTCCCGCTGACGATGCAATCCGGCGCGCCGTTTCCCGATCGCGATATCATTCTGTTCGTCGCCTTCGGAGTCATTGTCATCACGCTGATGGGACAGGGCCTGGCGCTGCCTGCGGTGGTGCGCTGGCTGAAGCTCGATCGCGACGCCGCCAAGGAGCATCGGAGCGAAATGGCGGCCGAGACTGCCGTGCGCGCCGAGGCGCTCGACGTCGCCTACGCCAAGCTCAAGCAATTCGTCGCCGACGGCCGCGGTTCATCCGCCGCACACGCTTTGTTGCGGGCGCGGCACGACTACCGCGCCGGCCGGGTCGCGCGGCCCGGTGCCGACGGTGGCGAGGACACGGCGACCGCCTATGCGCTCCGCCTCGAATTGATCGCGACTGAGCGCGAATACATTTACCGCCAGCTTCAGGACGGCAAGATCACCGACGAATCGCGGCGCCGCATCGAGCGCGAGCTGGATCTTGAGGAGGCGAGCATCGCCTGCAAGACCCAAGGCGGCGAGGAGCCGCCGCTGTAGGGGCCGGCGAGGGAAGTTTTAATGTCCCTGCACCATTGACAATCGTCCCCGATATAGCTACGCAACCTCCGTTGAAGCTTGCTCACGGAAGGGCACCGTTCCGGAGGCGGTCCAGAAGGTGGAGCAAGTGCGGTTCCCGCGGGCGGTCTCGCAAACCGTTCCCGGGCGGCTTCGGGCCTCCGCTCGGCCGGCACTACGACCGGTCTCCGCGGAGCGCGGTAGACTAGAGACAGGCGGTGAGGGGTAACACCCCGAGCAGCCGGGTCTCAGGAAACGCGGGACTGGAGCTGAGCCGATGTCCGGATGCGTCCGGCGCGGCGAGTACCGCGGTGGAGCGCCG
>JBARER010000037.1:0-4334 GCA_049796395.1 Xanthobacteraceae bacterium
CGCTCAGCCTGTTGCATGAGGAAGCGATGAAGTCTTTTGCGCGCGGCAGCAAGGCTGCCGCGGATTTCGTTGATGCCTATGCGAAGCGCATAAAAAGCGAATAGGAGCGTTAAATGGGGACTCGTCAGACAGCGCTTCAAGTCTCGGGCCCTGGAAATCCATGACCGCGAAGCTCATTGACGGTGTTGCTGTCGCACAGAAGATTCGTGACGATTGTCGCGGCCGGGTCCGTCGCATCATCCAGCAGGGTGGGACGCCGCCCGGCCTTGCCGTGATAATCGTTGGTTCCGATGCTGCCTCGCAGATCTACGTCCGCAACAAAATGCGCGCCTGCGCCAATGTTGGCATCAAGTCTTTTCGCTTCGATTATCCAGCCGACATAAGCCAAGACACCGTGGTCGAGCAAATCATGCAGCTCAACGATGACCCGGCCGTGCATGGTATTCTGGTCCAGCTGCCGCTGCCACTGACGTTCGATATGAGCCAAATTCTGCACTGCATTTCTGCCGATAAAGATGTCGACGGTTTCCACCTTTACAACGTCGGCGGTCTCGTGGTCGGTGGCACCGTATTTCCGCCATGCACGCCCTACGGTGTCTTAAAACTACTTGAACATGAACACATAACGCTCGAAGGTAAGAATGTCGTCGTTGTCGGCGCCAGCAACATCGTGGGCAAGCCGATGGCTTTGATGTTGATGCAGCACGAGGCGACCGTCTGCATCTGTCACGCCAAAACCAGGGATTTGGCACAATTCACAATTCTCGCCGATATTCTCGTCGTTGCGGCTGGATATCCAAATCTCATTCAACCGGAAATGGTGCGTACCGGCGCGGTGGTTATTGATGTAGGCATCAATCGGCTCAGCGACGGTACGCTTGTTGGCGACGTCAACTTCGCAGGCGTTGCCGCAAAAGCCTCGCACATTACCCCAGTGCCGGGCGGAGTCGGCCCTATGACCGTGTCGATGTTGCTGGTCAATACGATTAACTCTTGCGAGAGGTGGCAACAGCAGAACTTCGTGCCGTTTTCGAAGAAACTTTCTCCCGTGCGGGCGCTCACGTGATTTGTCCGATAACCGATCAGGTCGGCATCAGGCGTCATGAGGCGGTCTACTAGTTGTTCGGCGCATTCCGGCTGCATTAGCGAAGACGGTATTTGCCATTCTAAACGCGAAGCCAATTCTCACGCTCGGACTTCCATCGGAAGAGACGGCAGGGTGTTAACATCTGCCCCAACGGGAAGCTTCTTCGACCGACCGCTCGGCTCAACTCGGTGATTTCCTCATTGTGGTCGATCGCCACAAGACGGGTTTGCCGCTTCGCTCGGGCGATCTCTTAATTGTGACCCGGACTTCAGGAAGTGATGGCTCGTCGATATAGAGTCGACGCAATAGCAGGTGACCTGCTCCCCTTAAATGTTCCCGTTTTTGGGTAGAGTTCGTTCCCCACAGGGAGACGGACATGCGCAAGAGCAGGTTCACGGAAGAGCAGATCATCTAAGTGCTGAAGGAGCACGCTGCCGGGTTATCGGCCGGCGATCTGTGTCGCAAGTACGGCATCAGCGATGCGACTTTCTACAAGTGGCGATCGCGCTATGGCGGGATGAAGGTCTCCGACGCCCGCAAGCTCAAGGCCCTGGAGGATGAGAACCGGAAGCTGAAGAAGCTCCTGGCGGAGACGATGCTCGATGCGTCGACGCTCAAGGAGATGCTCGGAAAAAACTTCTGACGCCCAGCTTGCGGAAACGCGCTGTGACCTGGGCACGGTTCTTCCGCTCCCGGGCGCCGTCACTGCCGCTGGCTTGCCCGCATGATCCAGCGGGCAGGGGCCATTAGTCAGGATGCGATGCCACTTGTTTTAGGCACCGGGACCTGAGTCATACTCTTGCCGACCGCGACTTCGAAATCGGCGCCTTCCCAGGCATTGCGTTGCGTCCAAAAGAAAGTAAATCGCAAGATGCTTCCGGCGCGGAGGTCCTCGCTCGGAAGATCGCAGATGAATGTTCCCAGCCCGGTAGCCTTGGCGTCGCTGTCGGTGAAAGTCGACCAGTTGGAGGCGGACCAGCGCACGCGCGCCGGCGCCAGAAGCTCCAGACGCAAGGTCCGGCCGGCCGCGATGGTTCGAATTTTCGACGTGAAGCGCCAGCACAACGGCGCGGGCGGCGGACGACCCTCGATGTAGCGGCTTTTGGTTTGCGGCGGCATATCAAACACCGCGTCGTCTCTCAGCGAACGCAAGAGCTTGATATGTTCGGCGTGCGCCCAGGCGAGCGGCATGGCGCTGCCGGACGGCTGCCCGAGAAAAAGCTCGCGTTCCGGAATATCGTCACTATCCCAAATCTGTTCCGGCAATAGGCCGCCGGGACTAGCGGAGGCTTCGAGCGTGCGGAGTAGTCTTTCTGCCTCGTCGCGCCGTCCCAAAGCCAATTCGTAATGCGCTCTTTCGCCGGTGAGCAGCGGCCATAATCTGCCAATACCGTCGCCATTGAAGGGTGCGCCGTCGGCATGTTCGCCGTAGCCGTCGCCGTTGTAGCGGTACCAATAAGGCCCCGCGGGGAGCTCCCGCTTCAATACGGCGTCAATCGCCTTGACGGTGTTGACGATGCGAGGATCGTCGGCGGCGCGAAGACCGAAGCGAACCAGAGCCAAAGCATCGGGGCTCAGCAGCAGATCGGCTTCCAGGCTGCGGTCGGTGCCGGTGCGATTGGCGATCGCAACGAAGCCGCGCGACCCGGCGACACCATCGCCGTCGAATAACCCAATCCGGATGTAATATCCCTCGATGCCGAGTTTGCGCGAAAGCTCGGTGTCGACAACGTAAGTCCAGTTTTCGATCTGCTCGTTCCAGCCATCGGCGACTTCGCGCAAATATCCGGCAATCGAGGTCTTGCCGGCCCTATCCATGGCGTCGGCGGCCGCCAACAATGCCACGATTTCGACCGCCAAGGTGAAGGGGGTATAGCCGCCATCTTCCTCCCAGCGGTCCTGCTGCGTTGCCGGGCCGTTACGAACGATGAAACCGGCCGCCGTCTCTACCATGGTGCTGAAGCGCGACGCTTCTTCGGCGCTTAGAATGCTGCCACGCCACAGCATGTCGTAGAGCAGAACCGGAAAGGCGGTCTCGTCCATTTGCACGCCGTTCCAATACGGCCTGCCGTCGAGCCATGAATTCTGCACCCAATGTCCATCAGCCTCCTGGATGGCGATGAGATATTCCAGCACCGCTTTGGGGTGATCGTTGTCGCCGGCGGCCAGCAGGCCGCCGGCAATTTCGACAAGGTCACGCGGCCAGACCAGATGATAGCCGCCAAGATCGTCATCACCCTTGGAAAAACCCCAGGGTATCGACAAGCTGGCGATGATGGCGCCCGAAGCTGCGTCGCGATGCGTGGCGAGGACCGACGTGCTGACGCGGTAGTGGTTGAAGCGCGTCCGATCGGCCGGTTCATCGAGGGGAAGCAGGCTTTTCTGCCAGGCCCGCCATCCGGCCGAAAACCTTTTCAGGGTCGGCGCGACGCCATGCTGCAGACTGATCAGCGCGCGGAAGGCCGCTTCCTCCGGTTGCGCGCCAAATCCAATCGCCAGCACGGCGCGTCCGTTACCGGCGGCGAAATCGATAGTGCCGGAAATCGCTACATTGCCGTTCTCGGCGCGCTGGTATTCAGGTCGTAGCCCCTCGCCGCGCGACAGTGTCTGCCAGCCGTCGGAAACCCCGACATAGCCGGCCGAACGCGCCAACCACGGCACGGAAGAGGCGACGGCGAGCACCGTGCCGCGCCCTTCTGCAAACAACATCGCGCGCCCTTTGTAATCGTCATACCATGCGGTGTTGCCGGCGCCGGCATTGACCAGATGCGGAGCGACGATGGCATGAACGGAATAGTCGGACGTGGCGCCGACCAGCGCTTCGAACACAATCTCTTGCAGGACGACGTCGCGTTCCGGATCGCACAGGACTGTCTTGGTGATGCGGTAGCGGCCGTCGCGCGCCGTACTGATCACGCGGATTGCCGGAACGCCGTCCTCCACCCAGCCGCCGCCATGATCCGCGTCACGCTTATCCTCGGAGAAATAGTCTTGCGCGGTGACGATGAAACCAAAATCGCGGATGCAGGCGGTGTCCAGACGCTGGGCATAGATTTCATTGAGAATGCCGTGGCTCATCGTGAACCAGACGCGAGCGCTTCCGTCCGCTGCCGTTCCCACCGCGCTTTTGGCGCTTGAGGTCCAGCGCGGCGCGATGCCCGGTGCGCCAGGGGGCGTTATTGGAACAATGGCCATGTTTGCTTTCAATGTGCTGCTTTTAATGTACTGCTTTCAATCTCCCCGATCC
>JBARER010000038.1:0-14254 GCA_049796395.1 Xanthobacteraceae bacterium
GCACCAAGCATCTACGGTGGCCAGCACCGCGATCCAAGGCTGGATGCAACATAGCAGGCATCACAAGTTGGCGCCACACGACGTGAAGTAAATTTAATTGTTGCAGTGCGGAACCGAGATTAGGGAACCGGCGGTGATCCGCTTATCCACGAGCGAGCGCACCCATCGGCACATCGCGATCATGGAGCGATCCGAAAAGAAACGTCCACCGACCTCGCCGACACCGCCCCAAGGCGCTACTATCTGCGTCCTGCCGGGGGGCGAGGAGAAATGATGGGGCGGCGCGGCAAGGCGGCGGCGAAGAAAAGAGTCAAGACAACAGCCAAGACAGGTAGCAAGACCGGCATCAAAACCGGTACCGGCGGCACAGCTGCGCGCCGCGGCGCCAAGACAAACGCGGCGGCGCCGCGCCGATCTGCCGCCGGGCCGCACAAATCGGCGTTGGCGCGGCTCACACGCGAACTCGGCGCCGCCGTCGAGCAGCAGAAAGCAACCGCGGAAGTCTTGCGCCTGATCTCGAGTTCGTCGGGCGATCCGCAGCCGGTCTTCGCCGCTATTCTGGCGAATGCGGTGCGGCTTTGCGAATCGGACAACGGCATCATCACCCGCTGGGACGGCACCGCGCTGCATCTTGTCGCCAGTCATAATATGCCGGCCGAGTTCGTGACCTTGCGCGAGCGCGCGCCGTATCGGCCCAACGAACATTCCGCTTCGGGACGCATGCTGGCGACGAGAAGCTTCGTTCACATTCCCGATCTGGCGGCCGACCAGGCCTATATCGAGCGCAATCCGCCGACCGTTGTTGCCGTCGAACGCGCCGGCGTGCGCACGACGCTCGCCGTACCGATGTTCAAGGACAGCGAACTCGTCGGCTCGTTCACGGTCGGCCGCACCGTGGTTCGCCCCTTCACCGCCAGGCAGATCGAGGTGATCACGAGCTTTGCCGATCAGGCGGTCGTCGCGGTGGAAAATGCGCGACTGCTGCACGAGCTGCGGGAGACTCTCGAGCAACAAAGCGCGACCGGCGACGTGCTCAACATCATCAGCCGCTCGACCTTCGACCTGCAACAAGTGCTCGATACTTTGATCGAACTGGCGGCGCAATTGTGCGACGCCGAGCTCGCCGCCATGCACCGGCTGCACGGTGCCGATTATCGCATCATCGCGACTTACGGCGGGCCGCCCGAGCATAAGGCGCTCGCCGGCGGCGTGCCGTTCGAAGCGGGACGCGGCAGCGTTATCGGCCGCACGGTGCTTGAGCGCCGCCCCGTTCACGTCGCCGACGTGCTGGCCGAGCCGGATTACGCGCTCTACGACGCGCAACGCCGCCTTGGCTACCGCACGGTGCTTGGCGTGCCGCTGTTGCGCGAAGGCAATCCGATCGGCGTTCTGGTGCTGATGCGGCTCTCGGTCCGGCCGTTTTCGGACAAGCAGATCGCGCTGGTGCGTAACTTTGCCGCCCAGGCTGTCATCGCCATCGAGAACACGCGGCTGCTCAGCGACCTGCGCCAGCGTACCGACGAGCTCGGCCGCTCGGTGTCCGAGTTGCAGCGCGAACGCAGCAACAAGCTGATGAATCTCGAGGCCATGGCGGCGGCAATCGCCCATGAGGTGCGGCAGCCGCTCGCCGGCATCGCCTCGAACGGCGGCGCGGCGCGGCGCTTCCTCGCGCATACGCCGCCGAACCTCGATGAGGCGCGGCTTGCGCTGGACTGCATGGTCCGCGACAGCCTTCGCGCCAGCCAGGTCTTCGACAATATCCGCGCGCTGTTCGGCAAAGCCGATCAGGGCCATGCGCCGCTCGACATCAACGAATTGGCATCAAGCGTCATCGAGACGCTGCGTGACGAGATCGACGAGCACGGCATCGTCATGCGCGTAGCGCTTAAGCCGGGCCTGCCGCTCGTGGTCGGCCATCGCGGGCAATTGCAGGAGGTGCTCGTCAATTTGATCCGCAATGCGATCGAGGCGATGGACGGGGTCGAGAACAGCCGGCTGCTTAAGATCACGACGCAATGTCACGACGGCAATACGGCCGTCGTGGCGATCGAAGATTCCGGCCCGGGCATCGATCCGGCGCAGATCGACGGTATTTTTGACGCCTTCATCACCACCAAGCCGCACGGCATGGGCCTGGGGCTGGCGTTGTGCCGTATGATCGTCGAGCGGCATGCGGGAAAGCTGTCGGCGGCTGCGGCTCGCCCCCGCGGCTCGCTGTTTCGGGTCATTTTGCCGGCCGCCGGCGGGCCGATGTAGAGCGCATCCATGACCGCAGGCACCGACCCCGAGCCGACCGTGCTGGTGATCGACGACGATGCATCGCTGCGCGATGCGTTGGCGCGCCTGTTCCGTTCGGTCGGCCTGAAGGTCAAGACTTTCGCCTCAACGCCGGAATTCCTCCAGTACAGATTGCCCGAAGGGCCCAGCTGCCTGGTGCTCGACGTGCGGCTGCCGGGCTTGAGCGGACTCGATTTTCAGGCCGAGCTGACCAAGGCCAACGTCGACATCCCTATTATTTTCATGACCGGCCACGGCGATATTCCGATGACCGTGCGCGCCATGAAGGCCGGCGCGCTCGAATTTCTGCCGAAGCCATTCCGCGACCAGGACATGCTGGATGCCGTGCAAACCGGGCTGGAGCGCGACCGCGACCGGCGCCGCACCGCAACGGATGCGGCACGGCTGCGGGCCGGCTTTAATTCGCTGACCGCGCGCGAGCAGGAAATCATGGGCTATGTCACGGCCGGTTTAATGAACAAGCAGATCGCCGCCGAGCTCGGCGTCAGCGAGATCACGGTGAAGGTCCACCGCGGCAACGTGATGCGCAAAATGGAAGCAAAATCACTGGCCGAGCTGGTACGGATGGCCGATGCCTTGGGCATCCGCCGCGCGCCGAGTTAGAGCGCGATCCGGAAAATGTTGTCCGAACAAATCGTGCTGCAGGCGAAGAACCGTCATCCGATGCGACTCGGTCGGATACTGGTTCCCGACCTATACACAAGTATAGTTCCGTACCCCCATTCGATACACAAACCTTGCGTTGGTACAGTGGCGACGGCCGTCGGTTTCAACTACATCGCGCTGAATAAGGACTGTCGGAATTGGCACAGCAATGCGTGATATCGATCATCGACGACGACGCGTCGGTTCGCGATGCCACCGCTCGGCTGGTTCAATCGCTCGGCTATCGCACGGCGACTTTTTCGTCCGCCGAAGAATTTCTGCGGTCGGATCGCCTGCGCGATTCATCGTGCTTGATTACCGATCTGCACATGCCCGGCATGGGCGGCGCCGATCTGCAAGACCGCTTGATCGCGGACGGTCGTCGCACGCCGGTGATTTTCATGACCGCCTATTTCGAGGAGAAGGTCCGCGACCGGGTTCTCAATGCCGGCGCCTCGGGATTTTTGCGCAAGCCCTTCGCCGAGGAGACCCTCGTCGCGTGCCTGGAGAAGGCGCTCAAGGAAACGGACTCTGAACCGGTCGCGTGCTAACGCACGCACCGTCGCCGTCGTGCCGTCCGTCCGTCGCCTATACACAAGTATAGGGCGTCTTCGCTGTTCCGGTACTACGGGCGTCCCTATGTAGAATGGAGCGGCATGGCCGGGAAACCTAAAGGCTTCCCTTAAAGGGGCGCCGCGCCATGCAATACCAGCGAGCCATACCCGCCGCCGCAGCGGCGGCAAGACCTTTATCTGCCGAGACGACGCCGGATGCGAGGCTCGTGGCGCTGATCGTCAAGGGCAACAAAGACGCCATGCGAATTCTGTTCGCCAGACATCATGTCCGGGTCTTCCGTTTTCTCCTGCGCATTGTCAACAACGAGGACACCGCGCAAGACCTTTTGAATGAGGTGTTCATCGAGGTCTGGCGCGGTGCCGCGAGATTCGAAGGGCGCTCGCAGGTCACCACATGGATTCTCGGCATTGCCCGCTTCAAAGGGCTTACCTCACTGCGCCGCCGCCCATTTGACTCACTCGATGAGGAGGCCGCAGACGCGATCGAAGCGCCGGGCGACGATCCAGAAGTCGCCATGCAGAAAGCCGACCGCAGCGCCATCTTGCAGGCCTGCCTGCGGCAGCTTTCAAGCGCGCACCGCCAAGTCATCGACCTGGTGTATTACCACGAGCAGTCGATCGAGGAGATCGCCCACATCATCGGGGTACCGCAAAATACGGTGAAAACCCGCGTCTTTCATGCCCGCAAGCGGATGGCCGAATTGATAGCGGCGCGCGGGATCGAGCGGGCCTCCTTGTAGCAGACCCGACTTGCAGCAGCCTGCGCGACGGAACTTTGCTCACGGCTGGCGCCGCAACAAACAAGAGACCCGCGCCGCGCGGTTCAGATGCCATTCATCGGCGGCAGAATATCGTACCACCGTTGCCGGCCAGGACTTGGGAATGGCGGCAATGGGGAAGGCTCTCGCTCCCGCCCGCGGTTTTAAGACATGCTGTTTTGGAACATGCCCGGCGGTAAGGAGCGTCACGACGTGGCCATCTATCGACTTTTGCAGCAATCGGCATTTACTCCCGAGGATATCGACCGTTTGGTCACGGCCTTTGAGGATTCCCTGCGCACTCTGAAGCTCGCGGACCGATCCGATCCCCTCACCGAGACGATTGCCAAAAAGCTCATCGAGATTGCGCAAACCGGCGAGCGTGATCCGCGTCAGCTCAGGCGACGGGCCTTCAAGGCGCTCGATCTGCCGGCTGCAGACTAGTTCCATGCGCATTCCCTGCCTGCCATCTGATTGCGATGGGCAGCCTTTGCAGCTTAGGCTTTTTGTCCGGTGTTTGACCGGATTCCTTCACCCAGGTTCCATCACAGGGTGGCGCGCGATGCCTCATTCTTTGTGGAACGCTATGTGGCTGTTCGCGCTTAGTGTGGAGCTTGCGTAGCGGCGGGACGAGCCCGCCGCGCTAGATAGCAGGGAGACCGTCCGATGCCGCTTGGCGGCGCGGCGGTCTTCCTTTTTTGTGGAAGCGCGATCATTCCGGAACGGCGGTTTCCAACCCTCGGATCAGGTCCCAAGGGCAGGCATTTCCCGGATCATGCCCTGAACTCAGCGCTTGACCTCTCAACCGCCCGGCTTGGTCGTGGCGAAACCAGGCACCCGGGCGGCAAAATTATCGAGCCAAGCAACCAATCGCGGATGGCCGCTACGCCAGTTGCCGGAAAAACGGAAATCGCGGTAGCCGAGCACGCAAGCGAGCGTGATTTGACCGACATTCGGCAGCTTCTCCGCTTCGAGCGGCGGCGGCGCCGCTTCGAGCGTGGCAAACGCGCGCGCCACCTTGCCAGCCTGGTGCTCAAGCCACTTCGGCTCATGGGTTTCCGGCTTGCGCCAGCGGGTCTCGTAGATGGTCAGGATCGATGCATCGAGAATGCCGTCGCCCAGCGCCTGCAGCCGCAGCGCCGACAGGCGTTCCTTGGCCGCGCGCGGCACAATCTTGCCGCCACCGGCGCGCTCGTCGAGATAGTCGAGGATCACGCGTGAATCGTAATAGGCGGTGCCGTCCTCGATGATCAACACCGGAATCTTGCCCAGCGGATTTTGCTGCCGCACGCTGTCGTTGACGTCGGTGGTATCGGCCTGCTCGACTTTCACCTCGGCGTCCAGGCCCAGCAAAGACACCGCAATCCGCACCTTGCGCCCGAACGGCGAGGACAGCGACGAACGCAAGATCATCATGCGGCACCCGATTGAAAAATGCTGCGGATTGCAGCTCGCGAGCCGCAGTAAAGCCGGTCTGCAGGAATAAAGCCACCGACCGCGGGCGGCGAAGCCATCCGCGTTTGAGCCATGCGGCGCGCGGCGCTAGAGCGCAATCGCTTCAGGTTGAACCGATTGGCGTCCTAACATTTCAGTGGAGCATGATCTTTTCGGAAAACCGGTTTCCACTTTTCCGGATCATGCTCTAAAGCCGCGGCAACGTCGTCTTAGCCGGTGACGACGAGATTGACGGCCTTCGGGCCTTTACCCTTTTTGTCGGGCTCGACGTCGAAGCTGATGTGCTGTCCTTCGGCCAGCGCCTTCAACCCCGCACGTTCAACGGCGGTAATGTGAACGAACACATCGCGGCCTCCGTCGTCAGGCTTGATAAAGCCATAGCCGCGTTCCCCATTGAAAAATTTGACCGTACCGGTCATTGCCATCGAGCAAGCTCCTTCCCCGCGGTTCGATCGTCGCGACCCCCACGGCGCGACAAGCAAGCCCGACATTCACACGAGCAAAGAGTTTGAGAACCCCAGACGATCTCAGTCACTCCGCCGGCCCCCCACAGGAGGCGGAACGTCCAAGCCAGACCACAACCAATTAGACCAATTTGCGCGTGTGGAAAAGTGGGCAGACCGGGGTTTTCCGGCGCCTCTTGTCAGGGCTGACGGGAATTCTGCTACCCTGCCGTGAAATCGTCGCTAGCCTTCACGCGAAAGCCAATCCAGGAGCTGCGCCGCACCGGGCGCAAGCACCCGTATAAATACGGGAAGCAAAGTCTTCAGATCGCGCTCCAAACCGTAGGGCGGATTGACGATGATGAGACCGGAGCCGAGGAGTCCGGCATCCGCACGCGGCGGTGCGAGCGTGACTTCGCAGCGCAGGATTTTCGGCACGGCAACGCGGCGTAACCGGCGCGCCAGCGCGTTCGGCGCCTCACGCTCCTTGATCGGATACCACAACATGTAAATGCCGGTTGGCCATTTGCGATGCGCTTCGGCCACCGCCCCGGACAGCTTGGCGAAATCGTCGGCCACTTCGAACGGCGGATCGATGACGACAAGTCCGCGGCGCTCCTTCGGCGGCACGTTGGCCTTGATCGCCGTCCAGCCGTCCATCGCCAGCACCTTGGCACCGCGGTCGGCGCGCAGGACGGCCTTTAGCGACGCCGCCGCGCGCGGCTCGAGTTCGCAGGCGATCAGCCGATCCTGCGGCCGCAAGCGCGCCGCGGCGAGGAGCGGCGAGCCCGGATAAAGCCGCAGCGCGCCACCGGCATTCAGCGCTGCAACGACGTCGAGATAGACCTTGAAAAGTGCGCCGGCATCGCTTTGGCGCAACGTCGCCTCAGCGCTTCGGACCCGGCCGATACCGTCACGCCATTCGCCGGAACGCGCCGCTTCCGGTCCGCTCAGATCGTAACGGCCGGCGCCGGCATGGCTGTCGATCACGCGGAACGCCGCAGGCTTGGCGCGCAAATACTCGATGATCAGCGTCAAGACGATGTGCTTATGCACATCGGCAAAATTTCCGGCGTGAAAGGCGTGCTGGTAGTTCATGACGCAAGATTCGGCGAAAAATCCGGTAATGATCGCTTCTGCAATCCGGGCCGGTAGGTCAAGCCCTTATCCTACGGGCACGCCGAATATTCGGTTATAGAAGAGGAACGGTCATGCTGACCGGACCGGGTACGATCGTTCGTGAGGGAGCATGTCTCACGTGCGGTCATAGGGGCAAGCAACCGAAGCCGCCGCGCGCATTATCATTAGCGAAAGGACGAACGAGATGGCAGGGCGCAAAGTCGTCGTCTACTACGCCTGGAGCCGGCCGGGCGAGATCGAGGCACCGCTCGAAGTGATCGAGAACCGCTTTCCGACGCTCTTTGAAAGTCGTCGGATGGCTTATCCGAGATTGGACGAACTGGCTGATCCGGTACGATTCGACCAGAGCATTGCAGGATTTCTCGACCACATCATGAAACAAAATTTTGCCGCCTTCGTCGAACTGGCCGAAACGTTAACGGGCCTTCCAGTAGCTGAAATCGAGCGCGGTGCAGATGATGGCAGTCTCGCCGCGCTTGATGCGCACGTTCTCGATGAAGTCGACACGCTCATCGTCATCAGCTTCGACTCTTTCCGCACCGGCCAGCAAGCGACGGGAGCCGAGGTCGAAGCCGTTCGGACGTTCCTCGCGCAGCCCGACCATCTGGTGTTCGTGTGCCCCCATCACGACATCGGCGATGTACCGGATCTCTCTCATGACGAGCGCTTGCAGCGTCAGGTCGCGGATTTTCTTCACCATGGTGACAAAACAATCCCGCCACAGCAGCAATTCGGCAGATTCGCGCGCTCTCTCCTCGCGGGTCTCGGCGTGCCGGTCGAGAACCGTTACGGACTCCGTCCCGCGGCAGAAGCAGACGGGTCCCCGTCGCCGATCGAAGTCGAAACGGTGCTCGACCGGCTCCACCTTCTACAGAACGTCCGCACATTCAATCTGCACCCGCATCTGCCGCAGCTCGAACGCATCGGAGACGCGGTCGCCAAGCTCGAAGTTCTGGTCCGCCAGAAGATCGACCTGGCGGCACCACCGCATCCTTTTGCTCGTAACCACGTGACCTTCGACGCCTTGCTTCAATCCCGACCGGACACGTTCGCCGGCAGCCTGCTCGTCAGCGATACGACACTTTGGAGTTCGACTGCCGGCGGCGTCGAAAGTCTTCGTCGGCTCTGGACCAATGTCGTCCAGCGGCCCCACAGGGCATGACAATTTGATGTCAGACTGGAGGTGCGGCGTCATTCAAGACAGCCGCGCCAAGCAAATAAAAATGCATCAGCCGTCATTGCCGCGCACCGGCGGCATCGATAGCTGGTCGCGTCGGCAGCCGCGTTTGGCGACTTCGGGACAGGCGCGGAATTTCAGATCCTTTGCCAGACAGAGCCGGACTTCGCTCAACCGCTTGCCGCTGCAGATCACGGCCATGCCGTCCCCCGGCAGCGTCGGATTGGCCTTGATGAAGGCGGCTTCGACCGCGCCCGGCGTCACCGTCAGCGCGGCCGGCGGGTCGGCATAATCGGCCGGGATGGTCACCGCCGCGCGCGCCTTGCGCACGGTGTCGAAATAGGCTTTCGCGTCAAGGCCCGAGCAGGTGCCGTGCTTGTCCCATTCATTGAAGACAAGACGCGGCGCCGGCATCAGATCGAGCATCGCTCCGACCAGGTGGTGATCGAGCCGCGGGGCCGGGTCCTGGCAATTTTCCGGAAAGCCCTTGTCGTATTGCGGCCACAGGCCGTGCACGACGAAAGAATAGGGCCGCGCGCCGCATTGCTGCCTATCGGAGCGACCGCCATAACCGTTCCGGCGCCCGGCCGCCGCGGCGCAGAACGACGGCGACCAGGACAGCGACAGCACGTAGAAATCGAATTGCCCCGGCGTGTCGGCAGGCCTCTCCTGCGCCGGCGCAGCGGCAGGGACGAGCATGATGGCAAGAAGCGCCGCGTACCTGATCAGCCGCACCATCCCACATCTCTCATGACGCCCGCCGCCTCATAACATCCGCCTCACGGAGCGGCCCACCCTCACCTAGCGGCAGGTCCGCACATCTTAGCCTGCCCGGCATGGACCGCATGTAATGATAACGAATACAACTATTAATTGCAGATCTGGATACCGCTATATATACGAGCATGACGATCGCGGCTCAGGCCGGGTGGTTTGACAACGGGGAGAAGCAATCATGAGAACTTGCATGAACGCGCCCGTCGGCCTGACCGTATTCTTGCAAGGCGGCCTGCCCGCTCAGGCGATCTTCAGCCCCGCCATCCCCTGCGCCGACCATTTCTCAATATTGGGTTCCTGCATTAAGGCCGGAGAAACAAAACGGCGCCATGGAGCGGTCTTTTTGTTCGCAATTTTGCCTCAAGCATGATCCGGAAAATGCGTGCCCTCCGCTTGCGCCTGGGGCGGGCAACCGATTTCTCCGAAACCATCAGCTTGATCGAACTTAGCGCGCCGATCGCCTGCATTTGAAGCGATTGCGCTCTGAGCTGGATCGAAGTTCCGCGGACTAACGACCCCTTGGACGCGGTAGCCGCAAATCCAAAACGGCATTGGAAACATAATCTTGCTGCCGTCTATTCAACTCCGAGGTGCGCCTCGGCGGACTCGGCAGATTTCGCAAATTTGGGCATGCGGACACAACATTGTTTTACGGATGTTAGCTGGAAATATACCTGCCTTACGCTTAACTGAAAGCGTGCACGGAGGAGTCCGCATGCCCGTCTACCGCCTGTTCAAAAACCAGGCTTTCGAGCCGGAGGCGCTCTCGGCCATGACGCACACCTATGCCGAGGTGTGCCGCACGCTCGGCGTCAGCGATCGCGACCCGCTCGGTAGGCAGGCCGTGGCCAAGACCGTGATCGAGTTCGCGCAACGCGGTGCCCGCGATGCGAACCGATTGCGCGACTGCGTCTTGCAGGCGCTCGTCGATTGACGTGAGCCGAGTGTTTTTGGCGGCTTAGTGTGTTTGAGGGCTTAAGAGGTCGCCCTTAGGGCTGCGCCGCCCGGCATTTCGGACCGTAAGCGGCATTACGGTCGAGGCCCACGACGCAGAACGTGACCCCCCAATCAACGCCTATCATGCCGGTATCTTCCGCGATCGAATAATAGACCGTGTGCTTGGTTTGATCGTTGGTCACCGCGGTGCCGCCGCAGAATCGGCGCGGAATGGATTGCGCCGCCCACGACATGGTGTCGAGCTCGTGGATATCCTGGAAACCGACGATGCGCAGCTCCGAATTCCAGAAGCGGAATTCCTTGGTGCGGAAATCGGAAATAATGCGATCGAGCGCGGGATGGAAATCGCAACTCGGCAGGTCGCGACTGTAGTTCGGCCCAGACAGCCAGAAATTCTTCTCCAGCCAAGTGGCGGCGCGCGCCGACGAGACGGCCGCGAGCCCAACCGCCAGCGCCCCCGAAAGCGCAGCGCCGGCCAATAAGGTGCGGCCAATCCGTGCTATTAACTGCGGCATATCCCCTTCCCCGCTGAAGGTCGTTACCGTGCCGCGACGGCGGTCGCCGGTCAAGGTCCTCGCCGGGCGCCCGAGCAAGACCGGACGCTGTGAAAAGGGAGCACTACTCTTTGTACGGTAGGTGGAGCTACTTGGGTTGCGGCCGGCTTGTGCTAGTTATGCACAGGCGTTGCATTTGATTCGCTTGTTGCGTGCTCGCGAGAGCTAGCCGCGCATTTGCGGCCATCCTGTTCAATCCGCGTGGGCGATACTGGGGACGGTCGGCTGCATATGCGGCCGGCCAACGGGAGCGATTGGGGGAGAGGGCAATGGGTGAGGTGCATCGGCTGCAAAAGCCGCAGGCTTCGTTCGGGCTGCAGGCGGCGGGGCGCCTGATGACCGAAGTGTTTCCGTCCTGGGTGCAGGATCTGGCGCTGCTGGTTGAGAGCGTCGAGGCGGCGCGGCCGCCGGGCGCGTTAGCCGACTGGCAGCCGGGCGCGACGGTGCGCCTGCCATTCTCGAAGAAGATCTGTTCCGACGGCGCGGTGGTCTGCAGTCAGGCGGTGATGGCGCTCGCCGACACCGCCATGGTAATCGCCTGCTCGGCGGCCTGGAACGGCTACCGGCCGATGAGCACCATAGACCAGACCACGCATTTTCTCCGCCCGGTGAATTTCGACATCGTCGCCGACGCCCGGGTCGTGCGCATCGGCCGCAACACCAGCTTCGGCCGGGTCATGCTACTCAATGCCGCCGACCGGCGGCCGGTCGGCATGGTGGCGAGCGCCTATTCGATGATGTGAATTTCCACCTCGCCCGGCATCGCCGCCGGCCGACGCCGCTTTCATTCCGGCCTTTAAGCCTTTAAGCTTAGGCACGGCTATGGGCGCTGGGAGGCCTTGGCGATGCTCCGGAAGCTACTGATTATTCTGTCGCTGAGCGTGGCCGTCGTTGCCCTGGCCGGCACCGCGACACAGCCGGCCTTGGCCTTCGGCAGCGAATTCGCCGGGCCGGGCCCGCAAATCACCGGCAACAATACCGGCGGTATTTTTCCCTATCGGCCGGCCGTGCCGGGCGCCTATGAGGACATCGCCGAAAGCTTCTGCGCGCGCTATGGCCGCCTCGCCAAGGTGACCAGCATCCACCGCATCTATGGCGACTACGTCAGCTTCGTCTGCTACGACCGGCGCGGGATGATCCACTAAGGCACGATCCGGCTCTCGCGTCGCTTGGCCGAAGCGACGCGCTTCACCGCCAGTCGCCGAGCACCGTCTGCACCACGGCGAGGCACGCCACCGCGGCGGTATCGGCGCGCAGAATGCGCGGTCCGAGTGACAACCGCACCACATTCGGCGCCCGCAACAGCAACGCGCGCTCGTCCTCGGCAAAGCCGCCTTCCGGGCCGACCAGGACCGCAAGCGGCGATCGTGGAGGAACCGCGGCCAGCGCCGCGACCGGATTGGCCGACGTGGCATCTTCGTCGCAGAAGATCAAAAATCGATCCGGATCGCGCTCCGCCACCGCGTGCGGCAGCGGCAGCGGGGGCGCTATATCCGGCAGATTGAGGATGCCGCACTGCTCAGCCGCTTCCACGGCATTGGCGCGCATCCGCTCGAGATTGACCCGTGACATCTGACCGTGCCGGGTAAGCACGGGAGTAAGCCGCGACACCCCCATCTCCACAGCCTTCTGCACCATGTAATCGAGCCGCGCCGCCTTCAGCGGGGCGAACAAATAATGCAGATCCGTCGCCGCCGTCTGCGTCCGCGTCGGCGTTTCGATGGCGAGCGCCGCCGCGCGCTTGCCGCCTTGCAGCGTTGCACTCCATTCGCCGTCACGGCCGTTGAAGACCAGTACCCGCTCGCCCGGCTTGAGCCGGAGCACATGCGCCAGATAATGGGCCTGGGCACGGTCGAGCGCTGCGGTGACGCCCGCTGCAAGGCCGCCGTCGATGAAAAGCCTGGGACTGCGGAAGTCGTAGCCGGACATTGGCGCTGCCTTGGACGCTACCTTTGGACGCTGCCTGGGCGCGGGTTGAGCGTGGCGCGAAAAGACGCCGACGCGACAAAATAGCGCCCGGCGCGGCTGACGATTTGGCCGCGTTTAGCCCCTAAACGGCGGTGCAGCAATGAGAAATAAGTCGGCGGCTGGAGCAATCCTGCCGCGTTATCGCCGAAATCGGCTAGTCTTTAATCAGCGCGAAATCTCAGGCAGACTGAAACTCCAACGCGGACAAGAATTCATCGATGCGACGCCACCTTCCTTTAACGCTTGTTGCGCTCCTGGCGATCGCCGCGGTTGCTGTGGCCTTTGACGGCGGGACGCCGGCGCGGGCGCAAATGGGGCAAATGGGCTCCCCGGCGCAATGTAGTAAGTTCTCGGCTTTGAACATTGCCACCCAGACCAAGGCCAATGCCGTGCAAACGGCGATGAAGACGAAAGCCGACCGCAAGGAAATCTGCAGATTGATGACCGTTTTCGTCGGCAGCGAAGGCTCGGTCGTCAAGTTCCTGATCGATAACAAGACCTGGTGCGGCATTTCCGATCAGATTGTTGCCGCTGCCAAAGCCGGCCACGAGAAGTCGGTGAAATTCCGCGACGTCGTCTGCACGGAGGGGCCGGCCCCGAAAGTGCCGACGCTCAGCGACGCCATCAAGACCACGCCGGTCGATTCGTCGACCAATACCAAGACCGGCCACGGCGGCACCTTCGACACGCTCACCGGCAATCCGTTGGGGCGATGATACGGCGATGAAGCCTGCGCCCGGTTCGGTTGCGGACGCGACCGGCAATTGGGTCGACAGCATCGCTCCGCCGTGGTCGCGCCCTTACCTGCGGCTGTCGCGGCTCGACCGGCCGATCGGATCGTGGCTGTTGCTTTTGCCGTGCTGGTGGTCGTCGGCGCTGGCCACGGTCGCGGCCGGGAACCGGACGCCGCACCTTTCGCACATCGCCTTGTTCTTCGTCGGCGCCTTCGCCATGCGCGGCGCCGGCTGCACCTGGAACGATATCGTCGACCGCGATCTCGACGGCGCCGTCGAGCGCACCGCGTCGCGGCCGATCCCCTCCGGCCAGGTCAGCGTCGCGCAGGCGGCGGCGTTTCTGGGCGCCCAGGCGCTGATCGGACTTGCGGTGCTGCTGTCCTTCAACCGCTTCACCGTCGCACTCGGCGTCGCCTCGCTCGTCATCGTCGCGGTCTACCCGTTCATGAAGCGGATCACCTATTGGCCGCAAATCGTGCTCGGCCTCGCCTTTTCCTGGGGCGCGCTGATGGGCTGGGCGGCGGCCTTCGGCCGCCTCGATGCGGCGCCGATCCTGCTTTATGCCGGATCGATCTCCTGGGTGATCGGCTACGACACCATCTATGCCCATCAGGACCGCGAGGACGACGCGCTGATCGGCATCAAGTCGACCGCGCTGTTGTTCGGGCCGCGCACCAAGCCGATGCTGGCGCTGTTTTATGCCGGCGCCGTCATTCTCATCGGCGCCGCGGGCTTGACCGCGCAACTTTCCGGTCAATTTTCCCGCAATGGCG
>JBARER010000039.1:0-3698 GCA_049796395.1 Xanthobacteraceae bacterium
CCTTCATGATGTCGTGAGGGCGCATTTTTCTTTGGCGACGGGAATAGACACCTTTGCCGCATTGCTAGTAATTCGTCGAATATTTCCTGGCGCACAATGGCCCAGCGCGGCGAGCGACTCTCAGATCGCGCTTTCTCGGCTCGTCCGAGAAGCGTTGGTGTTGCTGACCAAACAAGGAATTTCTGACGATAAGTTGCGGCGCTTGCTCATTGATTTGGTCGGAAAGGAACGGGCGGCAAGGGAGCTTGAAGAGATCGCGGAGAAGTCAGCGGGAATTAGCAACGATCTTCGTAGGTGGCTTGTTCACGGCGAATTTCCGAAACGGCTGGAAACGGGAAATGCTCTCGAAGAAACGATTTTAGGAACTTTCGATCGGACCCTCTCGTTGCTTCTGTTAAGCGCTCGTAGCCTTGCGAATCTGACGGACAGACTTCGTGACGATATATTTGCGGCTGTCCAGACCTATGATCCAAAGTTGCAGGAAGAGGTCGCTAGGCTAACCGGGGCGGCGGCTCAGTGCGTGATTTTGATCGAACAGATCGCTTCAACGCGAGCGCTACGGCCCAAAGGAAGGGCTGGCGAGGTAGTCGAGTTTAATGCTATTGAGCATGAGCCCCCGATCAGCGGTAAGCGTAGTCGGCGCGTGCGACTGCGAACCCCTGTTGTTGAGCGCGTACCGCCCGGGTCGCTACCGTTGGTGATCCTCAAAGCTGACGTGGATGCTGTTGAGTGAGGCTATTATGGACATCGAAACGGCGCGTCTGCTCTGCGAGAATCTGATCGACAGGCTCGTGCTTGATCCCGCAACGGGTCAATATCGGCTCGATGGGGCGGTGACGATCAAGGAGCATGAGGCGCTCCGCGTCGTCCTGCTGTCGCCCGAAGATCGTTCGAAGATAGTCCCGCTGCCGCGTGTCCTTACAGAAGAGTCTCGTCCATCCAAGTCGACCGAGACCACGGATAGTTCGATTGCGGCGCCTGTTGTAAGGACAGAGCTTTCAATCAACAAGGCCTGTCTCAGCATTAAGCCAGAGCGAGACGTCGTCGGCTGCGTTGACTTTGGCACGGCTTATTCGAAAGCGGCATTCTGGAGGGCGGGCGCAAGCTCACCGATTCCACTTGATCTTTCTCAAGCCGCAACTGGAACATCTGGTTTCATATTGGATTCATCCATCTATATCTCCGGAGACCTGCTGCACTTCGGTGCCAATGCATTAGATGCGAATCGTCGAGAAAACGATCTTGATCGAGAGCGCTTTGATTCACCGAAGGAATGGCTGAGTTCAGGCCATCTTGAAGACATTGAGCGCGAACATCTGACTGTTGCGATAGATCCAAGCCGAAAGTTCTCACCAGGTGACTTACTTCGCCTATATCTAGCCTACCTGACATGCATGATGGGTAACCGCCTTAACGCTCAAGGCATATCACCTTATTTGCCGAAGAGATTTGCTGTCCCCGTTTGGCGGGGGCACCAACTCGAAACAGGATCGGCGCTTCTTCGAACAATGCTCGTCGATGCCCAGCTGATTTCGGACAGCATTGATCCAAGCGCGTGGCATAATGGCTTCAATATTGAGCTTGCGAGCGGGGTTTTGCGGGCTATAAAAAATATCCCCGAGGCCGAAAAAATAGCTGCGCCGTTTATCGACCGACGGGTAACCGAGGCTACGGCCGCGGCGTCGGGCATTTCAGATCATATTTCTAACCAGCGTCCTCGTGTTGTTGTTGTGGATATTGGGGCAGGGACTTGCGATTTCGGCGCGTATCAATTCGTCTTACCGCGGGACGAACAGCCGCGCGTCGCACCATTTATAGGAACAGAGCGAGCGATAAAGCAGGCCGGTAACAGATTGGACGATTTTCTCGTCACAGACATTATTAGAGCCAGTGGAACTGATCCGAACTCAGATTCAGGTCGGCGAATTTCGAAGCACGTTCGGCGAGATATTAGGCCGCTAAAGCAAACGCTGTTCGCCGACGGCCAGGTTCGCGTGCAAGTTCCTGACTATCTCGATATAACGATATCACGGGATGATTTTGTTGAATCACCTCATGTTGTTCGATTCGTAGAGACATTCCGTACGACTTTCATCGAGACCGTCTTGGCTGCTGCCGGGAATTTCTTTGAATCGGGTGTTAAGAAATATGTTGTTTTCACGGGAGGCGGTGCCGGCCTGCCGATGATTCGAGACCTGTTTGACGCGCCTCTTCAAACCCCGTCCGGTTCGGTTTATTTTCAGCGACTTGATCCAACGCCTACATGGGTGAGCGGTTTTAGCGCAGACGTACGCGACCTGTTCCCTCAGCTTGCAGTCTCTACCGGGGGCTGTTCGCCGGATTTGCCGGAGGAACGGTCCGGAATTCGTGACGCTATGATCGCGCCAAGGCGGATTATTCAACCCATACTGAAGGGTTAGAGGTCGGATCGCAGCAAGCAGACAATCCGGTTCAACCGCGCCGGCGAGAAGCGCGTAGTGGATAGTTTGGTGGAGCGCGGTGCCTGCTCTCGATCTGCATCGACGCCGACGCCTATTCGATGAAGAACGGGGTATAGCGTCGCCGAGCGGCATGCGGGGAAGGGCGCCATTTTTCGTCACCACCGGGCTTGACCCGGTGGTCCATGCTGACGTGCCGGCCGCATGGATTGCCGGATCAAGTCCGGCAATGACGCCCATAACGGCAATGACGTCCATATAACTTGTCATGCTCCGCGAGGGCGGAGCATCCATTATTCACTCAGGTTGCGAGTTTGGCTCCGATGCTTGTGTTTACTAGATCACCCGCCTTCGCGGGTGATGACAAAGGAAAGACGTGGATGGCCGGGACAAGCCCGGCCATGACGGCCGGGTGCAATGTCGCGCGCTAACGCCGGTACCTGTTCGTCTACCCGCTGTAGCCGCCGCTCGCTCACATCCTCACCAAAACCGGCGCTGAAAATAATTGGACTGGGCGCGGGGGAACTGTCCGTATTGCGGCTGCGCGCCGGGCGAGCCGAACCAGCCGGAGCCATAGCCGCCGTCATCGCGCGCGATGTTTGTGTTTTGCGAAGGCATCCGCGTGATGAAGCCGCCCTGCGGCTGATTGCTGAGCACGGCGACGAATTCGGTGCGGTAATTGGTTTCGCTCGACAGCGGCTCGTCCGAGATGATGATCGAGGATAGCGGCACCGCGGTGGGCGCGATCTTGTCGAGCACGGCCTGCGGGAAGGTGATGCGGCCGAGCGCGTTCTTGGCGCTGTCGCCGTTGTCGATCGAGACTTCGGTCCAGCGCAGGCCGCCGCCCTCCCGCGCCACCGCGGTGAAAATGTGCGTGCCGAGCGGCTTGTCGGGGTCCTTGATGGTGACCGGGTATTCCTGGCTGAAATCGTACAGCTCGCCGCCGTCCGGCCATGGCTTGTGCGTGTCGCGCCGCACGTAAAGCTTCTGCGTCGCGCGGCTGATGAAGATCGCGACCGGCTCGCCGGCGAGCCTGGCATCGGTTGCGGCCTTGTCGGTGTCTTTCCGCTTGGCATCGGCGGCCTTGGCGGCCGCTTGCGCGGCCGCGGCAGCGTCCTGCTTCGTTTTCAGGTCGGCCTTGGCGGCGTCGAGCTGGGTGCGCAGCGCCTCGGCTTTGGCCGCGGCCTTCTGCTCCGCGTCCTGTGCTGCGGCCTTTTTTTCGTCGGTCGCTTTCGGGTCGGCATTGGCGGCAGCGAGCGC
>JBARER010000040.1:0-7919 GCA_049796395.1 Xanthobacteraceae bacterium
CTTTTTCATGATAGCCCCCGTCCAAATTGGTAGCGAAGTACAGGATAGGAACCGGATGCACTCTCCACTAGTGCATAAAAGCCACACTCCACACCCGTTTCATTCTTGTCGACAAGAACAGCAATACAACGCCTGAAACTGCCTATAAGGCCGGCAAATGAAACTCTTAACTCCGCTCGCTGCCATTTCCGGCTTGGCACTATTGACTGCACTCATCGGCTATTTCGGCTTTGCCGCGGTGCTGGCGGCGTTGATCAGTTCGCGATGGGGGACCGTCCTTGTCGTTATCGCTCGGGCTTTGGCCTTGGCTGGCGCCGGAATTGGCTGGTGGCTGGTGCTGACGCCGAAACGTCCCCGCCCACCGGTTTTTATCGGGCTGCGCTATATCCGCGATGCCATAAATACGCTGATCCCCTTTGCCGTGGTCGGAGGCGACGTCGTCGGCGCGCGGCTATTGTCGCATTTCGGCATAGCCGCGAGTTCGGCGGTCGCCAGCGTTCTGGTCGACATTTTTCTCCAGGTCGTCTGCCTGACGATATTGTTACTGGCCGGCCTCGGTATCGTCGCCGACTTGGTGGGTGCCGAACGGGTGACCGGGGCGGGTTTGGCCATTCTGGTCGTTGCCGTGCCCGCGGTGACGGGTTTTTTTCTCACCTTGAATTTCGGCGCCTTTGAACCGGTGGTGCGGCGTCTCGTCGCCTTCGGCGAAAAGCATCAATGGGCCGTGTTCGATCACGTCGTCGATCTCGGCGACCGGCTTCAGCAAATCTGGGGTAATCACCGCAACCTCATGGTGTCGCTCGGCGTTCATCTCGTAACGGTATTCTTCGGCGCTACAGAGGTCTGGATTTCGCTCTTCTTCATGGGCCATCCCGTCGCCCCGCTGGCGGCGATCGCCATTGAAGCTTTGGGCCAAGGCAGCCGGGCGGCCGCCTTCGTGCTCCCCGGCGGAGTGGGCGTGCAAGACGGTGCCTTAATTGCCGCCAGCGCCCTGTTTGGCGTGCCGCCGGAGGTGGCGCTGGCCATGGCACTGATCAAACGAGTCCCCGACCTGGTGCTCGGCATCCCGTCGCTATTGGCTTGGCAGACGCTCGAAGGCCGGCGCGTTTGGTCGAAGCACAGGCCATAGCATCCGCGAAGTCGCGCTTTTAACGCCCGAATTTCGCCGCTTCTTATGGGTGCATTTCTTTTAGGTGCAAGGCTCGCGATGAGACAATATAGTTGCACCCTCTGGGCTCGACGCTGGCGGGAGCAAAGGTGAGCGCAACGGTCGCGACAATTGCCGCCTGGGCGTCGGTGACATGTTACGCCGCCGCCGCACTGGGCTCTTGCTATGCCCTGTTCGCCGCCGTGGTCGCACGGCGCTTTGCGGGCAACACTTTCGCGGGCACAAGCGACCTGCTCACGGGGGACCTTCCGCCCGTCACAATTCTCAAGCCGCTGCACGGCGCGGAGCCCGATCTTTACGCGCAACTCGCCGGATTTTGCCGTCAGGACTATCCACAGCCGGTGCAGATCGTGTTCGGCGTTGCCGATGCTGCCGATTCGGCAATCCCGGTGGTGCGTCAGCTGATCGCCGATTTTCCCGATCGCGATCTGGCGCTGGTGGTCAACGCGCGACGGCATGGCGCCAATGCCAAAGTCTCGAATTTGATCAATATGCAAAGCGCGGTGCGTCATGAGCTGTTGATCGTTTCGGACAGCGATATCGTGGTTGCCCCCGATTATCTGCGCCACGTGGTCGGTGCTCTCGAGCGGCCGGGCGTCGGGCTCGTGACCTGCCTTTATCGCGGCGCGGGATTGGGCTTGTGGTCACGGCTTGCCGCCATGGCGATCGACTATCATTTCCTGCCCAACGTTCTGGTCGGACTGCGGCTCGGCATGGCGACCCCCTGCTTTGGCTCGACCATCGCGCTGCGCAAGACGACGCTGGCGGCGATCGGCGGCTTCGAAGCCGTCGCCGACCAATTGGCCGACGATTACGCGTTGGGCGCATTGGTGCGCCGTGCCGGGCTCGCCGTCGCCATTCCGCGTCATATAGTGACCCATGCCTGCGTGGAACGCACCGCTGGCGAGCTCTTCCGGCACGAATTGCGCTGGGCGCGCACGATCCGATCCGTCGATCCGGCCGGCTTTGCCGGTCTGGCGATTACATATGCCACGCCGCTTGCCCTCGTCGGCCTGCTGTTCGGGGGCATCTCGCCTGTCGCGCTGATGGTCGTTGTGGCGCTGGCGTGCCGTTATGGGCTCGCGCTGGAACTCGATAGGGCCTTCGCCCTGGGCGCCCGGCGCCTTTGGCTTCTGCCGTTGCGCGATTTGCTGTCGTTTGGCATTTTCCTTGCCAGCTTTTTCGGCCGTGATATCGAATGGCGCGGCCAACGCTACGACGTGCGGCCCGACAAGACGCTGGCCTATTACGGTGAGGTCGAAACCTAATGCGTGCACTGTTCCTTCAGGCGCCTTCGTTCGACGGTTTCGATGGCGGAGCCGGCGCGCGCTATCAGATGAAGCGCGAAGTGAAGTCATTCTGGTTTCCGACCTGGCTGGCGCAGGCCGCCGCCATGGTGCCGAGCGCAAAGATCATCGACGCGCCGCCGCACGAACTGAGCTTCGAGGACATCGAAGCCGACGTGAAAGCGCACGACTTCATCGTCATTCACACGTCGACGCCGAGCTTCAAATCCGACGTCCAAACCGCAACGAAAATCCGCGCGCTTAACCCGCAGGCCAAGATCGGCTTTATCGGCGCCAAGGTCGCGGTCGAGCCGCAACAGAGTCTCGAAGCCGCTCCCGCGATCGATTTCGTCTGCCGCAACGAATATGAGCTTACCATCAAGGAGCTCGCCGAAGGCGCCGACTGGCCGACCATCAAGGGCCTGTCCTATCGCTCCCCGGACGGCAGGATCGTGCACAATCCCGAGCGCGAGATCCTGATGGACATGGATCAGCTGCCGTCGGTGCTGCCGCTCTACAAGCAGCTCAAGGTCGAGAGCTATTTCGGCGGCTACCTCAAGCACCCTTATATGAGCTGGTACACCGGCCGCGGCTGTAAATCGCGCTGCACCTTCTGCCTGTGGCCGCAGACCATCGGCGGCCACAAATACCGCGCCATGTCGATTCCCCGCGTCGTCGAAGACGTAAAATACGTCATGAAGGAGTTTCCGCAGGTGCGGGAGATCTTCTTCGACGACGATACGCTGACCGACGATCACGACCGCGTCGAGGCGCTCGCCCGCGCGCTCGGTCCGCTCGGCGTCACCTGGTCGTGCAACGCCAAGGCCAATGTGCCACGCAAGACGCTGGAGGTGATGAAAGCCGGCGGTCTGCGGCTCCTTCTCGTCGGCTATGAATCCGGCAATCAGAAAATCCTGCACAACATCAAAAAAGGCATCCTGGTCGAGGTCGCCCGCCGCTTCGCCAAGGACTGCCACGAGCTCGGCATCATCGTGCACGGCACCTTCATCCTGGGCCTGCCGGGCGAAACGCGCGAGACGATCCAGGAGACGCTCGCGTTCGCCAAGGACGTGAACCCGCGCACGCTGCAGGTCTCTCTTGCCGCGCCTTATCCCGGCACTTTTCTCTACAAGCAGGCCAAGGAGAACGGCTGGTTCGCCTCTGATACCGACCTTCTCACCGACGACGGCACCCAGATCGCCCCGCTCGATTACCCGCATCTCGGCCACACCGAAATCTTCGACTCGGTGGAGGAGTTCTACAAGAGATTCTATTTCCGTCCCTCCAAGATCGCGGAAATCCTCGGCGAGATGCTGACCAGCCGCGACATGCTGGTGCGCCGGCTGCGCGAAGGCGTCGAGTTCTTTCACTTCCTGCGCGGACGCCGCGAGACGGCGTAATAAAGCGCCCTTGATCGAGCTTGAATCAGCGAACTCCGCTCGTCCCCGCGAAAGCGGGGACCCAGATGTCTTAGATGGAGAAACTGGATTCCCGCCTACGCGGGAATGAGCGGTGGTTGGCTCAATCGAAACGATCACGCCTTAGCCTTCAGATAGCCGTGCTGCCGGAACCAGGCGATCGCGTCGGCGACCGCCTCGCGGTACGGCCGCGCGCTGTAGCCGAGTTCGCGCTCGGCCTTGGCCGATGAAAAGAACATGTGATCTTTCGCCAGCCGCAGCCCGGTCACGGTCACGAACGGCTCACGGCCGGTAAAATGCGCCGCCGCCTCCGCGGCGTAAGCGATGGGGAAGATGAGCCGGCGCGGCAGCCGCACTTTCGGCGGCGTGCGGCCGACCTGGCGCGCGATCTCGCGCAGCATGTCGCCGAGCAGCACGTCCTGGCCGCCGAGGATATAGCGCTCGCCGATGTGGCCTTTCTGCCAGGCCGCGACATGGCCGGCGGCGACATCGTCGACATGGACGAGATTGAGCCCGGTATCGACATAGGCCGGCATGCGCCCGGACGCTGCCTCGATGACGATGCGCCCGGTCGGCGTCGGCCGGGCATCGCCCGGACCGATAGGCGTCGACGGGCTGACGATCACCGCCGGCAGCTTGTGCTCGGCCACCATCGATTCCACCAGCCGCTCGGCGAGCAGCTTACTGTATTTATAGGCGCCGACCGCCTTGTCGGCGGGAAGCGGATGAGTTTCGTCGCTCGGCGCACGATCCGGCAGCGACGCCAGAGTGGCGACGCTCGACGTGTAGACGACACGCGCGACGCCGGCCTTGAGCGCGGCATGCATCACCGCGCGGGTGCCTTCGACATTGGTGCGGACGATATCCTGCGGATCGCGCGCCCACAGCCGGTAATCCGCGGCAACGTGAAACACGTCGCTGATGCCGGTCATCGCGCGGGCGATCGACGCCGCGTCGCGCAGGTCGCCCTCGACGATGTCGAGCCGCGCATCGCCGAGATTGGTCCGCGAACTCGAGGACCGCACCAGCACGCGGACTTGGTGGCCGGCCTCGAGCAGCCGCCGCGCCACCGCCGAACCGACAAAGCCGCTTGCACCGGTAACCAGGATCATCCGTCCACCCCTTCTAGGCAATTCATAATCGGTATAGCTTGCGCGGTGAACTCCCGCATGGGGCGAGCGGGAGGCCGGCCAGCGCCAAAACGGCGCGGCCGCACCAAGGGGAGGAACCGATGCGACTTGCTCATATGAGACTTGCTCAGATGAGACGTGCCAAGATAATTGCGGCCGGAATGCTTGCCGCGGCGCTGACAGCGCTGCCGGCCTATGCCGCCACGCTGAAGGTGAAAGTCGATTCGATCAAATCCGGCGGGAATGTACCGAACAAATATGCCTTCTGCGCGCCGGCGGCGACCGGCCACACCACCGGCGGCCAGAATATCAATCCGAGCATTTCCTGGTCGAAGGGGCCGAAGGGCACGCAATCCTACGCCGTCATATTGTTCGACACCGACTCGCCGGCCGAGCATCGCGAGATGATGAACAAGGAAGGCGTGACCATGACGGCCGACGTCAAGCGTCACGACTTCTATCATTGGGTTTTGGTCGATATTCCGGCCAACGTGACGTCGATCAAGCAAGGCGCCGATTCCAACGCGCGCGTGCTGCACGGCAAGCCGGCCACCTCCAGCGTCGGCGTCAAGGGCCTCAACGACTACACCACGGTCACCGCGTCGAACGACGCGATGAAGGGCCAGTATTACGGCTATGACGGCCCCTGCCCGCCGTGGAACGACGATATCGTGCATCATTATCACTTTACGGTTTATGCGCTGAGCGTGAAGTCGCTCGATCTGCCGAAGGATTTCGACGGCCCGGCGGCGCAAGACGCAATGAAGGGCAAGATCCTGGCGCAGGGCGAACTCTTGAGTCTCTATACGCAAAACCTGGCCAAAGGCGCCAAGCCGTAAACCGCAAAAACGTAGGCAAGTCGTCACGCAAGCTTGCGAGAACTCCAGCGAGGAAAAATGAAACTGCCAAGCCGCTTGATCGACCTGTCGTCGCCGCTCGAAAACGAGACGGTCTACGATCCGCCGTTCATGCGGCCGAAGATCGAGTACAAGAGCAACGCCGACACGGCGCCGCTGGTTTGCGAACTGTTTCCCGGCCTTCGCCGCGAGCAATTGCCCGAGGGCGAAGGCTGGGCGATCGAAAATATCGCACTGACGACGCACAACGGCACGCATATGGATGCGCCGATCCACTTCCAGTCGCACTCGATCGACGGCAAGCCGATGATGACCATCGATCAGGTGCCGCTCGATTGGTTCTTCCGGCCGGGCGTCAAGCTCGATTTCCGCAAAGTGCCGGACGGCCATGTGATGAGCGCCGCCGAGGTCGAAGCCGAGCTCAAGCGCATCGGCCACGACTTGCAGCCGTTCGACATCGTGCTGGTCAACACGCGGGCGTCCGAATGCATCGGCAGCGAGGAGTATCTCACCGCCGGCTGTGGCATGGGCCGCGAGGCGACGCTGTATCTCACCTCGCGCGGCGTGCGCGTTACCGGCATCGACGCCTGGGGCTGGGACGCGCCCTTCGTGCATACGCGAAAGCGCTGGCTCGAAACGCGCGACCCGTCGATCATCTGGGAAGGCCACAAGGCCGGCCGCGAAATTCCCTATTGCCACATGGAGAAGCTGCAAAATCTCGAACAGCTTCCGCCACACGGTTTCACCGTGGCCTGCTTTCCGCACAAGATCAAAGCCGGCTCGGCCGGCTGGACCCGCGCCGTGGCGCTGTTCGATTAGCTTTGTAGGGTGGGCACCGCAGCGTGAGAGCGAAGCCGCGTGGGCAAAATCGTACGAGCGCGGTGCCCACGCGGTTGCGCAAAAGCGGACGATTTTACCCAGCCTACGCTGCTCCCCCGCTATCGTAGGGGCGGATGATATTGAATGCCGCCCGCCTGCACCTACGTGATACGAATCATGTCGCCAGTATCCCTGTTGCTCAACATCTTCTGGCTCGTCTTCGGCGGCGTGTGGATGGCGCTCGCCTGGGTTATTGCCGCCGCGATCATGGCTATCACCATCATCGGTCTGCCCTGGGCCTGGTCGGCGCTCAACATCGCCTCCTACACGCTGCTGCCATTCGGCCGGAAAGCAGTGTCGCGCGCCGAGCATTCCGGCCGCCGCGACATCGGCACCGGGCTGTTCGGTTTCGCCGGCAACCTAATCTGGCTGGTGCTCGCAGGCTGGTGGCTGGCGCTCGGTCACCTCGTCACCGCAGTTTTGCTGGCGATCACCATCATCGGCATTCCGTTCGCCTGGGCGCATCTGAAGCTCGCCGGCATCGCGCTGTGGCCGATCGGAAAAGAGATCGTGCCGGCCTGACGCGGCGCCATGCCGTGCCATCCTTCCCCACGCAAGTGGGGAAGGGGGACCGCGCCCTTGCGCGGTGGAAGGGGCGTCTGACTCGCCACTTCGTTGTCGCCGCAGAAGAATCGTCATGGCCCACGCCCCCTCCACCATGCTTCGCATGGTCCCCCTCCCCCGCTATCGCGGGGGCGGATGCAAGCGCTCGCGTTCTCTCGATGCGCCTTGGCATCCGAGCCTCCCAATTTCAGTTACGTGAAGCGCAAAACCGGAGCAAAGAAGACGCCGAGGGGTGGTGGCCTTCGCTGTCTCTGTTTGCTTTTTCGGTTTTGCAAAAGAAGCAAAATGGAACGCCGGAAGACGCAGGGCCGTGACCTCCGCACCTGGGGGTGCGGCGCTGCCCGTTTCCGGACAGCTCGCCTTCCGGCGTTCCACCACGGCTCTTCCCAAGGGGTGTTGTTGTCCCTTGGTGCGATCCGGGCCAGGCTTCGTGGCGGCTTTGCCAATGCGGCGGATATGACCGCCGGCTTAGCCCCCACTTCCAGCGACGCACCTCGCACGCCGGTCGTAATGCCGGCGGGCATGATGCCCGGACCGCCCGGGAACAGGTTGCAAGCCTGCCCGCGGGCTCCGCCTCTCGCCCCGCCGCCGCGATTTGCCTTCGCGACGCCGTCCTT
>JBARER010000041.1:0-43609 GCA_049796395.1 Xanthobacteraceae bacterium
AGGCTCGGCGCCGCGGCGCTCGGCGCAGCCTCGCCCTCCCCGGCTGCGCCCTGATTGCTTGGCTCGCCCGCCGGCACGGTGGCCGGCGGTGCATCGTGCTGCGGGTCTTGCTGAAGGTCGGCGGCCGGCGCGTCACCGCCAGCATTGGGCTTGACCAAGTCGACGACATAGCCCGACTCATCGCGGAACGTGCGGACGTCGACCTTAGAGGCGAAAACGAAGCGGACCAGAGCGGTGTCGCCGTCGAGTTCACTGCTGATTTCGGCGACGCCCGCAGGCATCGCCGCCTGGGCATCGGCCAAATCGAATGTCATCGGCTGATCGAAATTGAGAACGAGCCGAGCGTTGGTGCGATTGATCGACACCGCGGTCTGGTTCGGCACGCGGAAGACATAGCGCGTAAAGGTCGGCTCGCTGGCAACCTGAACGGTGATCGGGGCGATCTTCTTCGCCGCCGTCGCGATACCTTCACGCTGCAGCAATTTTTGCGCTTGCTGGGCGCGCCTGACCAGTTCGGTGACCACCTCTTGCGGCAGGCTCGGCGGCAAGCCGGTCCAGGACTGCGGCAGAAGATCGACGAAGAATTTCTCGTCGGCGCCGATGGTATGAACGGTGACATCCTGCGACAGCGCCATGCGGACCGCCATGCCATCCGGATCGAGCCGCGCCGCGCCGATATAGGCCGGCGCCTGTTCGGCCGCACGGTTCACTGCAATGTCGAGCGGCTCCTTGAAGCGGATGATGAGGACATTGCCGGCCTTACGCACCGAAGCGTCGATAAATTCCTTGGCGGTAAAGACCAGCCGCGCATAACCGCCTTCTGTGGTGACGGTCAGCGTCGTCGGCTGCGGCGCGGCGATCGCGGGCGCGGCAACAGCGACGGCCGCTGCTAAAACTGCGAGAACCAAAGCTGCGAGAGCGACAGCTTTGCGCCACAAGCGACCACGCAGGCTAGGATTTCGGATGGTGCGACCGCACGCCATGCAGAACTCGGAACTCTACTCAAACGACTGGATACGACCGACCGGCCAAGCACGTTTGCGGCCAAAGACCTCGTCCCCCGAAGCCAAGCCACCGCCGCACTGTAGGTTGCTGTGCTTAATGGGCGCTTAATTCAATAATTACAGTGGCTTAAGTAGGAGCCCCTATGGCGCTTCGGCGCAGGGGCGTTGCCGCGGACCAAAACATACGCCGGCCGAGTCTCTATTGCGTCGTCGGTTGGCCTTCGATCTTCGGCAACGCGGCGGCACCGGCATCACTGGTCTTGTTCTGCTGCTGGGCCTGTTCGGCAAGCTCGACCGTTAGACGCTGCGCCACATCGGGCGACATTTGCGCCGCGATATCGGCCATGGTGCGCGGGTTGATTTGCGCGACGACTTCCAGAAGCACGCTCGGCTCGAGTCCGTTGAAGATTTTCGCTGCATCGCGTGGCTTCATGTTTTCGTACATGGTGACAAGGCCTTTGAGCTGCGCCTTTTCGGCATCGTCCTTCTGGTTGGTCGCCTGCTTGATCTGTGCCTCGACCTCTTTGAGCTCGCTGATCTTGGCGTCCATGCGCTTTTCCGCGCTCTTGATCAGGTCTTCACGGACGTCGAGTTCTTGCGCGCGCTTGTCGAGCTCTTGGCGGCGCTGCTGCAGCCGTTCGAGAATGGCGCGCTCGGCACCGGTCGGCAGTGCAACGCCGTCGGTTGGAATGATCATTTCACCCGGCGCCGGCGGTCCAGCGTTCGCGGCAGCCTTGGCGTTGGGCGCCGCGCCGGCATTGCCGCCGGCAGGCTGGGTGGTGACGGAACCGGTGATGTCGAGGTTATCGCTCTCGGCCATCGGCGGCGGCGCAATCGGCGCGATCGAAGCGTCCTGCTGCCGCGACGCGCCGCGCCCGCTGGGAAAATTGAACATTTGCTGCGCCCAAGACGCGTTCGAGCCGGCTGGCGCGATACCGTCCAGATCGGGGTGCGTTACCGATACGTCGCCGTTTGTCGGCAGCGCCGCGTTGGAGGCGAACAGGGCGGAGCCATGAAACGCGATATCGGCGATTTTGAGCGTCAATAAGCAGGCGCTCGCGATCAGCGCGATCGGAATGAACCGCAGATCGCGAATATAGCGGATCATGCCGCGAGACCGTGCACCTTGTTGCGGACGCGCTCGGCGAAGGCTTCCGCCGCGGCGGCAACGGCTTTGGCGGCGACTTTGGCCTCGGCGCGGGGTTCGGTCTTGGCGCTAGGTTTGATGTCCGGCTCGTTCGCGGCGCGCGGCGCCTCGCTCAAGGCCGCAACGTGATAGTCGCTGCCGCGGCCGGCCGTGACGATTTGCGACAGCCGTCCGAGCAGTTCCTTGCCCGCCGTGACGGAGCGGTCGATCTCGATCGTGACCCGTTCCGCCTTGCGCAGTCGCTCGCCCAGTCCGGTGTCGCATTCGTGCACGGTGAGCTTGAGCCCGCCAATAGCCCGCTCGGCGATCTCGGTTGCGGTGACGAGCTCGGAAATAGTCGCCCGCAGCGAGTGCTCGTCGGCTTTCAAGAGCTTCAGCCGGCGATTGAGCATGATGCAGTAACTGATTGTTACCATCAGCAGAATCGCCACCAGCCCGTCGATGAGGACGCCGATGCCATTGGTCATTGTTGTGCCTCCAAACGATTGCCGGGGCCGCCCGCCGCTTCGAACATGGCGAACGTCATATTCGGCTTGCGCAACGGCTTGCCGACGCGCACCGCGACGCGGTCGCCGACCCGGCCCATACGACCCTCCGTCAGTGTTACGTCGCCGCAGCGCACGATCACCGTCGCGTCGGATTTAAGCTCCAACATCAACGTGTCGCCAACGTCGAGTTTCATAATCTGCTTTAACGGCAACCGTGCCTCGTAAAGCACTGCATCGATTGCAATTTCCGCTTGACCGAGTTCCGTCGCAAGATGCGCCTCCCAGTTCGCATCGCGGCCGAATTTCTCGCCCATGAACATCTGCAACAAGACGTCCCGGATCGGCTCGATGGTGGCGTAAGGCAGCAGCAGTTCGATAGTGCCGCCGCGGTCTTCCATGTCGATCCGCAGCCGCACCAGGATCGCGGCATTGGCCGGGCGCGAGATGGCGGCGAAACGCGGATTGGTCTCGAGCCGGTCGATGTTGAACTTGACCGGCGACAGCGGCTTAAACGCCATCTCCGCGTCGGCCAGCACCACCTCGATCATGCGCTTGACCAGATTCGTCTCGATCGTTGTGTAGGGCCGGCCTTCGATGCGGATCGCGGTCTGGCCGCGCCGGCCGCCCAGAAGAACGTCGATGATCGAATAGATCAGGCTGGAATTGACGGTCACCAGCCCGAAATTATCCCACTCCTCCGCCTTGAACACGCCAAGGATCGCGGGCAGCGGGATGGAATTGAGGTAATCGCCAAACCGCACCGAGGTGATGCGGTCGAGCGAGACTTCGACGTTGTCGGAGGTGAAATTGCGCAAGCTCGTCGTCATCAACCGGACCAGCCGATCGAAGATGATCTCCAGCATCGGCAAACGCTCGTAGGAGACCATCGCCGAATCGATGATCGCGCGGATACCGGAATTGTCGTTGAGCGAAATGTCGGTAAGAGAAAAGCCGAGAAGCGAATCGATCTCTTCTTGGGTCAGGACCCGCTCGGCGCCGCCTTTGGTGGCCTGAATGAATTGGCCGTCATCGACCATCGTCGCCCATTGCGATGCCATCGCTTCGCCGGCGCCTTGACCTTCGGCGGGCTGTGCGTCGGACGCGGGCACACCTTGGGCAGTCTGTTCGGCGTCGAGCGCAACGCCCCATTCGGCGGCGAGCGCGTCGTTGTCGATCTGATCTTTGGCTGACATTTTCGCTAAATCTTCAAGCCTGTATCGTCATTGGATGACGATTTCCTTGAACAGCACTGCGTTGATACGACTAGGCGCGATGGCGGCGTCGACGCGGCGCGTCAGCTCTTCCTTCAACCGATAGAGCCCCGCCGAGCCGTCGAGATCGGTCGGCCGCAGTTCGCGCAAATAGGTCTGAAAAGCGTCCATAATGACCGGCATCACCGGCTGGATCTGCGTTGACATCGCCTCGTCCGGCAATTCCAACACCACCTTCACCTTTAGATACTGGGTGTGGTCGCTGCCGCCGGCCGACGACAGATTGACCAGAACGTCGGGCAAATCGAGGAACACCGGCGGTTTGACTTTTTCGACCGCAGCCACCTGCTCTTTCTTGTGACCGAAGAAGAAATAGGCGCCGCCACCGATGGCGCCAAGCGCCACCACGGCGCCCACCGCGATCAAGATGAGCTTGAGCGAGAATTTGCGCTTCGGCGGCGCTGCCTTGGCGTCTTGGCCTTCGGCTTCCGCGCTTTCGTTTTCTGTTTGTTTATCGTTGGTCGTTGCCATCGCCACTCCTGCTGGCGCGAGCCGCACGCAGCCGACTGGACAGAACGCAATACCAATGTTGCGAGCGCTACTTGGCCCGGGTTCCGGCGCCGTTTTTCAAGCTAGGCACGAATGGTTAACGGATACTTGCCGACGCCGGCCCGGGCGGAATTATTTGCCGGGTACCCCGCACCCGCCGGCCTTTTCTGCCCGGCCGACGGCTAGCGCTTTTCCCATAACCGATTGATTTATCAGCCTTTGTCATCTTGGCACAGGTTCTGCAAATCATTCCTCGCAATCGGCGCCCGCAAGCCGCTTGGGAGAGCGGCAAGCGCGCAGGTGAACTGACCTTCTTCGGGGCGGCTTCATCGCATCAAGGGGAGAGTACCGATGGAGAATGCCCTTCTCGTCGGCCTGTCGCGGCAAATGGCGCTCACGCATGAGCTCGACGTTCTGGCCAACAACATCGCCAATGTCGATACCACCGGCTACAAGGCCGACAATACGCTGTTCGAGCAATATTTAATGCCGCGGGCCAGCGATCCTAGTTTCACCGGCCAGGACCGCGGCATCCGATTTGTCGAGGACCGCGCGGACTGGATCGACATGAGCCAGGGCGCGATCCAGCGCACCGGCAATCCGCTCGATGTCGCCATCCAGGGTAGCGGCTATTTCGTGGTGCAAACGCCGACCGGACAGCAGCGCTATACGCGCAGCGGCGCCTTTTCGATCAACGGCTCCGGCCAACTCGTCACCAGCGACGGCAGTCAGGTTATCGGCAGTTCGGGACCGATCACCTTCCAGTCGACCGATCATGACGTTGTCATCAGCCCGAGCGGAATCATCACGGTCCGCGAAGGCAACAGCACCGCCGATTCGGCGCGCGGCACGCTTCAGGTCGTCAATTTCGCGCAACCGCAGCTCTTGCAGAAGGACGGCGACTCGACGTTCGCGGCGCCGGCCGGGGTTTCGCCCAGTGCGGCTTCGCCCAACACTACCGTGGTGCAAGGCGCGATCGAGAAATCGAACGTCAATGCGGTGGCCGCCATGTCGCGCCTGATCGAGATCACGCGCAGCTACACCGACATCGCCAGTTTGCTGCAAGCGCAGAGCGACGAACGCCGCAGCGCACTCTCGCAGTTGTCGCAGGCGCCAAGTTCGTAACGTTAAGGTTCGGGAGACGGCAAAATGCGTGCGCTCGATACTGCGGCAACCGGAATGGCTGCCATGGACCTGCAGGTCCAGGTCATCGCCGGCAATATCGCTAACATGTCGACGACCGGCTTCAAGAGCCAGCGTGCCGACTTTCAGGATCTTCTCTACGAGCACGTCCAGCGCATCGGCGCGCAGGCGTCCGAGCAGGGCAACATTCTGCCGGTCGGCATCGAACTCGGCTCCGGCGTCAAGACCGTCGGTACGCCGCGGCTGATGACGCAGGGTTCGCTGCAGCAGACCGGCAACACGCTCGATATCGCGATTCAAGGCGACGGCTGGTTCAAAATCCAGATGCCCGACGGCACTTACAGCTATTCGCGGGACGGTTCGTTTCAGCAGGACGCCCAGGGCCGCATCGTCACCGCCGAAGGTAATGTCGTTCAGCCGACCATTACGATTCCGCCGAACGCCAGCGGCCTGACCATAAACCAGCAGGGCCAGGTTTCGGTAACTCTGCCTGGCTCCACGACATCGAGCATCCTCGGCCAGCTCAACCTCACCCGCTTTGCCAACAATGCCGGTCTCCAGGGCAACGGCGACAATTTGTTCACCGCAACGCCCGCGTCCGGCGCGCCGACCGACACGCTGCCTGGAACCGACGGCGCCGGCACGCTGCAACAAGGCTACCTCGAACAATCCAACGTCGAAGCAGTGACCGAAATCTCCAACCTGATTGCAGCGCAGCGCGCCTACGAGATGAACTCCAAGGTCATCACCGCGGCCGACGAAATGCTGCAGACGACCTCGCAACTGATGAAGTGAGAAAGATCTAGACCATGGCCTCTCCAGTAAAATTTCGGTCGTTATTGGCCGGGTTTACGCTCGCGCTCGCGCTCGGCGGCGCGGCGGCCGCGCAGACGCCCGCAGCGCCGGCGCTGAAAGCCAGCGTGACGGTGACCGGCGACATCGTCACCATCGGCGATCTGGTTGAAAACGCCGGCCCGGTCGCCGACGTACCGATTTTCCGCGCGCCGGATCTCGGCACGACCGGCGCGGTGGCAACCGACCGCATCCTGGATGCGATCCGGCCGCATCAGCTCATCGGCATCGATACGCAGGGTCTCGCCGAAGTTATCGTGACACGGGCCAGCCGGGCGATCCCCCCGCGCGATATCTCCGCCCGCGTCGCGCAAGCGTTGTCGGGCCAGTACGGCTTCGGCGTGGCGCACGATATCCTGGTCAATTTCGACGGTGACGTGCGGACCCTGCAGGTCGAGCCCAACGCGACGGGTGAGTTGCAAGTGATGGCGCTTTCCTACGATCCACGCACGGGACGTTTCGACATAAGTCTGAATTTGCCGAACAGCGCGCATCTCTTACAGCAACCGGTGCGCTACACCGGCACGGCGATCGAGACTGTCGATACGCTTACGGTCGATCGTCCGATCGAACGCGGCGAGCTTATTACGGCGTCCGATCTCACCAAGGTGCGGCGGCCGCAGGCCGACGGCCACACGGCGTTGACCGACGCCGCGACGGCGGTCGGACTTGCCGCGCGCCATTCCTTGCGACCGGGTGACCCGCTCGCCGCAGGCGACTTGATGAAGCCCGAAATCGTCGCCCGCAACGATACCGTCGTCATCGTCTATCGGGTGCCGGGAGTGACGCTGACGCTGCGCGGCGAGGCCAAGGATGCCGGCGCACTGGGCGACACTATCAGCGTCACCAACGTGGAAACCAAGCACGTTGTGCAAGCGGTCGTCTCGGGGCCTGACCGTGTCACGGTCGGACCCATTTCGAGCCAGTTGGTCGATAATGCGCGAAGTTTGTCTGAGTGAGCTGGACGCGTGCCACCTGAGTAAAGGGTGGCTCTGTGCCGGCTGAGTGAGAGGGTGTTCGATGTCGAAACGCGTTCTGCTGCTGCGTGGTGCCCTGTTGTCGACGGTGGCCTTGAGTGCCTCTGGCTGCGCGTCGCTCGACCGGTTGAAAGACATCGGTAATCCGCCGCCGCTTTCAGCCGTCTCAAATCCGACGACCGCGCCAGGTTACAAGCCCGTGCAAATGCCGATGCCAACCCCGCAGCCCGCTTCCTTCAACCCCAATTCGTTGTGGCGCAACGGCTCGCGCGCGTTCTTCAACGACCAGCGCGCCCACCAGGTCGGCGACATCTTGACGGTCAAGGTCAACATCAACGACACCGCGCAATTCCAGGATCAGACCCAGGTGCAGCGCACCTCGACGGAAGATTCCGGCATAACCAATTTCCTCGGGGCTAACACCATCGTCAATCCGGCCAAGGCGGTGCTGCCCGGCAGCATCATCACCGCCAATACCGATTCCCAGAGCAACGCCACCGGTTCGATCAACCGGCAGGATCAGTTGCTGACCAATGTCGCCGCTGTGGTCACGCAGGTGCTGCCGAACGGAAACATGGTCATCGAAGGCAAGCAGGAGGTCCGGCTCAATTCGGAAATGCGCGTCTTGGTGGTCGCCGGCGTGGTGCGTCCGGAGGACATCGAAAGCGACAATACGATCGATCTCGCCAAGATCGCCGAAGCGCGCGTGGCTTATGGCGGCAAAGGCACTCTGTCCGACATCCAGCAACCGCCCTGGGGCCAGCAGGCACTCAACGTGTTGCTGCCGTTCTAGCTGAGTTTATCTCCCCGGGATCTGCGTGGCGTAAGCGTATAGCGTCGATCCCGACCTGCCGCGGCCTCCGGCGCTCCCCGCCGGAGGCCGCAATTATGTTCGCTCAGGCCGACAGTTTTCGCGCCGGACCAAGAAAATTCGCGCGTAACAAATCCTGCCGCACGGCGGCGACCACGCTTTGCCAATCGCCGAACGCCGGCTGACGGTAAAGCCGTGCGCCCGGATACCACGGACTATCCGACCGCTCGCGCAGCCAACGAAAATCTGCGGCGAAGGGCAGCAGCAAGAACAGCGGCTTTGCCATCGCCCCGGCGAGATGCGCCACCGCGGTGTCAACCGCAATCACCGCATCCATGCGCGAGATAGCCGCGGCGGTATCGGAGAAATCGGAAAACTTCATCGCGGGTCGGAACAGGTTGGGCAAGCTTCGCAGTACCAGTTCGTCACCCTCGCGCACGTCGTGCTGCAGACTGACAAAGGTGAAATCCGAAAGACCAAGAAGCGGCGCGATTGTTGCCAGGGCGATCGAGCGGTTCAGATCGTTGTCGTGGCCGCGCTCACCCGACCAGGCGACGCCGACGAGCGGCCGTTGCCGCGGCAGGCGAGCACGCCAAACGGCGACCTTTTCGTGGGAAACGGCGACATAGGGAACGTCGGCCGGGATCGTCGTGAGTTCGGTTGCGAAAGCAAGCGGCAGGCTCAATAGCGGACAGTGCAGGTCGAAGGCCGGCAGCGGATCTCCGCGCGCGATCACGGTCGCCGCGCCGGCCACCCCTGTCAACAGCGGCTTGAGTTCACGTTGCACTTCGAGAACGACGTGCCCGGCGCCGCATCCCGCTACGAGCGATGCGTAGCGAACGAATTGGATGGTATCGCCAAATCCCTGCTCGGCGTGCAGCAGAATGGTTTTGCCGGCGAGCGATAGCTGCGGGGTTTGCTTGCCCAGCCACAACGGCACGGTGAAGCCGCGGCGTTGCGACGAGAGAAGCCCGACCGACCAGCGCGCTTCGTAACCGCGCCAGCCGGCGAAATCGCCCAACGTGAGCCGCGCGACGCTTTCGACAAAGCGGGCTTGGGCAAAGCCCGGAGTGCTCACGAGCGCGCGGCTCGCGCTCATCAACGCCTCGTGCGCCCGATCCAGCCGGCGCAGCGCTACCGCGCGGTTGGTGAGAAGCTGGGCATTTGCCGGCGCCCTCGCCAGCGCTCGATCGTAGGCGGCAACGGCCTCTTGCGGCCGGTTGAGCTTGATCAGGGCGTTGCCGCTATTGCCGAGCGCCTCGAAGTGCTGCGCATCGCCGGCAAGAACGCGCTCGAAATCCGCCAGGGCTTCGCGCGGACGACTAAGCTCTAACAGTGCGACACCGCGCCGATTGAGCAAGTCCGCATTGCCTGGATCGAGCGACAGGCCTTCGTCATAGCTGACGAGCGCTTCTTTGTACCGGCGCAGGAAATAGAAAACCAGACCGAGGCTGGCGAAGCCCTCGGCCCGGCTGCAGTCGCTGCGCAATGCCGCCTGTGTCAATACCAACGCCGTGTCGTAACGACCGCGCCGGCAGTGGAGCTGACCAAGCCCGTGCAACGCGGCAAAATTGCCGGGATGCTGTGCGAGGAGCGCGTTGTACAGCCGCTCCGCCTTGTCGAAGTCACCGCCCTGATGGGCGCGCAAACCACGGCGCAGCAGACGCGACGCGCTGCTAGGCGATTGAATTTGCGTCGGCCCGTCCGGCATGAACCCCGCGCCCGATCTTTAACGATCGGTAAAAGACGCTGGTAAACAAAAGCTTAACGCGGCGCTCTGGCGCGCGATCGCCACGGCGAGTCAGTGTTCGGAGAGGCAGCGTTCGAGGAGGCAGTGTTCAATGGCGTCGAGACGCTTTTGCAGGATAGCAATCTCACGCTCCAGGCGTGTCACCCTATCGGCGAGATGATGGTCGGCCCGTGCGATTCCGAATATGGATTCAAAACCGCTTCGGCGTCCAGGCTTGGGCAGACCGCAGCCGTAATGAGTGAAGTTCAGTCGTCCCGATAGACGCGCTCGCGCCGTTCATGGCGCTCTTGGGCTTCGATTGAAAGCGTAGCGATCGGCCGCGCCTCCAGCCGCTTCAGCGTGATCGGCTCGCCGGTCTCCTCGCAATAGCCGTAAGTGCCTTCCTCGATACGCTGCAATGCGGCGTCGATCTTGGCAATCAGCTTGCGCTGGCGGTCCCGGGCCCGCAACTCGATCGCGCGGTCCGTTTCCGACGAGGCGCGGTCGGCAAGGTCGGGGTGATTCTGGCTTTCGTCCTGGAGATGCTGCAGCGTCTCCTTGGCCTCTTTGAGGATATCCTCGCGCCAATCGAGCAATTTCAGCCGGAAATACTCCCGCTGGCGCTCGCTCATGAACGGCTCTTTGTCGGTAGGCCGGTACTCGATCATGTCCGGCTGGAGCCTTATCTCACTCTTTCCGTTCCTCTCAAGCCTCTCGACAGATCGGCCGTTTTTGCCCTTTGCCGCATGCATTTTGCGTTTTACTCCCACCCCACTGCCCGCGAGGTTACCCCCGCGCGGCGGCTTATATCCAAGCTCCATGACAGTGACAACAATGATCCGAAGGCCCGGAGGACGGCCGATCAATCCCGGGCGGTTCCGTTATCAACCGGACATATGACATATAATGTATGCGGCCGCCCCGGCCGGGCCCCGGAAAATCCCTCAAATGGGGCAGTTCCCTTGGAAACTACGATAACCCGGCTTTGGCCAGTTCGACCGCGACCCGCAGATCGATCTCCGCCAGGACCTGGTCGAGACGGCCGTCGCCCGACCCGTCGTGCAAATCCGAACCCAAGGATTTGAGTCGCAACATTGTGGCTTGGTCGAGGGTACCGGCAAGCAGGCCGAGCTTGAGTTCGTCCAGCGCATCGAGCGCCCGGCGGCCGTGCTTGACCGCGCGCCGGCGCCTTTCCGTGGGATCTTCCACGCCTTGCAGCGCAAGAAGGGCGTCAATTCCGCCCACTGTCCGCAGCGCCACGGCAGCGTTTTGCGACGGCGGCGCCTCGGTTTGCGAGAGCGAAAAGCCGCCCCCCGGCACGCGCCGCGGAGCCGCAGCCGCTCCCGCCAACCCCGTACGGCTTGTTCCATCGACCCGCATGATGAGATCGTGAGCGCTTATAGTTAATGGCCGGTAAAATGCGGCGGCAAGAATTGCCGGAAACCGGCAAGGAATGCTCGCCTTGGTTCTGAGTCAGGCCGACATCAACGAAGAAAAACCTCGCTTCTCCAACCCCTTAGGAGTTTGGCCCTGCTGGCATGCAATTGGCAGTGTCTAGGGCTGTCCAGCCTCTTGGGGAGCAAGATGAGAGGGACGTATCGAACGGCGCTTGCAGCGCTGCTGGTCTTTTTCTGCGCCGCTTCGCCTGCGGCGGCGATGTCGCGCATCAAAGACCTCGCCAACATTGAGGGCGTCCGTCAGAACCAGCTGATCGGCTACGGGCTTGTGGTCGGGCTCAACGGCACCGGCGACACGCTCAACAATGCGCCTTTTACCAAGCAATCGCTGCAGGCGATGTTGGAGCGGCTTGGCGTCAACATCCGCGGCCAGCAGATCCGCACCGGCAACGTCGCCGCGGTCATGGTCACCGCCGATCTACCGCCGTTTGCCACCCAAGGTACCCGCATCGACGTGACCGCGTCGGCGATGGGCGATGCCAAGAGCCTGGAGGGCGGCACTTTGCTCGTCACCCCGCTGCTTGGCGCCGATGGAAACGTCTATGCGGTCGCGCAGGGCTCGCTGTCGATCGGTGGCTTTCGGGCGCAGGGCCAATCGGCCAGCATCACCCAGGGCGTGCCTACCGTCGGCCGGCTGCCCAATGGCGCCATCATCGAACGGGAGGTCGAATTCGCCCTCAACAGCGTTGGGCAGTTGCGGCTCGCTTTGCGCAATGCCGATTTCACCACTGCGAAACGCATCGCCGAGGCGGTCAATGACTATATCGGCGCGCCGATTGCGGAGCCGCTCGATCCGTCGACCGTGCAGCTGACGCTGCCCAAGAAATTTCCGCAGAATATCGTGCAGCTTCTCACCGAGATCGAGCAGTTGCAGGTCGAGCCCGACGAGGAAGCCAAGATCGTCATCGACGAACGCTCCGGCGTCATCGTCATCGGCCGCGACGTGCGCGTATCCACGGTGGCGGTGGCGCAAGGCAATCTTACCGTCACCATCTCGGAATCGCCGCAAGTCAGTCAGCCGGCGGCGTTATCGCGCGGCCGCACCGTCGTCGTGCCGCGCACCCAGGTCGGCGTCCAGGAAGAAGGCAAGCGGCTGGCAATGATGCATGAGGGCGTCTCGCTGCAGCAAGTCGTCGATGGATTGAACGCACTCGGTATCGGGCCGCGCGATCTGATCACCATCCTGCAGGCGATCAAAGCTGCCGGCGCCATCCAAGCCGACATCGAGGTGATGTGATGACGAACCTGAGCCCCGTCGATCTTTCGACATCGCTGTCTTCGGTCGGAGACGCCGCCACCAAACAGGCGCAAGCCGCGCTCAACATTAAAAGCAAGGCCAAGCAAGCCGCCCAGAACTTCGAGGCCAATTTCCTCGGCAACATGTTCCAGCAAATGTTCACCGGCATCGACGGCGACGGACCGTTCGGCGGCAGCGGCTCACTCAAAATCTGGCGCTCGTTCATGACCGACCAGATCGCCAAGTCTTTCGCCAAGGCCGGCGGCATCGGCATCGCGCCGATGGTGTACAGCGCACTACTCAAGGAACAGGGATTGAAGGCATGAAGCCGATTGCAACCGTCCCAGAGGCGGAACAAGCGGTTGCCGAGATAACCGCATTGATGGAACGGCTCGCCGGCGTCCTGGAGCAGGAAACGCGGCTCGTTCACGCGGGCAAGGTTCGCGGCGCCGCCGCGCTGGCGGCGCCCAAGGCGGAGCTGGCCGGCCGGCTGTTCGCGGTCGTGGAACGTTTCAAAGCCAGCGCGAAATTTCTGCAACGATCGGTGCCGACACGGTGCGCGGCGCTCCTGCGGTTGCAGGAAAGCTTCCGCGGCATTCTGCAGAAGAACATGATCGTGCTGGCGACCGCGCATGCGGTGTCTGAAGGAATTGTGCGGCGGCTGTCCGGCGATCTCGCCCGCAAGGCGGCGCCGCAGGTCTATGGCGCAACCGGTCGCACCACGGCGCCCACCGCGAAACAGAGCCGCCCGCTTGCCCTCAGCCGCATGTCTTAAACCCACGTCTGCCGATCGCGAGAGTTCGCTCTGCTGGCGCGTCGCCGCGCCACGGCCTCAAGCTCCGCGTGCAAGCGATTAACCGGGGTCTCCCAACGACCGATCGCGCTTTGCCGATAAAACCGCATCGTCGGATACCAGGGGCTGTCAGTCCGCTCGAGCAGCCAGCGGAAGTCCGGCGAGAACGGGATGAGCACTCCGGTCGCCCTCCCCATCGCGCCCGCCAAATGCGCAACGGAGGTGTCAACTGAAATGACGAGATCGAGCATGGCAATGACCGCGGCGGTGTCGGCAAAATCCGCGAATTCCTGGCCGAGCTGAAGAACGCCGTGCTCTCTTAGGATTGCGCTCTGGGTGTCGCTGACATCTTTTTGCAGGCTGACGAAATCGACTCCGCCCACAGACATGATTTTGGCGAAAGTCTCGATCGGGATCGAGCGGTGCCGGTCGCCCCGATGCAGCGAGGTACCTGCCCAGCAGACGCCGACCCGCAGTCGGCCATTTTGCGGCACGCGGCCTTCCCATCGCGTCACGCGGTCCGGCTGCGGCCGGATGTAAGGCACTGTCGAGGGAATGGTTGCGAGTTCGGTGCCGAACGCCAGTGGCAAGCTCAGCAGCGGGCAATACAGATCGAAATCCGGCAAGCTTTCGCCGTCCGCGATCACCTGCGCGACGCCGGGAACGGAGCTCAGTACGGCCGCCAGCGGCCGGTGGGCCCCCACCAGGACCTTGGCGCCCCGCGCCGCAATCAACGGCGCATAGCGGACAAATTGAATGGCGTCGCCCATCCCCTGTTCCGCGCACAAGAGGATGGTCTTGCCGGACAAATCCTGATCGCCGCGCCACACCGGCCGCGGAAAATTGGGACGCGCCGACGCATATTGCTTGCACTGCCAGCGATATTCGTATTTCGGCCAGCCGCGGCGAAAATCGCCAAGGGAGAGGCGCACCAAAGCTTCGTTGAAATTGGCGTCGGCGTGCTCCGGCTGCCGTGCCGTCGCCGCAGTATAATCGGTCAAAGCCGCATCGAATCGGCAGAAGAACGCGTAGACATTCCCGCGATTGACATAGGCGTCGATGTAATCGGGATCGATCCGCAGCGCCGCCGCATAAGCGGCCAGCGCCTCGTCGTAACGCCCGAGTTCGGCGAGGGCAACGCCGCGGCGAGTCAGCGCGTCGACGTGATTTGGCGCCAGAGCGAGAACCTGATCGTAGCCTGCCAGCGCTTCGTCGAAGCGCCTGAGCTTGGCCAGCATCTTGCCGCGGTTGTTCAACGCATTGATGCGGTCAGCAAGCTCAGGCTTCAGCTCAAGCGCGCAATCGTAACTCGCCAGCGCTTCCTCATAGCGGTCGAGTTCGGCGAGCGTACTGCCGCGGTTGTGATGGGCAACGGCGAGATCGGGGGCAAGCGCCAACGCCCGATCGTAACTCGCCAGCGCCTCTTCATGGCGGCCGAGGCCTTTCAGCGCATTGCCGCGATTGTAGTGCACGGCGGCATCGCCCGTCCGCATCGCCAGCGCCTGATCAAAGCTCGCCAGCGCCTCTTCATGGCGTTCGAGCGCGAGGAGAATTGCCCCGTAATTCATGCGTGCGTCCGCCGCGCCGGGCTTTGCTTTCAGCGCCGCGGCCACCATGCGCAAACCTTCCACCGAGCGGCCTTGCTGATGCCTGAGCATGCCGGCCAGATAAAGTGCATCGAAGTTGTGGGGATCGGCGCCGAGAAGGTTGCCGTAGATGCGATCCGCCTCGTCGAGCTTGCCTTGCCGGTGCAACGCGAGTGCCTGCTCGATAGAGCGGGCGGATCGTCGTGCACTCGCTTGCTTCGCCATGCCGTGTCATCCGCCGATTTTTTCGCAAAACAACGTCGGTCGAGACGGTTAACGAAGCGTGAATCGCCGCGGACCGCACACGCTAAATTAACTGCGCCCAGCCAGAATCATGGCGCGGCGATTTGGTTCGGCGGTTCGGCGGTCCCATGAGTATTGGCAGCATCTCGTTCTGGCAGCAGGACAACTCGTTCTGGACCCAGTCGCAAACCTCCTTCTATGCGCAAGATCAGAACTACCTCCAGAATCAAGAGGCTATATCGCAGGAGCAATCGGCAGACAGTTCATTGTTCTCATCGATGGGCTCGGCCCAGACCCTGCGAACGACCGGTCTTGCCCAAATCGCCACACAAGAGGCCCAGACCCGCGTCCAAAATGAAATCGCCGCCGACGAAAAAGCCCTGGCCGCTGCGGACGGCACCAGCTCGACACCGGCCGCACCGACCGGTCCGGCTCCGGCAACCGGAACCGGCACGGTGCCGCTGACGAGCAGTACCACTTTATCCAGCCTGCGAATTCCCCCGGGCGGCGTCATCACCGTCAGCGACGGCACCAATACGACGACTTACACGTCGACCGGGACGGATACGGTGGCCGATCTAATCGGCGCCATCAACGCCAACGTTGCCGGCAACGCGTATGTGACCGCCTCGATCAACAGCAGTGGCAAGCTCGTTATCGCCGGCAAGAACAACGATATGAACGAATCGGTTACGGTCGGCGGCACATTTGCGCCGGTCGTGGGTTTCGGGCCGGGCAACCAGACGTTCCAGCCGACCGCGGGCACCGCGAGTTCTTCAAGCGCATCGACAGCCGCTTCATCCAGCGCGACAAGCAGTTCGGCCAATTCGTCCAGCGGGAGTTCGAAGAGCACGACGACGGTCTCGTCGCTCGCCTCGGAAAACATCAGCAGTGCCGCAACGTTGTTGGGCGACTACGGCGTAGCCGGCAGTCTGGTCGATATGCTGGTCTAATTGTTGTCTGCGTCGTCCACTTCGTATCAAGCCTAGACACCAACGAACTGCGATGACAAATCGCCGCTAAACGTCATTGGGCCGACGTGCTGCAACTTGCTGTTGAGGTCGGCCCAGATCTCGCCACCAATGTCGGTCCAGCGTTTGCAGAACGCAAAATCCTCGCTCAGATAAGTGCCGTCCTCCGCGATCATGCATTCGAATAGCGCGAAACGGTTGTCGCTCGATGTCGCGGCATCGACGGAGTGGTCGCGTTTGAATCGAAGCTGCGGATAGTTGGCGCACATGCGTTGCAGGGCTTCGCGCCGGATCATCAAGAAGCCGGTGCCCGCATAGCGCACTTTGACAAATCCGGCGCGCGCGATCACGGCGTGCGGATCGTCAACCTCGAAGACGTATTTCAGCGCCGCTGCCGCGGCATTGGCGCGGCCGGCATCGATGGTGTCTTTGACCTTGGCCCAATCGATGCGCTTGATCGGATAGACCGCCGCGCACATGTCCGCGCCACATTCGATCAAACGCAGCACTTGCTCGGGCTCGAAGCCGATATCGGCGTCGACGAACAATAAATGCGTCGCACTCGAATCGTCGAGAAATTGAGCAATGAGGCTGGCGCGTGCCCGCGTAATCAGCGCGTCGCCGTCCTTGAACAAGACTTTCAGATTAAGGCCGCGATATGACTTGAGGCGGCTCTGCAGCTTGAATAGTGACGCTGCATAGACGACGGAAATCTGACCGCCGAAGCACGGCGTGGCAACGACAAGATTGACGACCGGCGCCGATGGCGCGATCGACGGCGAGGATGCGGTGGCGCTCGACGGCGCGGTGGCGGGTTCGGCTGGCCGTGCCGGTTTCTGCGCAGTCTTGGGTGACCTCGCATCTGGAGATGCCGGATCGGCTTTTAGCCCTTTGGACTTCGGCGATTTAGTAGTCGCTGGAGGCATGGCGAAATTCGGGCTCATTCATCGTGGCGGCGGGTGATCGAAAAACGGTTCCCATTTTTGCGAACCGCGCGAACAAGCACTCTCGTTTTATGGTTAACACATAGGAAACAACTACGGTTAATGACGCCTTAAGCGGCCGCGCGAATTCCCTGAAATAGATAAAAAGCCTTATGGCGCAGCCATGGCCATCGCGACCCTGGATGCAGTGGCGCAAACCTAGATCAGTTTCAAAAAGACGCAGATTTACACGTCTTTAAGTCGATTGAGGCAAACCTACGGCCAGCCGATCGGTTCGATCGGAAACTGCACTCGCGGGTACGGCACGTACAGCAAGTGCAAGCCAGTACGGCCTGTAACCAGAAGGGTACCACTATGTCTGACATCACCTTATCATCGGGCATTCGGCAGAACTTGCTGTCGTTGCAGCAAACGTCTGCCGATTTGACCACCACCCAGGAAGCGCTTTCGACCGGCAAGTCCGTCAATTCCGCCGCCGACAATCCGAGCGCCTACTTCACCTCGCAGAACCTGACCAACAATGCCAACCAGCTCAGCGCATTGCTCGACCAGATCGGCCAAGGCCAGCAGACGATCAACGCGGCCACCGACGGCCTCACCGGCTTGACCAGCCTGCTCCAGCAGGCGCTGTCGACCGCGCAACAAGCGCAGCAGGCGGCGACCGGCACGCTGACCTACACTCCCATCACGGGAACGGCGTCGATCGGAGCCGACTCGACCCAAGTCACTAGCAACGCCTTTTCGTCGACCGGCCTGACAGCGGCCACGCTGTCCAGCACTTCGACCTCGGACGCCGATATCGCCGGCGTTGCCGCCGGCGACAAGCTGGTTTTCCAGATCGGCAGCGGCACCGCCGTCACCGCGACACAGGGCACAGACTTTACCACCGGGGCCACCCTTGCGACGTATCTGACGGCCCAGCTTGGCACCCAGGCCACAGTGACCGATAGTGGCGGCAATCTCTCGATCACCAGCAACAGCGTCGGCAGCAACGTCGTCGCCGTCAGCGGCAACGGCGCGACAGGCGCCGCTTTCAGCGCTCCCACGACTGGCGTTGCGGGCAGCACCTTGACCCTCACGGACCAAGGCGGCGCCACCTCGACATTGTACTACGTGTCTAGCGATACCAATACCAACGCCACCGCGAACGGTACGTTCAACAACTTGGCGACCCTGGTGCTCGCTGCAAACGGCGCCAGCAATACCGACGGCGAGATCACCGCAAGCTCGACCGGTGGCGGCACCACGCTGACTTTGGCCAGCACCACCGGCAACGGGATTACCGTCGGCGGCGACGCCGGCACTGCGCTGGGCTTTAATTCCACGGCCTATAACAACAACTACAACTCGTCGCTGGCCACCGCCGTCGGTGCAGGCGACACTCTGACGGTCCAGGTCGGCACCGACTCGGCTCACACCATCACCTTCGGCACGGCAGCGGGTGACGTCTCGACCCTCGCCGGCCTCAACACCGCACTCGGCGGCTTTAGCGACATCACCGCCGCCGTCACTGGCGGCAAGCTGACGCTGACTCCGACCAGCACCGGCACGGTCGCGGTCGGCGGTTCGGCAGTTTCCACGTTTGGCATCGCCACCTCAACGACCCCGGTGGCCACCGTGGTGACTCCGAACTCTACCCGCGCCACGCTGCAAGCCAACTTCAACGGCCTGCTGGCCCAGATCAACCAGCTCGCCGGTGACTCGTCCTACAACGGCGTCAACCTGCTAGGCGGCGACAATCTGACAGTTGATTTCAACCAGAGCGGATCAAGCAGCCTGACCATCGCCGGCGTCAACGACAGTGCTACCGGCCTGGGCCTCAGCACGCTCAATAACAGCGAGTTTCAGGATAACACCCAGATCACCACGATCGTGGGCAACCTGAACGCCGCGATCTCGACCGTGCAGACTCAGACCGAGACGTTCGGCACCAACTCGGGCGTCATCGGCACCCGTCAGACGTTCGAAACCAACCTGATCAACACGCTGCAGACCGGCGCCAGCAACCTGGTGGCGGCTGACCAAAACCAGGAGAGCGCCAACCTCCTGACCGAGCAGACCCAGCAGCAGCTGGAAATCTCAGCACTGTCCATCGCCAACCAGGCAAACCAGTCGGTGCTCAAGCTGTTCGGCTAAAGACTTCTGGTACAGGTCTCTGGTGGAGACGGCGGGGCGAAAGCCCCGCCGTTTTCTTTTCTGCTCGATGATCTGAGCCTACCTTCGTCGTTTCCGATCTTTGCCGGCCTATCCCGCAGCTCTTTACCAATCGCGCGTTCGTTATCGGCGCATCGGTCGAGCTAGGAAGACTTTAACCTGCATCAAGAATTATGGCTCGGTCCTTGCGAGGGTCGTCGCCGTGCCGCTCAAGATCGAATTAAAGCCGAACGAGCGCATCATACTCGGCGATTGCGTCGTCACCAACACCGAGCGGCGCACTCGCCTCGTCATTGACGGCGACGTGCCGATCCTGCGTGAAAAGGACATCATGAGCGAAGGCCGCGCCAACAGCCCTGCCCGGCGCATTTATTTCGTCGTGCAACTCATGTACACGTCGAAGGATCCTCAACAGCACCACGCCGACTACATGCGGCGGGCGCGCGACATCGTGACCCGTGCGCCGACGACGCGGCCCTTCATCGACCGCATCAATAATCGAATCTTAACAGGGGAATTGTACAAAGCGCTGAAAGAAGCGCGCAAACTAATCGTGCATGAAGAGGAAGCACTCCCCATGAACTACGCCGCGAAAGCCTACGCCAAGGCCATGACGGAGACAGCGCCGCCCCGCGAGTTGGAGGCCTCACTTCTCCTCAAGGCTGCAGCCAAGCTCAAAGCGGCACATGATGGCTGGAAGAAGAATTCGAACGACACTTTCGCCGAAGCCGTTCTCTATAACCGGCGGCTATGGACCATCCTGATCGACGCCGTCAACCGCGACGACAATAAACTCCCGGCCAATGTTCGCAAGAATCTGCTTCGGCTTGGAGTCTACATTATGGCCGAAACGTATTCCTTGATGACCGAACCGAAGCCGGTGCATCTAGAAAACATTATCAAGATCAATCGCGGCATCGCCTCCGGTCTGCGCGCCAAGGCATAACTGCCGTATCGATGCCAGTCGTCGCGGAATCGCGCCAAGGCTGCCCGTTTCTCGGGCGTTTACGCAGCACGCGGCATCTGTAGTCGCACCCGATTGCGCAGGCGCGCTATGCGTCGCCGTCACGGCGATTTCGCACATTTCGCCCCCGAAAATGCGAAGTCCAATCGGGCAAAACTAGGTCCTTAAGCTTAACGCTTGGTTACGCAACCAGCTGGGAACCCCATGCACGACCGGAATCCGGAGTGGGAAGCCGAATACGTATTTTTTACCGTAGTCGTTTAGATATCGTTGACCAATTAAAATCCCGTCGCGGAAGCTCTACGGCCTGCCGCAAGGAAGGTATGATGGCGGCGTCAGAAACGCTGATTGGCGGCGACGCGCTCAAAGCCGCTGCGCTACAATATTCAACCGAAATGAAAGCACGCGTCGGCACCGAACAGGGCGGCCTGCTCAGTGTTTTCGACGGGTGGTTCACGCGGGTGGTCGCCCGCCTTTTGCAATTCGATCCTTCCCGCTTCTGGGAGGACAGCGTGCGGGAGTTCGTTGCACAGAATCCGCGGAAGCTGGACCTGCAATGGGATCTCCTGCGGCTGCGGCTCTTTCTCGACCGTCGGCAGCGCGGACGATATGTCAGTTATACGGAGCGGAAAGAAGCAGCAGCCTTCTACCACCCCCGGTTCGGCACCGAGTTCGGCCCCGACGTGCTGCTCACCTGCCAGGGCGCGCCGTCGCTGATGCGCTGGCGCGGCATTCCGCTGTTGAAAAACGTATTCGACTTCGCGATGTATCCCGCATTGCTCGCCGAGCTTCGCCCGCTCACCGTCTTCGAGATTGGTTCTGGCATGGGCGCCAGCGCCGTCTGGTTCGCCGATAATCTCGCGTTCTACGGCGTCGAAGCTCGCGTACACTCGGTCGACCGGGCGAAACCCGCAGTCGAGCATCCAGGCGTCGACTTCCGGCAGGGCGATTGCTCGGATCCGGAACATCTGTTCAATCCAGAGTTGCTTCGCCGCGAGCCGCATCCCTGGCTGGTCGTCGAAGATGCGCACCACAATGTCGGCGAGGTATTGGAGCATTTTCACAAATACCTGTGGGCCGGCGATTATCTCGTCGTCGAAGACAGCGACGTGAAGCGCGATACGCTGCGGCGGTTTGTCGGCGCGCACCCCGGCGCTTATCTGGTGGACACGCGCTTTACCGACAATTTCGGACGCAACGCGACCTGCGCCGCCGACTCGATTTTCATCAGAACGCAGACCACAGCTTAAGCGCTGTGGCCCGCTATCCGCTCACCGGGCCGAGGTCATTGACCAGGCTCAGCTGGGCCAGCCGAGCGGTGACCGACATCGACGCCGACAGGCTATTCTGCAGCGTTAAAATATCCTCGCCGATCTGATTTTGGTTCACGCCGTCGATGTTCTGCATCATGCTCTGCAGCGTGGTCTGGGTTTGCGTATTCAGCGTCGTTGCATTGCTAAGCGTCGTCTGCGCATTGGCCAGGTCGGCTTCGATATCGCTGACGGTCTGAGTACCCGGCTGGCCGTCTAGGTTGGCGGCCACGTCCTGGCTTAGGGTCTGATAATTTCCCTGCGCGTTCGGATCGCTCGCCGAATAGGTCGTGGCCGCAAGCACTGCAACATTGGCGACCAAAGTAGTGAGGGCCTGCTCGTTGGCTTGCATGCCGTAGTCGATCGTCATCGACGGTCCGACTTGCGCGGTGGCGGTTTGCAGCGCCGGGGTCGAGCTGTTTTCTCCGGTATACCAGAACACGGTATTGGCAGACGTGCCGTTGACCAGGGCCGTGGAGGTATCGGGCGGCGAGCCGTTAACCCGCTGTGGTGGATTGTCAAAAAAGTCGGTGGCTGCGGCCATGGCGGATGCGGCGGGCAGCGCCGTCTGCGCCAGACCGCCGATCGCGGTTGTCAGTGCGGTTTGCAAATTGCCGGCTGTATCCGAGGGCGTCGTACCGATCGTGAATTGATTGGCGCCCGGCGGCGAGTTCGTCGTCGCTTGCAGCGAAATTGTTTGCGTCGATCCGTCGGGCAGCGTGAGTTGGAATTGAATGGTATCGCCGTCGTTCGGATTGGACCCGAGATCGATCCCGATCGAAGGCGGCGATCCCGACGGCCCGGTGGTGGTCGCGCCGGTCAAACTGGAATCGACTCCCGTGAGCTGGAAGCCGAACGGCGTACCATCCTGGCTGAGCGTCACGGTCGAGCCCGATGTGGTGGCGCTGAGATGGCCCAATCCGCTTACCCCAAGGTCGGCCTGTTGGCGCTCCGCGATCACCTGCGTCAGGCCGGCCTGCGTGCCGTTGCCGTTGAGAATATCGGTTGCGCTGGCGACGGACGGCTGACTCGTGCCGCTGCCGGAGAAAATGTAATTACTGCCGACCTGGGTGTTGAGAAGTGACACAATGTTGTTGAGCTGCGCCACGGCGGAAGCCTGAGTGGTCGTCTGCCCGTTATTGTTGAGACTGAACGCGCCTTGCCCGGAAATTGCCTGCACCGTCGCGGAGCCAGCGCTGCCGAGCTGGGTCAATACCGACTGCGCCACGCCCAGCGTGGTTCCAACCATCGTCGCCGTATTGCTATAGCCGTTAATGGCGGAGAGCTGGGAGCTGAGCGCCAGTGCTACGCCGGCTTGCGATTGCAAGCCGGAATAGGTTTGCGCTGCCTGGCCGCTCGCCAGCTCCTGTCCCAGCGTATTAAGCTGGTTCATCATATTGTTCTGCGCCGCGACGTTAGCCGCAGTAATCGATCCCGGCCCCGTGATACTCATTACGAACCTATCTGTAACAACGTCTGCATCATCTGTTGGACGGTCGACATTACCCGCGCATTGGCGCCGTAGGCGTTTTGCAGCGTAATCAGATTCGACATTTCGGTGTCGATATTGACGCCCGACTGGTCGTTGAAACGCTGCTGCAGAGAGGTGAGAACGGTATCCTGGCCCTGCTGAAGGTTGCTCGCCGCGTTGGCCGCCTGCGACTGCTGGCTCACCACAGCACTCATGTATTGCGTCAGCGTGCCGCTAAACGGCGACGCCGCGCTGCCGAGCCCGGTCGCCGGCGAATAGGTCAGCGTCGCCTGGGTCATCTGGTTGAGCAGGAAGTTCGGCAGCGTTGGATCGCCGGAGGCGGTATTCGCCGCATAGACAACAATGCTCGACGGCGAGGCGACAAGAGCCGGATTGACTTCGATCTCGCCGGCGAGCCCGGTCGTTTGCGAGCCGTCCGATGTGATCGCGCCGGTGATCGGCGCCGTGCCGTCGGTAAAGAACGGCAGTTGCGGACTGCCGCTCTGCAAGGAGGTTACGGTCGTCGTCGCCGACATTGCGCTGACGGTGTTGCCGGCGCCGTTGTTAAGCACCTGCAAAACAGTACCGGAAGGATTGGAAAATTGCAGGTTGGTGCCAAGCGCGGAATTGAGTTGCGAAACGACCGAACTCATGCCGCCAGAGAAGTTTACCCCGATGACTTGGTTGGTCGAACTGGATGCTTGAGCCGGCAGTGTACCGCCGGCGCCCAATGCGACAATAGTAACGGTTTGCTGGACGTTTTGGGCGTTGGTGTAAGTAAGCTGCACCGTATTGCCCGGCACCACGCTGCCGACATCCACGCTGAATCCGGCTTGTGAACCGGAGGTCACGGCGGTGCCGGCGGTAGTCTGGTTGGACAACGCCTGCGACATCTGGTTCGCCATCTCGTCGAGCTGACTCTGCGCCTGCGGCAGGATCGTATCCCGCATCTGCACATAGGCGCCGATCTGCCCCGACTGAAAGGCGCCGCTGGCGATAAGGTCGGTGCTCTGCCCGCTCGGCGATGTCAGCGTAATCGTGCCGGCGCTGTCCTGGCTCGGATCGGCGCTCCATTGTGAAGTCGCCGACAGCGAGCCCACGTCGTTGAATGAAAGCTGCGAAGCCTGGTTATTGGCAACCAATTGCTGGCCGTTGCCGGTATAGATCGATACTTGGTTATTGGCCCCTTCGTTCACCGTGACGTTCATCAACTGCGAGAGCTGCGTAATGTCCTGATCGCGCTGGTCCTCGAGCGAGGCCGCAGCGCTATCGGACGTCGAGGCAACGAGCTGCTGATTGATTTGAGCGATGTTCTGCAGCATCGTGTTGGCGGTTTGCACGCCGCTGGCGATGCCCTGCTCCGCCTGGGTGCGCAACTGCTGTACTGACGCCGTCATCGAATTGAGATTCTGCGCCAGGCTTTGCGCGGCGCTGACCGCGCCGCTTTGCGCCGAGTAAGAGCTTGGGCTGGTCGCCAGCGTTTGCAACGCGGAGGTGAAATTATCGAAAATCCCGTCAAACGACGTTGACGAGCCCGGCGTGCCGTAGATTTGCTGGAGCTGCTGGTAGAGCTGCGACGACGTGTCGGCATAGGAATCGCCGGAGGTTTCCGTCCACAACTGGTTTTGCAGCAGCGTGCTTAAATTGCGATTGATGCCGGTGACGTCGACGCTCGTGCCCGGCTGGCCGACGACCGCAAATTCTTGCTGGCCGAGGCTCTCGTCGACATAGCCGGGCGTGTTGGCGTTCGCCACGTTGCCGGCGACCACCGACAGCGCCTGCTGGGTGACGTTTACGCCCGCCACCGCGACCGACAGCGCTTGATTGATGCTCATGGCGCCGGTCCACGCGTGTCACAGTTCGAGAACGATGCGCCGGCTCTCTTCACAAGCCAATCCCATCTATTGTCACTGGATCACTTGCAGCAAACTCTGGATCATCTGATCGGCCGTCTGCATCACGCGGGCATTGGCCCCATAGGCCTGTTGCGCCACGATCAAATCGCTGAACTGGGTGGCAATGTCGACGTTCGACGACTCCAGCGAGCTGCCTTGAATGGTGCCGGTCGCACCGTAAATCGGCGGACCAGACCCGGTCGTCGCCGCGTAAGCGCCGCCGTTGAGTGCCTGCAGCGAATCCGGACCGTTGAATGTCGCGAGCGTGATATCCGCCAACGCAACGGTCTGGCCATTCGAAAACGAACCCACGACTTGGTTCTGGGTGTTGACTGAAACCGACTCCAGTTGACCGGCGGCGTAGCCGTTCTGTTGCAACTCACTGACCTGCGCTGCACTGCTTGAACTTGTATCGGCGAATTGAGTAAGGCCGTTGCTGCCAAAATTGAGCTCGACGTTGCTCAACGTGTCGCCATTGACGGTCAGACTCGGGATAGTAAGCGCGCTGGTTGTCGGTTGGATTAGCTGTCCGCTCGAGTTGAAAATGAAATTCGTACCGACATTCTGCCAGGCCGCCTCCGAGCCCGTGGCACTGGGATTGGTCTGGTAATATAGATTCCAAACACCCTGGCCATTGCTATTGCTCACTTCGGCCCATCGGAATTGTACGTTAAGTGGATTGCCTTCACTGTCGTAGGAAGTGATGGACCCACCGTCGATTGATTGATTAGTGAAGGTCGACAGGTCGCTGCCGATGACGGTCCCGTTGCCAGGCGAGACCGATGCATTTTGGATGCCGAATGCCGAGGGCGATGCAGTGCCCCCGATGACGAGCGAGGCGGTCGGGTCGGTCGCCAACAGGCTGATATTGCCGTTGCTTGTATCGACCGAGCCGACCACGCCGGTGAGCCCTTGAACGGCGGTCTGCAATTGCGCAAGCGTGGCGACGTCGCCGGCGCCGGTGCCAAAAGTGATAGTCTGTGCCGCACCGCCGCCTACCGAAACGGTCAGCGTTTTACCGCTCAACCCTTGCGTCAGCAGATTGGTCGGCTGAAAGGTGTTGTTTGATGAGCCGAACCCGAGGTCCGCCGCGTCAGTAGTGCCAGTGCCGGTGATCGACACCGTGGCGGTGTCGTTGCTTCCGGTCAACACCAGGCTGCCGGAATTGAGGGTCGCGCTGACCGCCGCGTTGCCCGTCGTGCTGGAGTTGATGGCGTCGATCAGGTCCCCGACCGTGCTGGTATTCGTCACCGTAAATTGGGTGGTATTGGTGCCATCACCGACCGAGATGACATCGCCCGAAGTCATGCCCAGCGAGGTCAGCGTGGTGGCGTCGGTAAGAGTATTGACCGACCCGGTCCCCGCAGCCGCCGCATCGGGCGACAAGGTCGCCCCAGTACCGATGATTTCAGCTCCAGCAATTGGGTTATTAGCAAAATCGCTCGGATCGAGAGTGCCGGACGAAGGCGTACTCGGCAGATTGGCCTCATAGCTGACGGACGTCGTCGCCACGGCCGGTGAGAAATTGTTGTTGAATTGCAAAACCTGCGGAACGCTTCCGTCAGCGTTCCCGGTAGCCTGGTTGATCGGAATGCCCATCAGGTAATAGCCGGAACCGTTGACCAGATACCCGGAATTATTCACCGCGAAGTCGCCGGCTTGCGTGTAGTCATTTACGCCGTTGAACACGGGCTGATTGTCGGCTTGCCCCGTCGGCTGCGCCACCACGAACCAGCCCTCGCCGTTGATGGCCATATCGGTTGCGACCGACGTGCTGGTGATCGTTCCCTGCACGGTATTTGTGGAGACCGAGTTCGAGATAACGCCGTCCGCGGTCTGTTGGTTTTGCGCCGCCGCTGAGACGAGGTCCTGGAAGCTTGTGTCGGTTTCCTTGTAACCGGTCGTTTCCGAGTTAGCGATGTTGCCGGAAATGTTCTGAAGAGCGAAGGACTGCGCCTGTAGACCAGCCACTGCGGTGGTCAACGCATCGAAGATACCCATGACTTGTCTCCAACTCGAGCTCAACACGACAGCGGCACACAGCCGCACGCAACAGCGGCGGCAGCAAGCGGCGTGCCACAGTTTTCCGTTTTAGAATCAGCGGTTTAGTTTAACGCCGCGGCTGGCGGGTGGTGCACTTATGCCGCTCTACGGGCAAAAATTGCCGGGCGCGATGCGCTGTGTCATCAGTGTCGAGCTTTGCTAACCGATGAGACAGTGAGCGGAACATGCGTTTCGAAGGCACCGGCTCCTACGTCGCCACCGACGACCTCAAAGTGGCGGTCAACGCCGCGATAGCGCTCGAACGGCCGTTGCTGGTCAAGGGCGAGCCGGGTACCGGCAAGACCGTGCTGGCGATCGAGATCGCCAAGGCGCTGTCGGCGCCGCTGATCGAATGGCACATCAAATCGACCACCAAGGCGATGCAGGGGCTGTATGAATATGACGCGGTCACCCGCCTCCGCGACAGTCAATTGGGCGACGCGCGGGTGAAGGAGATCCGTAATTACATCAAGCGCGGCAAATTATGGGAGGCTTTCGTCGCCGACGAGCGTCCGGTTCTGCTCATCGATGAGATTGACAAGGCCGACATCGAATTCCCCAACGATCTGCTGCAGGAGCCCGATCGTATGGAGTTCTACGTCTACGAAACCGGCGAGACCATCCATGCGCACCGCCGCCCGATCGTCATAATCACGTCGAACAACGAAAAGGAATTGCCGGACGCGTTTTTGCGCCGCTGTTTCTTCCACTACATCCGCTTCCCCAATTCAGACACCATGCGCGCCATCGTCGAGGTGCATTTCCCCGGCATCAAGAATCGTCTGGTCGCCGAAGCGCTGAAGCTGTTCTATGAGATCCGCGAAGTGCCGGGCATGAAGAAGAAACCTTCCACATCCGAACTGCTTGATTGGCTCAAGCTTCTCATGGTCGAGGACATTTCGGTCGAAACGCTGCGCGAGCGGGACCCGAAGCGGCTCATTCCGCCGTTGCACGGCGCGCTGATCAAGAACGAGCAGGACGTGCACCTGTTCGAGCGGCTGGCCTTTATGACGCGGCGCGAAGGACGCTAGTCCTAGTGGAGCTTTTTGGATTTGACATTCGCTTCACGAGTTTGCGGCTGGGTGGGTAGCGAATGTCAAATCCGCTCCACTAGTGCGCGTCGTCTTGAGTGGAACGGAGGAAACGTCATGAGCGCATTCACGCGCCGGGCCATGATCGGCGGTCTTGCCGGTTTTGCAATCAAGCCGGCCGCCGCAGAAGCGGACTGGCCCTCGCGCACGATCACGATCATTCACGGCTTTCCGCCGGGCGGCCCGTCCGACGTTGTCGCGCGTATTCTCGCCGACGGCCTCACCAAGACGCTCGGCCAATCGGTGATCGTCGAAAGTCACCCGGGCGCCTCCGGCATCACCGCGGCCGCCCAGGTGACGCGCGCCGCCCCCGATGGCTACACGCTCAGCGTCATTCCCTCGGGGCACGCCAGCACGGCTGCGACCTTCGCCCACCTGCCCTACCGCCCGGTGGACGACTTCACCACCATCACGTTGATCTCCGAATATCCCTACCTCATGGCGACCAATGCCCAGAGCGGGATCAAGAGCGTCGCCGAGCTTCTCAGCGCAGCGCGGACGCGGCCAAACCCGCTATTATTCGGCACGCCGGGAATTGGCTCAGGGCCGCACCTCGCTATCGAGCTGTTCGCGCTTAAGACCAAGATCAAGGTTCAGCACGTGCCCTATCACGGCAGCGCGCCGGCGGTTACCGATCTCGTCGCCGGCCGCCTCGATTTCATGATGGATCCGCCGACAGGTCTTATGGAATTCGTGCGCAGCGGCACCCTTAACGCGCTCGCCGTATCCAGCGCGAAGCGTTATTTCGGTTTGCCCGATACGCCGACCGTGGCCGAAAGCGGCGTTGCCGGCTTCAACGTCGGTGGCTGGCAGGGATTAGTTGCGCCGGCCGGACTTCCCGAACCGATCCTCACGCGCCTGAACACCGAGGTTGTCCGCATCCTCAAAGAACCGGCGACAATCGAGCGGCTGCGCACGTTTAGCAACGAAGCCGCACCATCCAGCCCCGAGGAATTCAGGAAACGCCTGATTGCCGACATCGCGCTCTGGACGGCGGTCGCCGATCAGATCCATTTCCAGCGAATTTGATGCGAGCTCACCACAGCGCCGGCGCGGCGCTCACCACAGCGGGTGCATATTGAAGGAATAGGTGGCGCCGAGACCGTAAATGAACTGATTGGGTGAGCCGCGCTGCGTCACCAATGGTGAATCGGCCGCCGAGTCGGTGAGCCGCTGATATTCGACGAAGGCGTGAGCGGTCCATGTTTCGTTGAACGCGTATTGCAGTTGCGTGCCGGCGCCGTAGGAATAAAGGCCGCCGCCGGCATGATAGGCAGTCAACGGCGCCAAGCCCGGTTGCAGGAGATTAGCAGTGGTAGCTTGCGCCGCCGTGATGCTGAAATAGGGCGACGTCGCCGCCGCCGTCTGCACCGTCACTCTGGGTCCGGCCGAGAAAGTCCATTGCCCGATCGGAACCACCGCATCGAGAAAAACGTCGCCGGTAACGCCGGTCTCGCCGCCGATACCTTGGCGCGCTTCGCCGCGCAGCCGCAACCATGGTAGCGGCCAGAAATTGGCAAAGGCGCCGACCTGCGCCGCGTAATCCACGTCGGCCAAGCCGTAAGTCTGCGCGTAATCCGACGCCTTGCGCCGGCTGATGATTTGCACAGCGGGACCGAATTGGAACGCAGGGGTATTGATGACGCTGAAGCTGAAACTGTCGCGCGGTCCGAAAAAGTCCGGCGGCTCGCCTTGCTTTCGAATGCTGAAGAGCGGCAATGCCGACCAGCCAAGCTTCTTGTCCGAGGCTCCCGGGAAGCCGGGAATGATGCGGCCTTCAAGTCCGATGGTGACAATCCAATCGGGGGCGGCAGGTGCGTAGACCGCCGGCGCAGTCGGCACTGTCGGCTGAACGGGAAGATCGGCCGCCGCGGCCAAGCCCGGCGCCAGCACGCCAAGTAACACAAGTACCGAGTACCGCCCCGTCATAACGCCACCCCCGTGCTCCGCCGAGCGAATGGAGGCCATCATATCGCAGGCGACACGCTGGGGCGAGCGGAAGAAATGGTTAACGGCGACTTTGGGCTGGAACTGTTGCCAATAGGTTTAGCACGCGCCGTAAGATGCGGGGCCTCGGCAGGACCGCGGCATTATTTCGGTCGCACGCGGGCGGAGTTCTCAATCAAAGCCACGGCAGATCAATGCGTTGCGAGTGCCTGTTCGATTCCAAGGTTCGCGCGGAGCGTGCGGCCTAAGCGTGCGAAGTTCGGAACTGACAAACTAGGGCTTGAGGTGATTGGTGCTCTGGTCCGTCTTGCGCTTGGCCCTTGGATGCCGCTTTTTGCGCTTCGGTGAATCCGCGGGAGTGCCGCTATTGGCCATGGCCGCTAGTTGCGGCGTCGGCTCTTCGGTGTACCCCGCCAGGGGATGGTTCGCGGACGCAAAAGCGACGGCCCTCTCGCCCGCGACCAGTTCCACTTCCGTCGGCGCAGACTCGGGTGTGGCGACTGTCTCCGGCTGCATGATCTCCGGCTGCATGATCTCCGGCTGCACGGTCGTCGGCTGAACTGTTTCGGGCTGCACAGTTTCCCGGATCGGTTGCTCGGCCGCGGCCTGGCGTGCCGCGCGCGCGGCCTCGACTTCCCTCGCCTGGCGATGCACGAGTTCGCGCGCCTTGGCGCGGCGCTCCTCGAAGCGGTTGCGCAGCCGTTTGATCCAGGAGCGCGCCTGGGCCGCGGCGCGGCCGAACACGCCGCCGGCCCAGACCAGTTCAAAGGGAGTGAATTGCCGCCAGCTCTGATCGCCTTCGACAACGGCGCGCGCGATCAGGTTGCCGGCCATCGCCGTGGTGTTGAGCCCATGACCACCAAAGCCGCTGGCGAGCCATACCCCCGGGCCGAGTTCGCCGATCTGCGGCATGCGGTGCACGGTAATTCCCAACGTGCCGTTCCAGGCATATTCGGCGGCGACGTCACCGAGTTGTGGATAGGTTTTTTTGATGTCGCCGGTCAGCGCCCTGACATAATGTTGCACGTCCCTCGTCCAGGCGGTCGCGCGCCCTGACAGCATCAAGCGATCGCCGCCGACGATGCGGTAGTGATTGTCCGCATGATCGGAATCGCTGATCCCGCCGGGATAGCCGACCGCTTCCGCAAGCTTTTCGCCGAGCGGCGCCGTGGCGATCACATAAGTCGTCATCGGCACGAGCGTCGTGGCAAGCCGCGGCAGGAGCCCGAGCTCCACATTGCCGCACAGCACGACGTGATTGGCGCGTAATCGCGCACCGGGAGTGACGATGCGCTTGCGCACGCCCGTCGGATCGATCGCCAGCGCCGGAGTGTGTTCGAAAATGCGGGCACCGTCGCGTTCCGCAGCCGCCGCAAGGGCCAGCGCGTAGTTGAGCGGATGGATGGTAATCGCCTGCAGGTAATTGATAGCGTTGAAATACCGTTCGCTGCGCAGGACCGCGCGAACGCGCTCCGTCTGCCAACCCTCGATCTCGCAGCCAAGTTCGCCAAGCAGCGCGACGTAATCTAAAAATTCATCGCTGTTGTCTTTCTTGGAAACGTAGAGCCAGCCCTTTTGCGCATCTATGCGTGCGGCCGGATCGGAATGCGCATTGCGGCGGACATAATCGAGCCCCGCCTGCGCCAGCGACCACAGGTCTTTGGTGCGCTCGAAGCCGACCCTGGCGACCAGCTTGTCGGCATCGGCACCAAAGCCGGGCAGCACAAAGCCGGTATTGCGGCCGGAGGCGCTCTGCGCCAGACGGCCTCGTTCCAACAGCACTACCGACCAGCCGCGGCGCGCGACTTCGCGCGCCGTCGTCAAGCCCGCCAACCCACCGCCGACGACACAGACATCGACGTCGAGATCCAATGACAACTGCGACCGTGGCGGCGCGTCGACCATTGTCGCGGCATACCAGCTGTCGCCATAGGCTTTGCTGTCCGGGGCTTTGCTGTCCGGGGCTTTGCTGTCCGGTTCGTTCATGAAGACGCTTTGCAACACAGTTCCCGCGGCATGCGTCTGCAATGTAAGGAGTTCGCCTCGACCCGACTAGTGTCCCGCGCTTCAGTTCCACCGCACTGGACTCCTTGGATCGGGAAGACGACATTACCGCCATGCGCCGTCTGATGCTGCTACGCCACGCCAAAACCGAGCGAGCTACGCCGGGCGAACGCGATCGCGATCGCCGGCTTACCAAGAGCGGCCGTGCCGACGCGCCGGCCATCGGCGCCTATATGGCGCATCACGGCCTGGTGCCCGATATTGCGGCGGTGTCGCCAGCCAGGCGGGCGCAAGAGACTTGGACGCTGGCGGCGGGCCCTTTTGGCAAGCCACCGTCGGCGGTCAGCGACGAACGCATCTACAATGCGACTCCGGGTGCGCTCGTTGCCGTCATTGTCGAGGCGCCCAAGGCAACCACGCTTCTCCTCGTCGGCCACAATCCGGGTCTGCAAGAGCTTGCCGTGCAGCTGATCGCCTCGGGCGACATCGGGATGCGCGAGCAACTCAAAGAAAAGCTGCCGACGACAGGGCTCGTGGTCATCGATCTGCCGATCGACGATTGGTCGCTCATTCATCCGCAGGCCGGCCGGCTGGATCGCTTTGTCACCCCCCGGCTGATCGAAGCCTCGACCGAGTGAGCTAGGCAGGCGACCAAGCTGGGCGTTTCCGCCGGTTGCGGCGGCTGTCTGACGTGAGATTATCTCGGCGCCGCCAGGATACCGATTCGTTTCAGGACGGCAGCCTAAGCGATCTGCCATGGCGAGCGTTCAATGCCCGTATTGCCGCATATACTGGCTGCACTGGCCTCTGCCCAGCTATCGGTGGGAGCGCCCGCGGCTCAATTGTCGCCAACGGCGACGGCCACTCTCGGCGATGGCGAGGCGTTGCCAAATCTTCGGCCGCGCTGCCACATCGTAATGCCGATCGTCATCTTTCTGGTTTCGGCTTTGACCCTATCGATTTCACGCCACTCAAATCTCGTCGCTACGCTTTGGCCGGCAGACGCCATCATGCTGGCCGTGCTCGTCTGCCATTCGCGCAGCTTCGCAAACTCCGCTTCGATCATCGTCGGTGGATCGGCGGCGATAGCATTGGCAAGCATGCTGACCGGCAATAGCTACGAGCTTTGCGCCGTACTGGGGATCGCCGACGGTATCGAGGTCGTCAGCGCCTTGGCGCTATTGGCGGCATTCCAGGTTAGTCCATCCAACCTGACCTCGTTCAACGGCATACTCACCTTCATGTTCCTGGCCGGCGGCATAGCGCCGATTGGCAGCACGTTGCTGAGTGCCAGCGTTTACGGTTTGGCTCACGACGTGGCGTGGCCCCCCCTCTGGCGAAACTGGTACGCCGGCCATGCGCTCGGCATGATGATCCTGGTCCCATTCCTGATCAGCATCATGTCCAGCGAGTGGCGCACGCAACGCATCAAAGAGCGAATTCCGGAAGTCGTCGCCATCTCGGTTCTATTTATCGCCGTCAGCATTTCCGCCGACTATTTTCGACCGATCATCTTTGTGATCGCGCCAACGATACTGCTGGCGACCGTGCGATTCGGTATCATCGGCGCTGCGGCGGCGACCTGCATGGTCGCGATCGTTGCGAGCTTCTACGTGGTATCGGAGGTGGGACAGCCGCTGTTTCTGAACCAATCCGACGTATCGCAGCGGATATTCGGCTTGCAGGGTTTCCTCGCCATCACCGCGTTCTGGTCGTTGCCGACTGCGGCACTGATCACCGAGCGCGATCGTCTGCTCAAAGGCCTGTCGCAAGCCAATTCGCAATTGGCGGCCGACAGCGAGATAAAGTCGCATCTGGTGACCGGGTTGCGCCGCCATCTGTCGATGGCCGAGGAAAACGAGCGGCTACGGCTGTCGCACGAACTGCACGATCAGGCCGGCCAGAGCCTGATTGCGGCCATTCTCGAACTCAACGAGATCGACGCGCTCACCGCGAAGCCGGCGCGCGAGCGCCTGCAGCTGGTGCGCAAGCGCATGGAAGAGATGGGCAAGACGCTGCATCGGATTGCCTGGGAGCTTCGGCCACCCTCGATCGACGAACTGGGCTTGCGCAGAGCGCTAGCCAGTTACGTCGGCGAATGGAGCGAGCAGTGCGGTACCGAGATCGACTTTCACTGCGACGATCCTCGACTCGACGAAGTCCCCGGCGAAATCGGCACCGCCATCTATCGCGTCGTCCAAGAAGCGCTGACCAATATCGTCAAACATGCCGGACGGCCGTCGAACGTCAGCGTTATCGTGCGCCGCGCCGAAGCGATGCTGCAGGTCATCGTCGAGGACAACGGTTGCGGCTTTGACGCCGCAGCGCAAGGCGCAAAGGCCGGCACGCAACACGGGCTCGGCCTTGACGGGATGCGTGAACGGCTTGGGCTCATCGGCGGCACACTTGAGGTCGAGTCTGCGCCCGGCGGCGGCACCACGCTGTTTGCGCGCATTGCGCTCGACGCTCAGAGGCCGCCGGCATGAACAAAACGCGTATCGTGCTCGCTGATGACCACCCTATCGTGCTGGACGGGCTGCGCAACTTGCTTCGCGCGGAAGACGACTTCGAACTGGTCGGCGAAGCCGCCAGCGGGCTCGCTGCGCTGAAGGTCATTCGCGACAAGCGGCCCGACGTCGCCGTGCTTGATATTTCGATGCCGGAACTTAACGGTATCGTCTTGAGCCGCAGGCTCGCCGCCGAAATACCGCAGGTGAGCGTGCTGATGCTGACGCTGCACGAAGACCGCGCCTATCTCAACCAGGCGATGGAGGCCGGCGTTCGCGGTTATGTGCTCAAGCGATCTGCCGTGGAGAACCTCGTACAAGCCATCCGTGCCGTCATGGTCGGCGGCATTTACATCGACCCGTCGATTTCCACGCGGACGCATGACGGTAAACGGACCAGCAGCAAGGCCACCCCACAGAGCGGCGGCGTACCCGCCCTGACCGAACGCGAGGCGGCGGTTCTGAAAATGGCGGGCTTGGGCCTGACCAATAAGGAGATCGCGTCAAGGCTCGATGTCGGGGTGAAATCGGTTGAGACCTACAAGGCGCGCGGCCTGGAGAAGCTCGGGCTGAAGACGCGCGCGGAGCTGGTGCGCTACGCTTCGGCGCAAGGTTGGCTCGAGCTTTAGCGGCCCGCCGACAGCATTCAAGTTTGGTGAACGAGCGGTAAAGATGTCAGGCAATTTCTGACAGCCGGTCCGCGCAAAATTGTTCCGTCGATAACAGGGGCTGCTATATGAACCTCAACCGTGGGGTTAAGACGGATTGGCCGGGGCTTCCTGGGCCGCAAGACGGCGTTCGTCGAGTGCCGATGGAGGGGTGATGACTAAGGCGGCAAAAGCTGGCGAAGAGCGCCGGGTAACCCTCCCGCAAACCGCCGGCGACGACGTTCTGAATTTTCTTTCCCGCACACTGCAGGCGCATAATCTCGATGGCGAGTCGCTAGGCGCGCTGGAAAAGCTGCAAACGCTGATGGTCGCCCTCGAGAAGCAGGAGATCACATTGTCAAACTGGCCGGACTCGCCCAGCAAAGCGCGCATGTGCAATGCGCTGGCCAAGGCCAGAGGCACGGTTTCGCGCGTCGCCGCGGATCTGGCACGGCAGCGCCCCGAAGGCGCGGGCCGCGACATCCGCTCCGTCAAAGCGATCTGAGGCGGCATCGTGCCAGCCAGTCGCTCGTCGTTTCCGCTCGACCTTGCCGCGGTCAGTTTTCTGATCGTCGACGATCAGCCATTTTCACGGCGCCTGACCCACTCGATGCTGCTGGGATTCGGCAGCCGTGAGATTTATGAGTCGGCGGACGGCGCCGAGGCATTCGAGCTTGCACGCAGCGTGCTGCCGAACATCATCATCACCGATCTCATCATGCCAGATGTCAATGGCCTGCGCTTCATCAAGAAGGTGAAGGAGCCGCAGTCGCCTTGCCGCACCGCTTCGGTCATCGTCTTATCCGGATATCTGACCAAATCCGCAGCGCTCACCATCCGCAGCGCGGGCGCCGACGAGATGCTGGTCAAGCCGGTCTCGCCGAAAGCACTCTACGAGCACATCGCGCGCATTGTGCTACGCAACGACAATCCAAGTCCGCCGGCGGCGTTTCTGCAAAATCGCAAGCGGCGGGCCGCGCAGCAGCGCAAGCAAGCAAGCGCCATCGCCTATATCTAACCAGGTGGCCGATCCCGACCGCCGAAGCTTCTTGTTGGTTCCGGGCTAGTGGTCCGATTCTAACACTCGCACCCCTGTCCGGGATGCCATCATGCGAATGTTAGAATCAAAGGACCACTAGCAAATGTCAGTCCTAGTGGAGCTTTTGGATTACTTTCGCTTCATGAGTTTGCGGCTGGGTGAGTAGCGAATGTCAAATCCGCTCCACTAGTCCGCCAGTGCCGCCAAAATCCGCGCCCAGCTGCGGATGCCTTTGTGAAAGCATTTCAGATCGTATTTTTCGTTCGGCGAATGGACGCGATCGTCATCGAGCGCAAAGCCGACCATCAGCGTGTCCATGCCGAGCACCGTCTTGAAATCGCCGACGATCGGGATCGAGCCGCCGGCACCGACGGTCACCGCCTTCTTGCCCCACTCCTGCCCCAGCGCGGCCCGCGCTTTAGTCAGCGCCGGGCTGTCGAACGCCACTTCGAACGCCGGCGCGCTGGTGAAGTTACCGAAGTCCACGTGGCAGTCGGCGGGAACGCGTGCCCGCACGAACTCGCGGAAGGCGGCGCGGATCTTATCGGGGTCCTGCGCGCCGACGAGACGGAACGACACTTTCGCCATGGCCTTGCCGGGGATGACGGTCTTGGCCCCCTCCCCGGTATAGCCACCGATGATGCCGTTGACCTCGGCTGTGGGCCGCGTCGAAATCTGCTCGATCAACATGCGGCCCTGTTCGCCAGCTGGAATTTTCAGACCGACCTGGCCCAAAAATTTTTCCGCGGTCAAATTCAGGCCGGCGAGATCGTCCCTGATATCGGCCGGCAATTCATGAACGCCGTCGTAGAAGCCGGGAATGGCGACCGAACCGTCCGGCTTATGCAAGGCTGACAGGATTTCGGCGAGAACATGAATGGGGTTGCGCGCCGCGCCGCCGAACAGACCCGAATGCAGGTCCCGGTCCGCGCAGGTCAGTCTCACTTCCTCATAAACCAGCCCGCGCAGCGATGTCGTGATAGACGGCGTCTCGCCGTCCCACATGCCGGTGTCGCACACCAGGGCCAGATCGCGCTTGAGTTCGGCGGCGTTGTCACGGACGAACTCGAAGAGATGCTTGGAACCGCATTCCTCCTCGCCTTCGATCAGCATGGTGATATCCAGCGGCAGCTTGCCGGTGACCGCCTTGAAGGCGCGGCAGGCTTCGACGAACGTCATAGCCTGGCCTTTGTCGTCACAGGCCCCACGCGCGACAATGGCTTTGCGGCCATCGGCAAGCGTCTCAATGCGCGGCTCGAAGGGGGGCGATTGCCATAGATCGACGGGGTCGACCGGCTGTACGTCATAATGACCGTAGAACAGCACGCGCGGCGCGTTGCCGTCGGAATTGGCGGGGGCTTTGCCGTCGCCGTTTTTGCCGATCACGACCGGGTGGCCCGCCGTCGGTCGCACGCTGACCGAAAAGCCGAGGCTTTTCAGGTCGGCGGCGACGTGTTCGGCCGCCTTGGCACATTGCGGCGCGTAGGCCGGATCGGTCGAGACCGACTGGATGCGCAAAAGTGCGAACAGACGATCGAGACTGGACTGCAAGTCGCGATCGATCCGTTCGAGGACCTGGGGCAGTGCTTCCGTTGCCGTCATAGCGTCACCTTCGAATTCGCGCCCGCATTAGACAATTTCGATTTTATAACGCGCGGATGGCGTCAACTCCACCGCACGACCCCACGAAAGCGTTGCATGTTTGCAACGCTTTTCGCGCGCTTCGCGTGCTCACGCGGCAAATCGCCCCCTATTGCTTGTAACGCCCGTGCCGGGCGTCCAATATGGTGAAAATCCGCCGAAAGTGCGGATACGGGGATGGCGTGGAGATATGGACGAACTGATCGGACGGCTTGTCGCCGATGCCGGGATTGACCGTGCGACCGCGGAAAAGGCCGTCGGTATCATTCTCGATTTTCTGGTCAAGGAAGGACCACCGGACAAGATTCAGCAGCTTTTGGCCAAGCTTCCGGGAGCGGCGGCGTTGGCGCAAAAGGCCGCGGGCGAAAGCAATGGCGGGCTCATGTCCGGCGCGATGGGGGGCGTGATGGGCGCAGGAATGCGCATGATGTCGGCGGGCTTGAGCATGAGTCAGGTCCAAAGCGTAACGCGGGCCGTTATCGCCTATGCGCGCGAGCAGGCTGGCGAGGATGCGGTCGGCGAAATTGTCGGCACCATTCCGGGTCTGGCGCAGTTTGTTTGAGTACGGCTTCTGATTATTGCGACGCTATTGTTCTTGGGGGGAGACTTGGATGGCGTATCCCATTACCGAAATTCAGGGGATCGGGACCGACATAGCGGCGATCCTCAGGTCGGATGGGATTCGCACCACTGTTAGCCTCCTGCGATCGGCCAAGACGCCGAAACTGCGGCTCAGGTTAGCGGAGAAAACCGGCGCCGATGAGAAACTCGTTCTCGATTGGGTGACGGCCGCGGATCGCATGCGTATCAAGGGCGTCGGCTGGGACTACGCGGAGCTCTTGCGCGTCGCCGGTGTGCGTACCGCCAACGAACTCCGCTTTCGTAATCCGGAGCGGCTCGCGCTCGCCATGAAGGACGCCAACACCAAGCGCAAATTGGTACAGGTCTTACCCTCGGTAAACATGGTGACACGCTGGATCGAGGACGCCAAAGGGCTGCAGCCCATCATCCGCTACTGAGCTGCGACAATCTTTACGGCGATCGAGCCGGCCGCTCTAGCTTGACTAAATCTCGGTGACCGCGCAAAGCGACACGACACCGCTCGCCGCAATGAGCCGCACAATGGCCAAAGTAACGGCCGCCAGCGAGGCCCAGCATACAAATCCCGGCCCGGGCCCCGGCACCGGCTCCAGCAAGGGCGTGACGTCCGGCAATGTGCTGGTGCAGCTCTTGTCAAAACCACGACCGCCCTCGCGGCCGTTGCTGATGGGTGTTCTCAACGTAACCCCGGATTCCTTTTCCGACGGCGGTCAATTCCTCGAACCGCCTGCGGCCATCGAGCGTGCGCGGCAACTCGCCGCCGATGGCGCCGACATCATCGACATTGGCGCTGAATCGACCCGGCCTTACGGCGGCATGCGTCCCGTCACCATCGAGGAAGAGCGGGCGCGGCTCGAACCGATCCTGCCCGCGGCCGCGACGCTCGGCGTTCCAGTCTCGATCGATACGATGAAAGCCCAAGTCGCGGCCTGGGCGCTCGAAGCCGGCGCGACAATCGTCAACGACGTCTGGGGCCTGCAGCGCGACCCGGACATGGCGCGCGTCATCGCCGAGCACGGCGCGCCCATCGTTATCATGCACAACCGCGACACCGCCGATCCGAATATCGACATCATCGCCGACGTCACGGACTTCTTTTCGCGCTCGCTCGAAATCGCCTGGGCGGCCAACATCGCCCATGACCGCATCGTGCTCGATCCGGGTATCGGTTTCGGCAAGACTTCGGAACAAAGCCTCACTTGCATCGCCCGGCTCCATGAATGGCGCGGATTCGATCTGCCGCTCTTGATCGGCGCCTCGCGAAAGCGTTTCATCAACGCCATCGTTCCATCGAACCCCGGCGAACGCCTCGGCGGGTCGCTCGCCGCCCATCTGATCGCCGCCGAAAACGGCGCCGCCATTCTCCGCGTCCACGACGTCGCGCCGACGGCGCAGGCGCTTGCGGTCGCCGCCGCCATCAGGTCCGCGCGATGACCGACACCATCTTCGTCAACGGACTGGCGCTGCATGCCTACCACGGCGTCATGCAGCATGAGGCCAAGGTCGGACAGACCTTCCGGCTCGACCTCGCCCTCGATATCGATCTCGACGCAGCTTCGCGCAGCGACAAACTCAAGGACACCGTTTCCTACGATGCGGTCGTGAAAACGGCGAGCGAGGCATTCTGTGCGCGCCGCTATCAGTTGGTCGAAGCCGCCGCCGGCGCGGTCGCCGACGCCGTCCTCCAACGCTGCCCGCTGGTTCGCGGCATCCGCGTCACCGTGCACAAGCCGCACGCACCCATCGCAGCAACATTCGATGACGTCGGCGTGACCGTTGAGCGCGCGCGCAACCGCAAACATGGCTGACAAATTGCCTGAATCGTCCGCCGAGGCATTTCTCGCGCTGGGCGGCAATGTCGGCGACGTGCGCTCGACCTTCGATCGGGCACTTGCGCTATTGTGCGACGGTCGGGCCGTCCGGCTGGTGGCGCGTTCTTCGGATTACCGCACGCCGCCCTGGGGCGTGACCGACCAACCGGCTTTCATCAATGCGGTCATTGAGGTTGCGACCACGCTGCCGGCGCACGATCTGCTCGCCAGCGCGCTCGCGGTCGAGCGGGCGCTCGGGCGCGACCGCGGCAAGGAGCGCCACTGGGGGCCGCGGACCCTCGATATCGATGTCCTGCTCTACGACGATCTCACGCTTGACCACCCCGAACTCACGCTGCCGCATCCGCGCCTGTTGGAGCGCGCCTTCGTCTTGGCGCCGCTTGCCGAAATCGCCCCCGAACGAATTGTTGCCGGCAACCGGGTGCGCGATGCGCTCAAGCGCACCGACGTCAGCGGTGTCGAGAAGCTGCCGCCGCGATAGGCGGGGCTGGCGGCACGAGGTTTGCACCGCAAGTCGGTTGGCCCATCACCCTAAGCATGGCATTTTGCGGCTATGACGGCCTCCGAACCCCTGTCGCTGGCAGGCGATTTTCCCGAAGCCGCGCCTGAGCACTGGCGCAAGCTGGTCGATACCGTGCTCAAGGGCGCGCCATTTTCGCGCCTGGAAAGCCGCACCTACGACGGGCTGACGATCGAGCCGCTCTATCAGCGCGCCGCCGCTGCCCGCCCTATTGCCGGCCGTCCTCCTGGCACCGCCTGGACGGTGATGCAGCGCGTCGACCACCCCGACCCAGCCGCCGCCAATAAGCAGGCGCTCGAAGATTTGGAGAACGGAGCGACCGGGCTCCTCCTGGTGTTTGCCGGCGCAGCAAGCGCCAACGGCTTTGGCCTAGACCCCTCGCCCGCAGCCCTGGCGCGCGTGCTCGAAGGCGTGCGTCTCGATGCCGGAGTGGTGATCGAACTCGATTTGTCGGCGCAATCGCGCCAAGCCGTCCGCCATCTAACCGACCTCATCGCAAGCCGCGCGCTGACGCCATCGACCGTACACTTGCGCCCCGGCTTCAATGCGATCGGCGGTTTTGCCGCCTCAGGTCGCGCTCCCGCCGGGTGGAGCGAGATGGCCCCGCATTTAGCTGCCGTTGTCGCTAAAGCCGCTGGCGCCGGTTTTCCCGGGCCATTCCTCGTCGCCGACGGGCGCGTCATCCATAACGCCGGCGGCTCGGACGCGCAGGAACTTGCCTTTGCGATTGCGAGCGCAGTGGCCTACCTGCGCGCGCTCGAGGCTTCCGGCATGCCGCTCGCGGCGGCACGCGATGCGATCTATTTCCGGCTCGCCGCCGACGCCGACCAGTTTCTCACCATAGCCAAATTCCGCGCCGCGCGAACATTATGGGCGCGCGTCGAGGCGGCCTGCGGTCTTACGGCAAAACCGGCGACGGTTACGGCAGAAACCGCTTGGCGGATGATGACCAGGCGCGACCCTTACGTGAACCTGTTGCGCACGACGATTGCGGTCGCTGCGGCCGCTCTCGGCGGTGCCGATGCCATAACCGTGCTGCCGCATACCGCGCCGCTCGGCCTGCCCGACGCCTTCGCGCGCCGGCTGGCGCGCAATTGCCAATTGGTCTTGCTGGACGAAGCGAACCTCGCACGCGTCGCCGACCCGGCCGCGGGCTCCGGTGCCATCGAGGCGCTGACGAAACAGCTTAGCGCCGCCGCCTGGTTGATCTTTCAGGAGATCGAGAAGGCAGGCGGCGTCTGGGCCGCGCTGGAGAGCGGAGTGATCGCGCGCGACGTCGCCGCGGTGCGGGCCGAGCGGCAGAAGGCAGTCGCGCGCGGCAAGGATGTGTTGACCGGGACGAATGCCTATCCGGACATCGCCGAAAGCACGCCAGCTGTTCTGCCCATTGCACCGCGGTCGGCGCCGGCAGACGTGGCGGCGGCGGTCACGGCGCTGCCCCGTATTCGGCTGGCCGAGCCGTTTGAAGCCTTGCGCGATCGCTCGGATCAAATTCTGGCCAAGGCCGGTACGCGGCCGAGGGTTTTCCTGGCGACGCTCGGCGCGCCGGCCGAGTTCAATGCGCGGGTGGCATTTGCCAAGAATTTTTTCGAAGTCGGCGGCATCGAGGCGGTCTCTAGTCCGGGCCCGGATTTCGCTTCGGTCTACAAAACCGCCGGCACTGGACTGGCTTGCCTTTGCTCGTCCGACAAAATCTATGAAAAAGACGCGCCCGCGGCTGTTGCGGCGCTCAAATCAGCCGGTGCCAAGCAGGTTTATCTGGCCGGTCGCCCGGGCGAGCACGAGGCGGCCTGGCGCGCTGCCGGCGTGCAGTCCTTCGTTTACGAGGGCTGTGACCTCCTGGCGACACTGACTGCCGCTTACGATATTGTTGGCTGACCGGGACCGGATGATCGGAAGTTAAGGGCGCCATATGAGCCGCATCCCGAATTTTTCGGACATCGAATTTGCCGACACCGCATCCGCGGCGCCGGTTGAGGCCGCGCCTTCGCACGTTGACCCCTGGCAGACGCCTGAGGGCATCGCGGTCAAAGGCAGCTATGCCGCCGCCGATCTTGCGGGTCTCGGCGCGCTCGACACCTACCCTGGCATCGCGCCCTATCTGCGCGGCCCCTACCCGACCATGTACGTCACCCAGCCGTGGACGATCCGGCAATATGCCGGCTTCTCGACGGCGGAGGATTCCAACGCCTTCTATCGGCGCAATCTCGCAGCCGGACAGAAGGGCCTTTCCATCGCCTTCGATCTTGCCACTCATCGCGGTTACGACAGCGATCATCCGCGGGTCTCCGGCGACGTCGGTATGGCCGGCGTTGCGATCGACTCGATCTACGACATGCGCACGCTGTTTTCCGGCATTCCGCTCGACCAGATGTCGGTATCGATGACCATGAACGGCGCGGTGCTGCCGGTGCTGGCGCTCTATATCGTCGCCGCCGAGGAGCAAGGCGTGCCGCCTGAAAAGCTTGCCGGCACCATTCAGAACGACATTCTCAAAGAGTTCATGGTGCGCAACACCTACATCTATCCGCCGAAACCCTCGCTGCGCATCATCTCGGACATCTTTTCTTACACTTCGGCGCAGATGCCGAAGTTCAATTCGATCTCGATCTCCGGCTATCACATGCAGGAGGCCGGCGCGACGGCGGACCTCGAGCTCGCCTATACGCTCGCCGACGGCGTCGAATATGTCCGGGCCGGGCTCGCGGCCAATCTCGCCATCGACCGTTTTGCCCCGCGGTTGTCGTTCTTCTTCGGCATTGGCATGAACTATGTCATGGAGATCGCCAAGCTGCGCGCCGC
>JBARER010000042.1:0-9084 GCA_049796395.1 Xanthobacteraceae bacterium
TATGGCACGTGAACCCCGCGAGCGAAGAAACGAAGACCGCGACAGCGAGTTCGTCGACAAGCTCGTGCACATCAACCGCGTCGCCAAGGTGGTGAAGGGCGGACGCCGCTTCGGCTTTGCTGCGCTCGTCGTCGTCGGCGACCAGAAGGGCAGGGTCGGCTTCGGCCATGGCAAGGCGCGTGAGGTTCCGGAAGCGATCCGCAAGGCAACCGATGCGGCAAAGCGGGGGCTGACGCGGGTGCCGTTGCGCGAGGGTCGTACGCTGCATCATGACGTCGCCGGCCGGCATGGCGCCGGCAAAGTCTATTTGCGCGCGGCGCCTCCCGGCACCGGCATTATCGCCGGTGGTCCGATGCGGGCCGTATTCGAGACTCTCGGCATGCAGGATGTCGTGGCAAAGTCGATTGGGACGTCAAACCCCTATAACGTCGTGCGTGCCACGTTCGATGCGCTCAAGCGCCAGGACTCGCCGCGTTCGGTCGCCGCACGCCGCAACGTCAAGGTTTCGGCGCTGCAAGCGCGCCGCCGCGACATCGATGCCGAAGCGACGGCGGAATAAGTACGGAGCGGGCCATGAGCGCCGATAAAAAGACAGGCAAGACCGTCACGGTCCGGCAGACTGGAAGCCCGTTGCGCCGGGTCCATACCCAGCGCGAAACCCTGATCGGTTTGAATCTAAACAAGGTCGGCCGCGTCGCCGAGCTTGCCGATACCCCGCAAACCCGGGGCATGATCAAAAAGTTCGCCCATCTGATTGAAGTGGTGGAGAAGTAACCGATGCAGCTGCATCAACTCGCCGGCCGCCCCGGCGCCCGCAAGACGCGCAAGCGCATCGGTCGTGGTATCGGCTCGGGCAAAGGCAAGACCGGCGGCCGCGGCGGCAAGGGTCAGACCGCGCGCTCCGGCGTGCGTATCAAGGGCTTTGAGGGCGGCCAGATGCCGCTACACCGCCGGCTACCCAAGCGCGGTTTCAGGAATACGAAATTCGCTAAAAAGTTCACTGAAGTGAACCTCGGCCGCATTCAGGCGGCGATCGAGGCGGGAATTCTCGACAGCGCCGCCAAGATTGATGCCGCGGCGCTCATCAAGGCGGGACTCCTGCGCCGGGCGAAGGACGGTGTCCGGCTGCTTGGCAGCGGCGAAATCAAGACCAAAATCGCCCTTGCCGTGTACGGCGCCTCGAAATCGGCGGTGGCCGCGGTGGAGAAGGCCGGCGGGACGGTCGAAATCCTTGCGCCTAAAGTGGAGGCGAGCGAGCAGGCGGCCTGATGCCTATATAGGCCCGGGCGGATACGGAGCACCTGATGGTCTCTGCGGCAGAACAACTGGCGGCTAACCTCAACTTCTCGGCTCTCGCCAAGGCCGATGAGTTGAAAAAGCGCATCTGGTTCACGCTCGGCGCGCTCCTGGTGTATCGGCTCGGCACCTACATTCCGCTGCCCGGCATCGATCCCAACGCCTGGGATCAGATATTTCAATCCCAGGCAGGCGGCATCCTTGGCATGTTCAACATGTTCGCCGGCGGCGGCATCCACCGCATGGCGATTTTCGCGCTGAACATCATGCCCTACATCTCGGCGTCGATCATCATTCAGCTGATGACGACGGTTTCGCCCACTCTTGAGCAGCTCAAGAAGGAGGGCGAAGCCGGCCGCAAGATGATCAATCAGTACACCCGGTATCTTACAGTGGTGCTGGCGGCGTTTCAGGCTTACGGCATTTCGGTCGGCCTCGAGGGAGCCGCTCATGTGGTCAGCGACCCTGGGTTATTCTTTCGCATCTCGACGGTGATAACGCTCACCGGGGGTACGATCTTTCTGATGTGGCTCGGCGAGCAGATTACGCAGCGCGGCATCGGCAACGGCACCTCGCTGATCATCATGTCCGGCATCGTCGCGCAATTACCCTCGGCGGTCGCCGGCACGCTCGAGCTGGGTCGACAGGGCGCCCTGTCCACCGGCCTCATCCTGGTCGTGATCCTCATGGTGATCGCGGTCATCGCCTTCATTGTGTTTATGGAGCGGGCGCAGCGCCGGCTGCTGATTCAGTATCCCAAGCGGCAGGTCGGTAACCGCATGTTCGAGGGCCAGTCCTCGCATCTTCCGCTCAAGCTCAATACGTCGGGAGTGATTCCGCCAATCTTCGCTTCCTCGCTGCTTCTGTTGCCGACGACGGTGGCCAATTTTACCGCCGGACAGGGTCCGGGCTGGCTGACGGTCATCACCACGCAGCTCGCCCATGGGCGGCCGCTGTTTCTGATTCTCTATGTCGGGCTGATCGTGTTTTTCGCCTTTTTCTATACGGCGATCGTCTTCAACCCGACGGAAACCGCCGATAATTTGAAGAAGCATGGCGGCTTTATTCCGGGTATCCGGCCGGGCGAACGGACGGCCGAATATATCGACTATGTGCTTTCGCGGATTACGGTTATCGGCGCCGGCTATCTGGCGATCGTATGCCTTTTCCCGGAGATACTGATCTCCTACGCAGCGGTGCCATTCTATTTTGGCGGCACATCGCTCTTGATCGTTGTGAGCGTAACCATGGATACTGTGGCGCAGGTCCAGGGCTACCTCTTGGCTCACCAATACGAGGGCCTGATTAAGAGATCGAAATTGAGGGGGCGCCGGAGATGAGACTGATCCTGCTCGGCCCGCCGGGGGCTGGCAAGGGAACGCAAGCCCTGCGTCTCGTCGCCAAATACGGAATCGTTCAGCTTTCGACTGGGGACATGCTGCGGGCGGCCGTAAAGGCCGGTACGCCGATAGGGCGCCAGGTCCAGGAAATGATGGCCAAAGGCAGCCTGGTGCCCGACAGGGTCGTAGTCGACATTGTCGGCCAGCGCATTGAGCAGCCCGACGCCCGTAAGGGTTTCATCCTCGACGGCTTTCCGCGCACGGTGCCGCAGGCCGCCGCGCTCGACCGCATGCTGGCGGCTCGGCGTCTTGGGCTGAATGCGGTGATCGAATTGCGGGTTGACGAGGACGCGCTGATCGAGCGCATCGAGAACCGCATCGCTGAAATGCAGGCGCGGGGCGACGAGCTGCGGGCCGACGACAATGCCGAAGTGCTGCGAAATAGGCTGAAGGCCTACCGGGATCAGACGGCGCCCTTGATCGCCTATTACCGCAATCAGGGTGTCTTGCGCTCGGTGAATGGCATGGCACCCATCCCCGATGTGACGGCCGCCATTGATCGGACGCTGCCGTCCGATCGGCCGCTCGTGGGGGCGACGGCTCAAAAAAAAAGCGAAGAGCTGGGCACCTGAAAACGCGACCCGCCCGCGGCAGAGGAAAGGTGGCGATAGGAAAAAAGTCCGCAAGACGCCCGAAACGGGCCGTTACGGCGGGGAAACGGCGGAAAGCTCACAAAGCCATGCCGATGGGACGCAAGGCCGGCCGCCTACGAGGGCCGGTGACCAAGTTTACGGAAGAAAGGCCTCGCTGAGGTTGACGAACGCGCTTTGAATCCATTAATAAGCCACGAATATCCAGTCGGAGAATTAGCAGCGATGCCAAGCCGTAGCGGCAGGCAGGCGTTGTCTTTTTACGTTTGTGGCCTTCTCAGGTGACATTGGAACCAATGGAAAGCGGCCGATCGCCACGGACGTTCTGCGGCGGGGTCGGGGCAAGGAGTAGCTGAAGTGGCTCGTATCGCCGGCGTCAATCTGCCAACCAACAAGCGCATCGTGATTGCGTTGCAGTACATCTATGGCATTGGCGGTGCCAAAGCTCATGAGATCCTCGACAAGGTGTCGATTCCCGAATCGCGCCGGGTGTCGCAGCTGACCGATCAGGAAGTCCTGCAACTGCGTGAAATGATCGACCGCGATTATATGGTGGAAGGCGACCTGCGGCGTGAAGTCGCCATGAATATCAAGCGGCTGATGGATTTGGGTTGTTATCGCGGACTGCGCCACCGCCGCGGCCTGCCGGTGCGGGGCCAGCGCACGCATACTAATGCCCGGACCCGCAAGGGCCCGGCGAAGGCGATCGCCGGCAAGAAGAAATAGCGCGTGGAACAGTATTACGTGGCCGCGCCGGTGCGTCCGGCGCCGCTCGGCGAAAGGGTTCAGAATGGGTAAGGAAGCCACGCGCGTTCGCAAACGCGAACGCAAGAACATCGCTTCGGGCGTCGCACACGTCAATGCGTCGTTCAATAACACCATGATTACGATTACCGACGTGCAGGGCAATACCATTGCCTGGTCGTCGTCCGGCACCATGGGATTCAAAGGCTCACGCAAGTCGACGCCTTACGCGGCCCAGGTCGCCGCCGAGGATGCCGCCAAGAAGGCGCAGGAGCATGGCATGCGGACGCTGGAAGTCGAAGTCGCAGGTCCAGGGTCTGGACGGGAGTCGGCGCTGCGCTCGCTGCAGGCTGCCGGCTTCACCATAACTTCGATACGCGACGTAACTCCGATCCCGCATAACGGCTGCCGTCCGCGCAAGCGGCGGCGGGTATAGGGAACATCCGGTTGATGGAACAGATGGAACATATGCCGCCGCTTGAACATGAAACGAATTTCAGCCCCGCGGAGCGGAGCGGGACGCGCGAGACTTTGGCGCCGCGCAACACCATGGGTGATAACGTGACCATTCAAAAAAATTGGCAGGAACTGATCAGGCCGAACAAGCTGCAGGTCAGCGCCGGAACTGATACGCGTCGTTCGGCGACCGTTATCGCCGAGCCCCTCGAACGCGGCTTCGGCGTGACCCTCGGCAATGCGCTGCGGCGTATTTTGCTCTCCTCGCTGCAAGGCGCCTCCGTTCAGTCGGTGCACATCGACGGCGTGCTGCACGAGTTTTCTTCGATCGCCGGTGTGCGCGAAGACGTCACCGACATCGTGCTTAACATCAAGGACATCGCCATCAAGATGCAGGGCGACGGGCCCAAGCGAATGGTGGTGAAGAAGCAGGGTCCTGGCACCGTCACCGCATCCGACATTCAGACCGTCGGCGACATTGTCGTGCTTAATCCCGACCTCGTTCTGTGCACGCTGGACGAGGGCGCCGAAATCCGCATGGAATTCACCGTCAATACCGGCAAGGGCTATGTGCCCGCCGAACGCAATCGGCCCGAGGATGCGCCGATCGGATTGATCCCGGTCGACAGCCTCTACTCGCCGGTGCGCAAGGTCTCCTACAAGGTCGAGAATACCCGCGAAGGGCAAATCCTCGACTACGACAAGCTGACGCTGTCGATCGAGACCAATGGGGCGGTGACCCCGGAGGACGCGCTCGCTTATGCCGCGCGCATTCTGCAAGATCAGCTCAACGTATTTGTCAATTTCGAAGAGCCCAAGCGCGAGACCACGCACGAGGCTATCCCCGATCTCGCCTTCAATCCCGCCTTCCTCAAGAAGGTGGACGAGCTCGAGCTTTCGGTGCGGTCAGCCAACTGTCTGAAGAACGACAACATCGTCTATATCGGCGACCTCGTGCAGAAGACCGAAGCCGAGATGCTGCGCACGCCGAATTTCGGCCGCAAGTCGCTCAACGAAATCAAGGAAGTCCTGGTCCAGATGGGACTGCATCTCGGCATGGAAGTGCCGGGCTGGCCGCCGGAAAATATCGAAGAACTGGCCAAGCGGTTCGAGGACCATTACTGAGCAGAAGTCGGGCGACGGACGTCAGAGGACGGATAAGCAAGTTCTCTTTCATCTGTCCTCCGTCATCCGTCATCTGGAGTCTGAAATGCGTCACGCCAAGACACACCGCAAGTTCAACCGCCGCTCGGATCACCGCAAGTCGATGCTGGCGAACCTGGCCGCCTCGTTGATCAAGCACGAGCAGATCGTCACCACGCTGCCGAAGGCGAAGGATTTGCGTCCGATCGTCGAGAAACTGGTCACGCTCGGCAAGCGCGGCGGCTTGCATGCGCGCCGTCAGGCGATCGCGCAGATGCGAGATATCGCCATGGTCAAAAAGCTCTTCGACGTTATCGGACCGCGCTACAAAGACCGCAATGGCGGCTACATCCGCGTGCTCAAGGCCGGTTTCCGTTATGGCGATTCGGCGCCGGTGGCGGTGATCGAATTCGTCGAACGCGATGTCGAAGCGCGAGGCAAGGATTCCGGACCGATTCAGGCGCGCAGTAGCGAGTCCGCAGGGGCAGCTCCGGCCTAGCCGAGTGCCGCCCTGGGGGCGGCACTGTCGCTCACCTCCGGTCTTGGTAAGATGCCTATATCCGGGCGCATTGATCGGGGTACGTATGCCGCGCTTTACCTTCCCGGCCATCTTGGCGGTCGCTATCGCCCTGGCAGCGAGTTCTGTCCGCGGCGCCGACGCCCAGGAGCGAGCGGTCCCGACTTCGCCGCAGCAGCTTGAGCTTTCCTTTGCGCCAATCGTGAAGCGGGTGGCGCCTGCGGTCGTCAATGTTTATGCCCAACATATTGTCGAGAACAACAATCCGTTCCTCGCCGATCCATTCTTCCGCCAGCTCTTCGGCGCGGTGCCGCGGCAGCAGATCGAGCGCTCGCTCGGTTCCGGTGTCATCGTCGATCCGGCCGGTCTTGTCGTCACCAATAATCATGTCATCGAGGGCGCGAGCGAGATAAAGGTGGCGCTGTCCGACAAACGCGAATTCGCCGCCGACGTCGTACTCAAGGACCAGCGCAGCGATCTTGCGGTGCTGCGCATCAAGGGCGCCAAGGAGCGCTTTCCGACCCTGCCATTCGCCAATTCCGACGAGGCGCAAGTCGGCGACGTCGTGCTGGCGATCGGCGATCCGTTCGGCGTCGGCCAGACGGTCACCCATGGCATCGTCTCGGCGGTGGCCCGCACCGACATCGGTATCAGCGACTATCAGTTCTTCATTCAGACCGACGCCGCCATCAATCCTGGCAATTCCGGTGGCCCGCTGGTCGATATGAGCGGCCACATGGTCGGGCTCAATTCGGCGATCTATTCGCGCTCAGGTGGATCGCAGGGCATCGGTTTCGCAATCCCTGCGAATATGGTGCGGGTGGTGGTCGCCTCGGCGGAAGCCGGCGGCGGAGCGGTGAAGCGGCCTTGGCTCGGCGCCAAGCTGCAAGAGATCACGCCCGACATCGCCGACAGCCTCGGCCTGCAGCGTCCGAGCGGCGCGCTGGTCGCCAACGTTGCCGCCGACAGCCCGGCCGCCCGCGCCGGCATCAAGACTGGCGACGTCATCGTCAGCGTCGACGGTACCGAAGTCGACGATCCGACCGCATTCAATTACCGTTTCGCCACCAAGCCGCTCGGCGCCACGGCACAGCTCGGCGTCATCCGGCAGGGTCATTCCATCGTCGTACCGGTCACGCTGCAGAGCCTGCCCGATACGCCGCGCGAGGAGGTCGAAATCCGCGCCCGTTCGCCGTTCCTCGGTGTCACGGTGGCCAATCTGTCGCCGGCGCTCGCCGACGAAATGCGGCTTGATCCAGGCACGCAAGGCGTCGTCGTCACCGGCATTGCCGACGGCTCAGAGGCGCAATCGATCGGCTTCCAAAAAGGCGACATCATCGTCTCGGTCAACGACCAGAAGATCGACAAACCCACCGATCTGCAACGCATCGCCGATTCGGGCGGCCGGCAGTGGCGGATCACGCTGATGCGGGGCGGGCAGAAGATTTCCGTGATGTTTTCCGGATGAGCTCGCGTCCCAAACAGAAGGGACCAAGCCTGTTCGCCGCGGCAGGCCTTGAACATGACGCGCCTCGGCCGCTCGCCGATAAGCTGCGCCCGGGCAATTTGTCAGAAGTGGTAGGGCAAGACCATCTTCTCGGCCCTGACGGCGCGCTCACCCGCATGCTGGAGACGCGATCGCTCGGCTCACTCGTTTTCTGGGGACCGCCGGGAACCGGCAAGACGACGGTGGCGCGGCTCATGGCCCACGCGACCGAGCTTTATTTCGAGCAGATATCGGCCATCTTTTCTGGCGTAGCCGATTTGAAAAAGGTATTCGACGCGGCGCGGGTACGCCGCGAGACCGGGCAGGGGACGCTGCTCTTCGTCGACGAGATTCACCGCTTCAACCGCGCCCAGCAGGATTCCTTCCTGCCGGTAATGGAGGACGGCACGATTGTGCTGGTCGGCGCCACCACCGAGAACCCGTCGTTCGAGCTGATTGCGCCACTTCTGTCGCGCGCCCGGGTCCTGGTGTTCAAGCCGCTCGATGCCGACGCTGTCGAAAAGCTGCTCGCCCGCGCCGAGCAAATCGAGGGCAAGGCGCTGCCGCTCGACGCTGAGGCGCGTATATCCTTGACGCGAATGGCGGACGGCGACGGCCGCGCCGCGCTGACGCTGGTTGAAGAGGTTTGGCGAGCCGCGCGCCATGGCGAGACGTTCGACGCCGCGGCCCTGCAGGAGGTCGTGCAGCGCCGCGCGCCGATCTACGACAAGGCGCAGGACGGCCATTACAATTTGATCAGCGCGCTGCACAAGTCGGTGCGCGGCTCGGATCCCGACGCGGCGCTGTATTACCTCTGCCGCATGCTCGATGCCGGCGAGGACCCGCTTTATTTGGCGCGGCGCGTGGTGCGGATGGCGATCGAGGACATCGGCCTTGCCGACCCGCAGGCGCTGGTCGTCGCCAATGCGGCGAAAGAGGCTTACGACTTTCTCGGCAGCCCGGAGGGCGAACTCGCCATCGCCGAAGCGGTCATCTACATTGCCACCGCGCCGAAATCGAATGCGGCTTATACCGCCTTCGGCGCCGCGATGCGCACCGCCCGGGAAGCCGGCTCGCTGTTGCCGCCCAAGCACATCCTCAATGCGCCGACCAAGCTGATGAAAACCGAAGGCTACGGATCGGGCTACGAATACGATCACGACGCGCCGGAGGCTTTCTCCGGCCAGGATTATTTCCCCGACCAGCTTGGCCGGCAGCAATTCTACGATCCGCCCGAACGCGGCTTCGAACGCGAGATCAGAAAGCGGCTGGAATATTGGGCGAAGCTGCGCAGAGAACGGGAGTAGCTTGTTCCCATGCGCGCAAAGACTGTTTTCATTGTTGGTGCAGGCGCCAGCGAAGAAGCCGGATTACCTTTTGGTAGAGGTTTTTTGGAGGAGATATCTAACAAGCTGAATTATCAAGTTCGGGGTGGCTCTTTGGTCGTAGGTC
>JBARER010000043.1:0-24049 GCA_049796395.1 Xanthobacteraceae bacterium
CTCGCTCTTTGATCAGCCGCACCGCCTCAAGCTTGAACTCTCGAGTAAACTTCCGCCTCTCCATGATCCACCTCCGGTTCCATTAAAACACCTAACTCGGTGTCTGCGGAACCGGGTGCAGGCCATAGAGCCATCCGCCAGCAACGGCGGAATCAAGCGCAACAGCAACCATTGCGATGGGGCTATGAGCGAACGCTTGTAGAACACTTTCCCCGAATTTTCCCCGGATGTGCGCTGCATGTTCCTGCGGCGTTCTGCGACGAGCTGCGAAGCGTTAAGGTCGCAAAATGCAGCAACACTTGATTTAAGGCGGAATCTCTGGTGGGCGCTGTAGGGATTGAACCTACGACCTCTCCCGTGTGAAGGGAACGCTCTCCCGCTGAGCTAAGCGCCCGAACCAGTGAAGCCGGGATTTAAGGTGCACCCCTCGGGGTGTCAAGAAAAGCCCCGTTGGGGACTTAATTGGTCGTCGAAGCGACCCGCGATGCGGTGGATTGCAGCGCGCGAATGCGATCGGCGAGCGTGTTGCCGGCCGTGGTGTTGCCGTTCTCGGCGCCCGCGCCGGCGTGACCGGCCGTCGCAGGCCCGGCATTTGCTGCTTCCAGCATGGATTCGATCGGTGATCCCGGACCTTCCAGCGTCGCGGTCAGCCGCGCCACCTCGGCGGCGACGTCGTTGATGCGCTCGCGCAGGAGCGCATTCTCGACGCGCTCCGTCGCCCAGGTCGACTCCGTGTCGCGCTTCATGCCGCCGATTTCGTGCTGCAGCTTGGCGCGCTCTTCGACCGCGGCAGCGAGCTGTGCTTCAAGCTGGGCGTTATCGGCGCGGAAGCGTTCGACGGCCGAATTCGACCGGCTACCGGAGGTCGTCAATTCGCCGCGCAGATCCGCTTCGGTCTTGCGCGCATCTTCGAGCTCGCTGCGCAAGCGTTCGAGCTGATAGTCGCGATCGGCGAGCACGCGTCCTTGATCGGCGAGCCGCACTTCGAGGTCTTGGACGCGGTGATGGAGCGCTTCCGCCTCGTTCTGATGCACGAAAAGCTGCCGTTCGAGATCGGTGGTGCGCGAGTTGAGGTCGCCAAGCTTGGCGCGTGCGCCGGTCAATTCATTGGCCGCGGTTTCGGCATCGGCGCGTTCGCGCTCCAGCCGCCGGTGGGTTTCCTCCACCGCGCGCTCGTAATCGGCGACGCTGATCTTCATGGCCTCGACCTGAGCACGGAACGCCGCGATTTCGGTCTGCTGGCTGTTGGCATACAGCGAGCGCTCGCCCAACTCGCCTAGAAGCTTCGTCAGTTCCGCTTCCTTATCGGAAAGCTGCCGTTCGGCCTCGCGCAGCGAACTCGACTTGATCTGAAATTCTTCTTCGGTGGCGCGCAATTGATCGCGCAAGCTCTTGTCGCGGGCTTCCAGCGCAAAGATCGTCGCAGTCTTCTCGCCGAGCTCTTTCTTCAGCTGATTGATGGCGTCGGTCTTCTTGCCTAGCTCGGCAAGTTGCGTCGACGTCTTGGTCTTCATTTTTTCGACGCTCATTTCGAGACGGCGGGTCGACATCGCGAATTCGGCGCGGAGCTGATCCTTGTCGGCGCGGATTTCGGCGATCGACAGCGGCGTCGCGGCTTCCAGTCGCTTAATGGTCAGGCGCACGGCGCGATTGTGAACGAGCGGAATGAAGAGCAGACAAAGGAGCGCCGCAACCAGGAACCCAATGCCGAAATACATGACCGATTCGATCACGACGCTACGCCTCCCGCCACGCCGCTGCTACCCAAGCCGCTGCCAACCAAGCCGCCGCCATGCTTGACCATGCCATAGGGGTGCATACCGCACCACAGTGACGAGCCGTTAACCTAAACCGACTTCATTCGCGGCGCCAATCGTTTTGATAACTGTGGCCGCTTCGGCCGCGTCACGCGGAGTCAAAATGGATTCCACGTCGGTCGCTGGGTGAATTTCAAGTAGCCGAGATTGGCGCCCAGACGAAATCCGACCCCTGAGCGGATCGGCACCAGCACGATGTTGTCGGCGGTCAAGGCGGTCATGCCAAAACCGCCGATAAAATAGGCCGAGCCATTGACACCGCCGAAGCGATCGAAAATCGCCTGCGTCGAGGGCAGATTATACACGAGCATCATGGTCCGGGCGCCGTCGGCGCCGGCGTCAAAGCCGATGCTGGGCCCTTCCCAGAAGACGCGCAAATCGCCGGCATTTTTCGTATAGAGCGTGCCGTCGCCATAGCGCAGGCCGCCGACAAAGGCGCCGCTGCCCTCTTCGCCGAGGACGTAGCCGTTCGGCTCGCCCCATTGGCTGAAGGCTTTCTGCATCACCATAGCGAGGCCCCGCGATACGCCACCGAAGAAATGATGCCCAGCATCGACCAGTTCGTCCGCGGAAAAATGGTCGCTGTGTGGCGGTGGGGGGGGCGGCTGCGGGGAAACGGCTGCGGGCGGCGGTGGCTCTTGCGGCGGCGTGGTCTGCGCGCTCGCCGGAGCGACAGCCAAGAAGACGATGCCGGCAATAAGACCAGCAAATCGCCAAATGAGCGTTAGCCGTAAGTGCATTCGCCGGGCTTCCGTCCGCCGGGTTTCCCTCCGCCAGGTGAGAGTCATGGTCAGCTCCCCGCTTAACCCCTTACTCACGCGATCGGTCTAAGTGGGACTCGATGCGAATCAACCCACCTTTTGCCGAGACTATGACCACAGCACGGCCAAAACGAAAGCAATACCGCGGCGCCGCCGTGGCCTGCGCCGGGCTGGCGGTCTTTGGCGGCTTGGTCTTCGCGCTGGCGGCCGGTGTACCGTTAGCGCATGCCGTCGCCGCCGGGCGGTTCGTGGCGAATTGGCATACCGGGCTTGCCATCGACGGCTACGATCCGGTGGCATTCTTCACCGACGGCAAGCCTGTCGCCGGCAGCGGTGACTACGAATTACATTACGGCGGTGTGGTTTGGCGTTTCGCCAATATCGGCAACCGGGCGGCATTCGCGGCGAGCCCGGATGTCTACATGCCGCAATATGGCGGCTACGACCCGATCGGCGTTGCCCAAGGGATTGCCGTCCCGGGAAATCCGAACGTATGGCTGATCATCGGCGAACGACTGTTCTTGTTCTACAATGACGACCGGCGCGAAAAATTCGCCGCCAATCCGGATCGAGTCATTAGTCCGGCAGACCGTGCATGGCCGGCTGTTGCCGGCGGACTTATGCAGTAGTCACCTGGCCAGATGCGACGAAAGCGGGAATCAAGAGCTCGTCCGTGCCGTAGCGCAGCGGCGATGCGTCCGGCGCCACCATTTCGCCGCCCGCGGCGATAAGGAGCGCATGGCCGGCTGCCACGTCCCAGTCGTGGGTCGGGGCCAGCCGCGGATAGAGATCAGCCGAACCTTCCGCCAGGCGGCAAAATTTTATCGAGGAGCCGGATGGCATCAGCTCGGCTTGCGGAAAGCGTTCGACATAGGCCTGCGTTTGAGGGTCCAAGTGCGAACGGCTGACCATAATGACAGGCGAGGCTTGCGGGCGCGGCCGGACGCCGATGTCGTGACCGGCTTTGCAGGATAGACCTTCGAACCGCTCGGCACCTCGGCCGACAATGCCTCGCCATAATTCGGCGCGCGCCGGCGCGCCAATGACACCGAGCAGCGGGACGCCGTCGGTCAAGATCGCGATATTGACCGTGTATTCGTTCCGGCCGGCGATGAATTCACGCGTTCCGTCGAGCGGATCGACGAGAAAATAACTGCCGCGTTCGATCCTCTTGGGCTTCTCACGCGATGCCCGCTCTTCCGAGATAATCGGTACAGCCGGGGCCAGCCGCTCCAAAGCTTCGCAGATGACAGCCTCCGCGGCTTCGTCAGCTGTGGTCACCGGTGAGCCGTCGTCCTTGCGGCGCACCTTGTTCATGGACGCCAGGTCCAAGATGGTTTGTGACGCGTCAGCCGCAATCTTCGTCAACGCGTCGAAGAGCGCGGCGCAGTCGGCAGCGTTCAAGCTTGGCACGAGAAAATCCTCAGGGGCGGCAGCCCCGATCTAGCACGGGCGGCCGTGGAGGGCACGATTGCCGAATCGGCCGTGCTATGACACGGACGGGGCCAATCCCTTACCGCGGAGCAGCCAATGTCCGCCCCTGTCACTGGTCCAATTGCCATCGGCGCCCTCGACCTTGCGGCGCTTCTGTGTTCGCGGGTTTGTCACGATTTGATTAGCCCGGTCGGCGCCATCGTCAATGGGCTGGAGGTCCTGGAGGAGGACAAGGACGAAGAAACCAAGACATTTGCGCTCGACCTGATCAAAAAAAGCGCGAGGGCGGCCTCCGCCAAACTGCAATTCTGCCGCTTGGCCTTCGGCGCTGCCGGGTCGGCTGGGGCGCAGATAGATACCGGCGATGCCGATAGGGTGGCGCGCGGCCTTCTGGAAGATGGCAAGACGACCATCGTCTGGAACCTGCCGCGGGAGCTGGTTGCCAAAAATCGCGTAAAACTCCTGCTTAATATGCTAGTCGTCGGGGGTGCGGCGATCCCCCGGGGCGGTACGTTGACGGTCGAGGCGGCCGACGGGGGCTATCGGGTCACGGCGAACGGACTCAACGCCCGTTTGACGCCAATTACGGCGGAACTCCTCACCGGCAGCCCGGCGCAAATGGTAGATGCCCACGCCATCCAGCCGCTTTACACCGGAATTCTCGCCCGGGACTGCGGGCTGTCCGTATCGGCCTCGACCGACGGTGAAGCGGTGGTTGTAACCGCTCGTTGAGGCTCTTTGCAGCTTCTTCAGAGGTTATTCGGGGCCTTACGCAACCGAAATTAAACTCTTTGGCAACAGACTGAATCTGCCCGATCAGGCGCTCCACGCCTGGCGAGGGTGGCGCGCACCGTGCGTGCCGAATGGCGCGGCGCACGCTTTGCGTGTGCCGGTGGTGGCGATGAGGCGCCCGAAATGGACGAGCTGTTGCGTGATTTCTTGACCGAAACCGGCGAAAGCCTCGACCGTGTCGATGCCGAGCTTGTGCGTTTCGAGCAGGACCCCAATAACACTGCCATCCTCACCAACATTTTTCGCCTGGTTCATACCATCAAGGGAACCTGCGGCTTTCTCGGGCTATCGCGGCTTGAAAAGCTGACGCATGCCGCGGAATCCTTGATGGGGAAATTCCGCGACGGCATGCCGGTTACCGGCGACGCTGTCAGCCTCATTCTGTCGACGATCGACCGCATCAAGGCCATCCTTGACGAACTCGAAGACAAACAACAGGAGCCGCAGGGCGACGACTCCGATTTGATTGGGCAGCTCGGGCAGATGGCGCGCCAGGAGACGGCGGCATCGCCGCCACCAGTCACCGAAAAAATACCAGCGGCCGAGATCGCCGGCAGCCGGCCCGACGCAGCGCCAGCCGAGGCGTCCGTTCCGGAAGGCGACAAAGCCGCCAGCGACGCTCCAGAGCGGCCGGCGGCCGAAGCTGGCGACAGGCTCGCCAGCCACTCGATCCGCGTCAGCGTCGATACGCTCGATCGCTTGATGACCACGGTTTCCGAACTGGTGCTGACCCGCAACCAACTGCTTGAGATCGTGCGTCGGCATGAAGATTCCGACTTCAAGGTGCCGTTGCAGCGACTCTCGAACGTCACCGCCGAGCTGCAGGAAGGCGTGATGAAGACGCGCATGCAGCCGATCGGCAATGCCTGGCAAAAACTGCCGCGCATTGTGCGCGATCTGTGCGCCGAGCTCGGCAAAGAGATCGAGCTCGAAATGCACGGCGCCGAAACCGAGCTCGACCGCCAGGTTCTCGAACTGGTCCGAGATCCGCTTACTCATCTGGTCCGTAATTGCGCCGATCATGGCATCGAGAGCCCGGAGGCGCGTCTCGCTTACGGGAAATCGCGCAGCGGTACGATCCGATTGTCGGCCTGCCATCAGGGTGGGCATATCATCATCGAAATCGCCGACGACGGCCGTGGACTGGATATTGCGCGCATCAAAGCCAAAGCCATCGAAAGTGGGCTTGCGGGCGAAGCCGAATTGGCAGGAAAATCCGACGGCGATATCTATAATTTCATCTTCGCACCCGGTTTTTCCACCGCGGTGCGGGTGACCAGCATTTCCGGCCGCGGCGTCGGGATGGACGTCGTACGCAGCAACATCGAACAAATCGGCGGCACGGTGGATTTGAAATCTGTCGCGGGCGCCGGCACGATCTTCAGCATCAAAATTCCGCTCACGCTGGCCATTGTCTCGGCGCTTGTCGTCGAAGCGGCGGGTGAGCGCTTTGCTATCCCGCAGGTTTCGGTACTCGAACTGGTCCGTGCCGGCGGTGCCGGCAGCGCCGCCGAGCACCGCATCGAACGGATCAAGGACACGCCGGTCTTGCGGTTGCGCAACAGGTTGTTGCCGCTGTTGTACCTCAAGGAAGTGTTCCAGCTCGGCGACGCCGATCGCGACAGCGGCTTTGTCGTCGTCATCCAGGTCGGCAATCAGGTGTTCGGCGCCGTGGTCGATGGAGTGCTGCACACCGAGGAGATCGTGATCAAGCCGATGTCGTCGAAATTGCGCCATATCGCGGTCTTCTCCGGCACTACCATCCTCGGCGACGGTTCCGTCATCATGATCGTCGATCCGAATGGCGTCGGGCAGGCTCTCGGCCGTGCCGCCCAGGCACAGGCGGAGGCAATTGAGTTAAAGCAAGGCGAGGATACTGCGGTAGACGAGAAGGTCGCGCTGCTCGTGTTCCGCGCCGGCTCGCAGCGGCCGAAGGCGGTGCCGCTGCCATTGGTTACCCGCCTCGAGGAAATCGAGTGCCGGCGGATCGAGCTCTCGAACGGCCGCCATCTCGTGCAATATCGCGGTCAGCTGATGCCGCTGTTACGGATCGACGCCGACGCCGAGCTCAGGAGCGAGGGCACCCAGCCGATCCTGGTTTTTTCCGATCACGGCCGATCGATCGGCCTCGTGGTCGATGAAATCGTCGACATCGTCGAGGACAAGCTCGATATCGAAGTCAGCGGCAGCCGCCCCGGCATCCTGGGCTATGCCGTGGTCAAGGGCGCCACGACCGAGATGGTCGACGTCGGTCATTTTCTGCCGCAGGCGTTCGAAGACTGGTTCCGCCATCGCAACGCGAAAAAGGGCGGCGCGGCGCGTAAGGTTCTGCTCGTCGACGACTCGCCTTTTTTCCGTGACATGCTGGCACCGCTTATCAAAGCGGCCGGCTATCAGGTGGTCGTCGTGGGCTCCGCCGCGGATGCGTTGACGGCGATCAAATCCGGCAATGCGATCGATCTTGTCGTCACCGACATCGAAATGCCGGACATGGACGGTTTCGCGCTGGCGCAAGCGATGCGGTCCGTGTCCGCGGCAGCCGGCATACCGATCATCGGGCTCGCCGCGATGGTCTCCGACGAGACGATCGAGCGCGGGCGCGCCGCAGGCTTCCACGATTTCGTCGCCAAATTCGATCGGCCGGGGCTGATCGCGGCGATCAAGGAACAAAGCGCCGAAGTGACCAGGGCTGCGTGACCGCTATGGAAATGAGCCGTAACGATACCGAATACGTGACCTTTATCACCGCAGGTCAACTGTTCGGGCTGCCGATCGAACGCGTGCAGGACGTATTCAGGCCGTCGCGCATGACGCGCGTGCCGCTTGCCGGTCCGGAGATCGCGGGCGTGTTGAATTTGCGCGGGCGCATCGTCACCGCAATCAATCTCAACAATCGTCTCGACTTCGAGTCGCGCGCGGATGGCAAGGCGCCGATGGCCATCGGCATCGAATCCGGCGGCGAGTCATTCGGCCTTTTGGTCGATGCGGTCGGTGAGGTGCTCAAACTTTCAGATGGGGAACGCGAGCCCAACCCGGTCAATCTCGACCGCAAGCTCGCACGCATATCGGCCGGGGTATTCCGGCTCGAGGGCCAGCTTCTCGTCGTGCTCGATGTCGATCGAGTGCTGGATCTTGGCATCGAGGCGGCGGCATGACGCATTAACAGATCGAACGGCACGAACGGAACAGCGGTACGCCCGCATAAGCGCAAAGCGAGGAGACTATGAAAACGTGTTTGATCGTTGACGACTCTAGCGTCATTCGAAAGGTGGCGCGGAGAATTCTCGAAGGCCTGGAATTCCAGATTGTCGAGGCGGAGAACGGCGAAGAGGCGGTCGAATCCTGCCGCAATCAGATGCCGGACGCTATCCTGCTCGATTGGAACATGCCGAAAATGGACGGCTATGATTTTCTACGGGCACTGCGTCGGCTGCCGGACGGCGACCGTCCGAAAGTGGTGTTTTGCACCACCGAGAACGACGTTGCTCATATCGCCCGGGCACTCCACGCCGGCGCCAACGAATACATCATGAAGCCGTTCGACAGGGACATCGTCGAAGCCAAATTCCAAGAGGTCGGGTTGATCTGAGAGACTGAAGTCTGAAAGTGCCGCGTATTGGAAGTCCGTAAATGAGTACCGTCCTCGCAGCCGCCAACCCAGCGCTCCGGACCGAGTCTCCTATTTGCGTCATGGTCGTCGACGACGCCGTCGTGGTGCGCAGCCTGCTGGCGCGCTGGGTCGACGCCGAAGCCGACATGCAGGTGGTCGCCTCGCTGCGTACCGGGCGCGAAGCCGTGGCGCGCATCGAGCAGAGCGGAGCCAACGTCGTCGTGCTTGATATCGACATGCCGGAGCTCGACGGCATTTCGGCGCTACCGCTATTGCTGCAGAAAAAACGCGACCTTGCCGTCATAATGGTTTCGACGCTTACCCGCCGCAGCGCTGAAATAAGCTTGCGTGCCTTGGCGTTGGGCGCCGCCGATTATATTCCGAAGCCTGAAACCGCGCGTGAAGCGACCACTTCGGTTTCGTTTCGGCGGGAATTGATCGAGAAAATCCGCACCCTCGGCCGCAATCGCGTACCGCCCCGCGCATACGCCCACGGCCCGGCGCCAGTTGGGGCGCCGCTACGGGTCAAGCCGGCGCTGGCGCTGCGCCCGCGAAAGCCGGCGTCGACCGAAATCCCGCTATTCCAGCTGCGGCCGCCGTCAGCCGTGCCGCCGCGCGTTCTCCTGATCGGCTCCTCGACCGGCGGCCCGCAAGCGCTTACGGCCCTGGTCGAGAAACTGCCGGCGGCAGTCGACCGTGCGCCGGTGCTCATCGCTCAACATATGCCGCCTATGTTCACCACCGTCTTGGCCGAACATCTGTCTCGTGCCGGCGGCCGCGGCGCCCATGAAGCCGAAGACGGTGAGCCGGTGCTGGCCGGCGGCATTTATGTAGCCCCAGGCGGACGTCACATGCGCGTCGTGGCCGGCGACAACGGCATTCGGATTACGCTCGGCGACGATGCGCCGATCAATTTCTGCAGGCCGGCGGTGGATGCGCTGTTTACGTCCGCCGCCGCGGTCTGGGGCGCGGCGACGCTGGCGCTGGTGCTGACCGGAATGGGTGCCGACGGCACCCGCGGCGCCGCCGATATCGTGACGGCTGGCGGCAGCATCATCGCCCAGGATGAAGCGACCAGCGTGGTGTGGGGCATGCCGCGCTCGGTGGCACAAGCAGGCTTGTGCTCGGCCGTATTGCCGCTCGATCAGATCGCACCGAAGGTCATTCGGCTCTTGGCGGGGGCACGCTCGTGACACCCGGCGATTACGATTTCCTGCGTCACTACCTCAAAGCCCGCTCAGGGCTGGTGCTGTCGGCCGACAAACAGTACCTGGTCGAAAGCCGGCTGCTTCCGGTCGCCCGCAAAGCCGGTCTCGCCAGTCTCGGCGAACTCGTCACCGCATTGCGGATTGCCCAGGATCGCGTGCTGATGACCGCGGTGGTCGAAGCGATGACCACCAATGAGTCCTTCTTTTTTCGCGACAAGGTGCCGTTCGAGCATTTCCGCCTGACCATCATGCCGGCGCTGCTGGCGGCGCGAAAATCGTCACGCAGCATCCGTATCTGGTGCGCGGCGGCAGCGACCGGGCAGGAGCCCTATTCGCTGGCGATGTGCCTGAAGGAAATCGAGCCCGAAATCGCCGGCTGGCGCGTCGAATTATTGGCGACCGATCTCTCGGGTGAAGTCTTGGAGAAGGCGCGCAGCGGCTTGTACACCCAGTTTGAAGTGCAGCGCGGCCTGCCGATCCAGCTCTTGATCAAGCATTTTTCGCAAAGCAGCGAACTCTGGCAGATCGCCCCCGAAATACGGGCGATGGTCAGATACCGGCAGCTCAATTTGCTCGCCGATTTCTCCCAACTTGGCACATTCGACCTGATCTTCTGCCGCAACGTGCTGATTTATTTCGATCAGGAGACCAAGTCGGACGTGCTCGACCGGATGGCCCGCGTCACAGCGAGCGATGGCTATCTGGTCCTCGGCGCGGCGGAGACGGTGGTCGGGCTGACCAATCGTTTCAAGATGGTGCCGGATAAGCGTGGCCTTTACCTGCCAACTGCCGCGCATCCGTCGTCCGCGAGCGGCAACAAGTTCGCTCCGCGGCTCGTCGCCAGCAACGGCAGCCGCTAAGCGACGCGCGCCGCCAAGGCCACTCACCGGCGACGTCGGTTCTGTGATATTGTCTCGGTGGCCAATCCCTGCGGGAGCGCGCGATGACGACAACTTATGCCAAAGACATCCGGCCGCTGTTTCGGCCGCAAGACATCACCTGCATGAGTAACGCGGGCGTCCGGCTTGGCGATGCGGCGTGGATGTGCGATGCCGCCAGCAATAACGGCTTTACCGATCACGGCAATGCGCGTCACGTGTATGCCGCGCTTGAAAAAGGGATCATGCCGCCTGACAAAAAGTGGCCGCAGCAGGCGCTCGACACCTATAGGGCCTGGATGAACGACGGTTTCGGGTCTTAGGCTCAAGGGCGCAAACAAAAACCCCGGCGGTTAAGCCGGGGTTTTGCAGTCTCAGACTTACCGTGTTGGTTAGGCAGGCATCTAGGCCGGTATCTTGACCTCGTCCTCGGCCGGCTCGCGTAGCACGTAGCCGCGGCCCCACACCGTTTCGATGTAGTTCTTGCCGTTCGAGGCATTGGCAAGCTTTTTGCGCAGCTTGCAGATGAAGACGTCGATGATCTTCAGCTCGGGCTCGTCCATGCCGCCATAGAGGTGATTGAGGAACATTTCCTTGGTCAGCGTCGTGCCTTTGCGCAGGCTCAGGAGTTCCAGCATCTGGTACTCCTTGCCGGTCAGATGCACGCGGGCGCCGCTGACCTCGACCGTCTTGGTGTCGAGATTGACGCAGAGGTCGCCGGTATTGATGACCGATTGGGCGTGGCCCTTGGAGCGGCGCACGATGGCGTGAATGCGCGCGACCAATTCATCCTTGTGGAATGGCTTGGTCATGTAGTCATCGGCGCCGAAGCCGAGACCCCTGACCTTGTCTTCGATGCCGGCGAGCCCGGAGAGGATGAGGATGGGCGTCTTGACCTTCGACACGCGAAGGCTGCGAAGCACTTCGAATCCCGACATGTCCGGCAGGTTCAGATCGAGCAGGATGATGTCGTAGTCGTAGATTTTGCCGAGATCGATGCCTTCTTCGCCGAGATCGGTCGTGTAAACGTTGAAGCTCTCAGATTTGAGCATCAGCTCGATCGATTGCGCGGTGGCGCTATCGTCTTCAATTAGCAATACGCGCATGCAATGCCCCTTCTTAGCCGCGCGGGCTCAAGGTCGGCACGCCGATGGGGCGGCCTGGAAAACGCCTTGCACAACTGATTCGGGACACTAACGGCGCTATGGTTAACAAAACCTGATTCCGGTATGCAAGCATCCCGTAGGCAAATTCGGCCGAATCGCCTTAAGATGTTGCCCGATAGTGTTTTTTTAGCCACGTGTGCGCTCATGTCCCAGATTAAGTTCTGCTCCTAACCGACTCCATCGACTCAGTCTCCGTCCTGGAGGATGAGCTGGCCGGTTAGGTTTCCTTAGCCCTAAGGACGACGCGCAATGATTAACGGCCCGGGTAAACAAGCCCTTAAGAAGGTGACCTCCGAGGTAACCATTCTTTTGCGGACCGAACGGATACCGGGGCCATGAAGGCGCTCGCCGAGCAGATCAACGAACTCGATGGCATCGAAATCTATGGTCGGGTGGTGGGGGTGCGCGGGCTGATGGTGGAGGTGGCTGGCCCGCTCCATGCGATGTCGGTCGGTGCGCGCGTCCTGATCGAAACCGGCAAGAATATCCCGTGCGAGGTGGTCGGCTTTTCGGGCACCAATGCGCTGTTGATGCCATTTGCGCCGCTCGAAGGCGTCCGCCGCGGCTGTCGGGCGCTGGTCACATCGGTTGCCGGTGCCGTTCGGCCTTCGTCCGGCTGGCTCGGCCGGGTGATCAATGCGCTCGGTGAGCCGATCGACGGCAAGGGGCCGCTGCTGCTTGGGCCGTCGCCTTACCCGTTCCGCAATACGCCGCCGCTCGCCCATGCGCGGCGCCGTGTCGGCTCGCCACTGGACCTCGGCGTGCGGGTGCTCAACACCTTCATAACCTGCTGCCGAGGCCAGCGCATGGGCATTTTCTCGGGCTCTGGCGTCGGCAAATCGGTGTTGCTGTCGATGCTGGCGCGCAACGTCCTGGCCGACGTTACGGTGATCGGGCTGATTGGCGAACGCGGCCGTGAGGTTCAGGAATTCTTGCAGGACGATCTGGGCGAGGCCGGGCTGGCCAGGTCGGTGGTCGTGGTCTCGACCTCCGATGAACCGGCATTGATGCGCCGGCAGGCCGGACACGTCACGCTGGCCATCGCCGAATATTTTCGCGATGAGGGCAAGGATGTCCTGGTGCTCATGGATTCGGTCACCCGTTTCGCCATGGCCCAGCGCGAGATCGGTCTGTCGGCCGGGGAGCCGCCCACCGCCAAAGGTTACACGCCGACTGTTTTTACCGAATTGCCGCGCCTTTTAGAGCGGGCGGGACCGGGCACCGAGCAAGGCACCATCACCGGCATATTCACGGTCCTTGTCGACGGCGACGACCATAACGAGCCGATCGCCGACGCGGTGCGGGGTATCCTCGACGGCCACATTGTCATGGAACGGGCCATCGCCGAACGTGGGCGCTACCCGGCCATCAATGTCCTCAAGTCTGTGTCACGCACCATGCCCAAGGCGGCCGATCCGGCTTATCTGCCGGCTTTATCGCGCGCCAAGCAAGTCATGGCGACTTATGCGGATATGGAGGAACTTATACGGCTTGGAGCTTATCGGGCCGGAACCAGCCCCGAGGTCGACGAAGCCATCCGGCTGCACAAGCCGCTTGAGGACTTTTTGGCCCAAAGTAAGGAAGAAGCAACCAGCTTGGCCGAAGGATATGCCCGTTTGGCGCAGATCGTGGCTGCAGAGGAAACCGAACGCTAACGTTATCCATGCCACAGTCTATCGATTGGGACCGCCGCACACTGAGCTTTGGCTCGGTAACTTATGTCCCAAACCGTTTGGAATGGCTTCGGGGGAGTACGAGTCGATGAAGTCGCGAGAGACGCTCATTCGCCTGAAGAAGTTTCAGGTCGACGAAAGGCGGCGCAAGGTCGCGCAGATCGAGGCCATGATTGCCGAGTTCGAGCGCATGGCCGGCGATCTTGAGCGCGAAATCCGCGCCGAACAGGATCGCGCCGGCATCCACGATCCGGGCCATTTTGCCTATCCGACCTATGCCAAGGCGGCCATTGCGCGGCGGGAAAATCTCAAGCGTTCCGCCGATGAACTGCGTGTTCAGCTCGATGACGCCAAGGGAGCGCTTGGCGAGGCATTCGACGACCTCAAGAAGGTCGAACTGCTCGACGAGCGCGACCAGATGCGGGAGCGCGACGCCGAGAACGCCGCCGAGCAGATGGAGCTTGATGGCATCGCGCTGATGCGCGCCCGGGGCATCGCCCCGGCGTAGATTCCAGCGTCAATCCGGCCCGGCTTCCCGGTTCCCCGACGCCGCAGTGCGCAATCCGGGAGCATCCGGTGTTGTCGCCGTTGCGGAAAGACGAAAAGCCCCATCTTTCGCTCTCGACGAGGACCCTGCTCCGCGGCGATAATTGGGCAGGGGGAAGGCTCACCCGAGCTTTGCTGGACGCGCTGTTACGGCCTGGTCGGGGCCAGAGGCTGTGATGTTGATGCAGACCGAACTTGTCTCGCTGCTCGGCGCCGTCGCCAGGGGCGACGAAGCGGCATTTGAACAGCTCTACGGCGAAACCCGTGCGAAACTTTACGGGGTGCTGCTGCGTATCTTGGGCAGGCCGGCATTGGCCGATGAGGTCATGCAGGAGACCTATCTCAAGGTGTGGCGGATGGCCGATCGTTTCGACCCCACATTAGCGAGCCCCATCACCTGGATGGTGGCGATCGCACGCAATCGCGCCATCGACATCGTGCGCAAGCGCGGCGACGTCTCGATCGAGGAGGAGCCGGAGGCTCTTGAGGTGGCGTCGGAGACGCCGGCTCCGCTGGCACGCCGTGAGATGACCGAAGAGCTGAAGCAGCTTTTATTCTGCCTCGGCAAGCTCGATCCGGAAAAGCAGCGCATCGTGCTGCTGGCTTATTACAGTGGCTGGAGCCGCGATCAACTCGCGCAAAAGCTCGACATTCCGGTCAACACGATCAAGACTTGGCTTCGCCGCAGTCTGCTCGAAATTCGCGAGTGTATGGGAGCCTGAGAAACTCAAGGCCTTGGAGTAGAAATGTACGACGACGATCGCGACGCTCTAGCCGCCGAATATGTTTTGGGCACGCTCTCCGCCGACGAGCGCGAACAGGCCGAAGCGTTGCTTCTGATCGACCCGGGCTTTGCCGAGGTCGTGCGAGCCTGGGAGCGCCGCCTCGGCGAACTCAACGTCATGGTCGAAGCGGTCGAACCGCCGCCGGAGATTTGGGAACGGGTCAAGACCGATATCGACGGCGCCGAGCGCCGCATCGCCGCCGAAGCCGGAGAAAACAAGGCGCCTGAAACCGAAGCAAGCATGCTGCCGATTATCGAGGAGCCTGCCCCACAAACTGTGCCGGAGCCGACCGCGGAAGTGACGCCGGAAGCGCCCGCTGAACCGTCGCCGCAACTGGCTGCGGACTTGCTGGCGATGCCCGCCGAGGAGGATATGGACTCCACTTCGCCGGAGGACGCGGACGATAGCGCTGCGGTCGCGGCGCTGGCATCGAGCTTGCTGCCGCCGGAGCCCGGCACCGAAGGGCAAATGCCGGCCCCGGCCCCGGCCCCGCCGGTAGCCGCCCAGGCGCCTAAGATCGAGCGCGGCGCCGATGTCATCTATCTGGCGCGCCGGGTACAGCGCTGGCGGAGCTTGACCGTCGCCATGAGTGCGGTCGCGGCGCTCCTGGCGGTGTATGTCGCCGTCACCCAGTTGGCGCCCGGGCTGCTTCCGGCGGCCCGATTGTCGCAAACCGCGGCGGTCGCGCCGCCGCCCGGTTCGCGGCTGGTGGCCGTGCTGCAGCAGGAGCCGACGGCGCCGGCGTTTCTGCTTACGGTCGATCCGCAGGGCCGCACCATGACGGTTCGCCGTTTGACCTCGAGTGCCGATGCGGGCCGAAGCTACGAGCTTTGGCTGACTTCAAGCAAAGACTCCAAGCCGCAATCTTTGGGTTTGGTTGGCGCGGACGAATTCACGACGCGGCCGCTGCCGGCTGGGTTCGAGGCTGCGCAAATGCGCGCGGCGACTTATGCGGTTTCGCTCGAGCCGGCCGGTGGATCGCCAAGCGGCGCCCCGACCGGACCGGTCCTATTTACCGGCAAGATGGTGGAGTCGGTGCCGACGGCGGTGGCGCCGAAGACCTGAGGCGGAAACTCTGACAGACTGAGAAGACGAAGACTGAAAGATTATCGGATTGTTGGGAATTATCGGATTGTCGGGAAATGCCCGCTCAGTGTCATTGGCTGACCGGCTTTCACCAGCACCTCAGTACCGAGGTTTACTCCGCTGCCGACGTTCGCAAAAATGCCAACCGCCGCGACCACAATCGCGCATACAAGGCCTACCACAACGATCTTCAAATGGGTGGCGCGGTCGGCGCTATACATCGAATGGTTCATACGATCCTCCCGCTTCTACGCATTCGTCGCCGTAGCGCGGTTCAAGGTTTCGTCCAATTCCAACAGTTAAGCAGTGATCACGATCACAAAAACCTGCCCTCACCGAACAGTGAAGACGTGTGATAAACCGGTGAGGGCGGCAATGGTTCCTGCCGCCGTCCTCTTTTCCTCATCAGATAAACCACCTAAACCCATGCCGAATCAGTGGAATTTGCGAAAGGTCAGACCGTGAACCAGATCAAGTCCGAGCTTGCCCCAACAGGCGTTCTGCGCGCCGGCATCAATATGAGCAATTTCCTCCTGGTCACCGGCAAAACCGCCGCGAGCGATCCGGTGGGCGTGGCGCCCGATATGGCGGCTGAGATTGCACGGCGGTTGGAGGTGCCGGTCGCCTACGTGAAGTTCGACCGGCCATCGCATTTGGCCGACGCTGCCGGAACCAATGTCTGGGATATCGGACTGATCGGCGCGGAGCCGCAACGGGCCGAAAAGATCATGTTCACTCCGGCCTATTGCGAAATCGAAGCGACTTATCTGGTACCGGGCGGCTCGCCGATTTCGAGCATCGCCGAGGTGGATCGGCCCGGCGTTCGCATCACGGTCAGGCGCGGTGCGGCTTACTGCCTGTGGCTGGAGCGCAATATCAAACAAGCCAAGCTAATTCTCGCAGACAGCGCCGAGGGACCTTTCAATCAATTCGTCGCCGAAAAGCTCGAGGCCTACGCCTCGCTGAGACCGCAACTATTGACCGATGCGGACAAGCTTCCAGGCGCGAAGATTCTGCCGGGCAATTTCATGACGGTGCAACAGGCCATCGGCACCGCGAAAGCCAATACCGCCGGCGGCGAATTCCTGCGCGATTTCGTTGCCGAAGCAAAAAGTTCGGGTCTGGTGGCGCGCTTGATCGAGAAGCACCACGTCAAAGGCCTGTCGGTGGCCTCTTAGCTCAAATACTGCCGACAGTCTTCAGCCGCGCCCGCGGGTGGATTTCCGACTGCGCCAGCACGGCGGTCTGCGCGCGGAACCGCTCGACGATGCTGCGCACGAACGGCCTTATTCCCGGCGAGGTGACGAGTACCGGCGCTTCGCCGTCTTTTGCCGCCTGTTCGAATTTCTCGCGGACCATGTTTATAAATTCCGTCAGTTTCGACGGCTGCATGGCGAGACTGCGATCGTCACCTTGGCCGATGATCGATTCGGCAAACGCCTGTTCCCATTTGGCGGTCAGCGCGATGATCGGCAGCATGCCGGCCGCAGTGACATGCTGCGCGCAAAGCTGACGCGCCAGCCGGGCGCGGACGTGCTCGGCGAGCATCGTGGCATTGCGCGTTGACGGCAGGCCATCGGCGATGCCTTCGAGGATCGTTGACAGATCCCGGATCGACACCCGCTCGGCCAGCAGGATTTGCAAGACGCGCTGAATGCCGGAAATGGTGATCTGCGCCGGCACGATATCCTTGATCAGTTCGCTTTGCTCCTTGGGCAGTTCCTTGATCAATTTCTGCACTTCGCCGTAGGACAGAAGCTCCGCCATATTGCCCTTGATCAGCTCGGTCAGGTGCGTGGCGAGCACGGTCGCGGCGTCGACGACGGTATAGCCCTTGACCGAGGCTTCCTCTTTCAGCGAGGCATCGATCCAGGTCGCGGGCAGACCGAATGTCGGCTCAGTGGTGTGCGTGCCGGGCAGCGTGACCTGATTGCCGGCTGGATCCATGACCATGTACTGGCTGTGCCAGACCTTGCCGGCGCCGGCTTCGACCTCTTTGATCTTGATGACATAGCTGTTGGCGTCGAGTTGTACGTTGTCGAGGATGCGAACCGCAGGCATGACAAAGCCCATCTCGCTCGCCAGCGACCGGCGCAGCGCCTTGATCTGCTCGGTGAGCCGGTCGGAGCCGTCGGGCGCATTGACCATCGGCAACAGCGCATAGCCGAGCTCGATCTTGAGATCGTCCATCTTCAGCGACGCGGCAATCGGCTCCTCGACCGGCACCGCCTTCGCTTCCTCGACTTTCTTGGCATCGTCGGTGACGACCTTCTTGGCGCGGCGATCGATCATAAAAGCCAAGGCCGCCGTGCCGCCGCCGAGCGCCAGGAATGGAATCATCGGGATACCCGGCAACAGCGACATCACCAGCATCACCGCGCCCGACATGCCGAGCGCCTTGGGATAACTGGAGAACTGGCCGAGCAGCGCCTTGTCGGCGGCGCCCGATACGCCGGCCTTGGACACGAGGAGGCCGGCGGCGGTCGAAACGATCAGCGCCGGTATTTGCGTCACCAGTCCGTCGCCGACGGTCAACAGCGTGTAATCGTGCGCCGCGTCGGTGAAGCTCAATCCTTGCTGGACGATGCCGATGATCATGCCGCCAATCACGTTGATCATCACCACCAGAAGCCCGGCGATGGCGTCGCCGCGGACGAACTTCGAAGCGCCGTCCATGGCGCCGTAAAAGCCGGACTCGTCTTCGAGGCTTTTGCGCCGCTGCCGAGCTACCTTCTCGTCGATCAGGCCGGCATTGAGGTCGGCATCGATCGCCATCTGTTTGCCGGGCATTGAGTCAAGGTGGAAGCGCGCGGCCACTTCGGCGATACGGCCGGAGCCTTTGGTGATGACCACGAAATTCACGATGACGAGGATCGTGAACACGATGATGCCGATGACGAAATTGCCGGCCATGACGAAATTGCCGAACGCCTGGATGACTTGGCCGGCAGCGGCGGTGCCTTCGTGACCGTGACCGAGAATAAGCCGCGTCGATGCCAGATTAAGCGCCAGCCGCAGCATGGTCGAGATCAAGAGGACGGTCGGAAAGGCCGAGAATTCGAGCGGCGCGTGAATGAACAGCGCCGTCATCAAAATCAGCACCGAGAAGGTGATCGATATGGCGAGCGAGAAATCGAGAAGGAACGGCGGCAACGGCAGAATGAGAATGACGAGGATCGTCATCATGCCGAGCGCCAGAGCAATGTCGCTGCGGCGAAGCATGGTGCCGAAATCGGCGAGCCGCCCCAGTGCCGTCTCGCCGCCTTGCGCCGTGTCGCTCATGCCGTCCGATCGGGCGCGTCTGCGTTCGCGCGAATCAAAGCTTTGCGCGGCAGCCGTTGGGCCACCGACGTGAAGAAGTGGAGCCGCGCTCGAGTCCAAGGCTGTCCCCGAAGAGCGTTAGAGTGGGATGGAAACTCTTTGGCCTCCCAGGCAAAATGTGCCGGGTATATGGTTACTGAGCGGTTAACGCAGGCGAGCCCGCCACCGCAAAGGCTTTAAGGCCAAGATACCGGGAGAATAACCAGCCGTGACTCATCGCCTTGTGCTGGCCGCCGCGATGTCGATGCTTTTCGTCTCGTCGGCCTTTGCCGACGGCATCGACCCCGGACTATGGACGATCATCGACCGGATCGAGAACGGCGGTGTGATCAGCCCACCGCATATTTCCTCGAAATGCCTCACGTCCGACCAGACTGGCGATCTCGCCACGACGTTCTCGCCGGTTGCGACCACGGTCAATTCGGACTGCGCGCCGATCGAGCGCAGCCTCAAGGGGCCGCTCTTGACCTGGCACCTGGTGTGCAAGGGCCAGCTCAATATGGATCTGAGCGGCGAGTTCAATTTCGACAGTCCGCATCACTATACGGGGACGGTGCATACCAAGGCGGAAATGCCGGGCATGCCGCCGGTCGACACGCAGAATACGGTCGAAGGACATTGGGTGTCGGCGTGCCCGCAATGAGCGCGATTCGCCTTTCGCTGGCGGCGGCGCTGAGCCTTGCCGCGGGCCTGCAGATCGCGGCGGCGCAAGAGACGCAGCGTCCGGCCGATTTCGTCGATGCCGCCACGGTCGTGCCCGGGCTGGTGGTCGAGATGCGCTACGCCGGTTCGCATAATTTCACCGCTCGGCCGGTCGACGGCTATGCAGCGCCGCATTGCCTGTTGACCCGCGAGGCGGCCAATGCGCTGGCGGAAGTCGCGCGCGATATCGCTCCCCGCGGTCTCGTTATTAAGGTGTTCGACTGCTACCGGCCAGTGCGTGCAGTGGCAAATTTCGTGCGCTGGGCGCGCGACCTCAACGATCGGGCGGCCAAGGCGGAGTTCTATCCCGACGTCGATAAATCAACGCTGTTTCGCGACGGCTATATCGCGTCGCATTCCGGCCACTCGCGGGGCTCGACCATGGATTTGACCTTGGCCAAGACTGACGGCGCCGAGCTCGCACCCCGTGAATTAGACATGGGCACCCATTTCGATTTTTTCAGTCCGAAATCATGGACCGCCGATCGAACCATCACCCCGGCGCAACATGCCAATCGCATGCTGCTCGCGGCGGCGATGGGACGGCGCGGCTTTCGCGGCTATGACAAGGAGTGGTGGCACTTCACGCTGCGCGGCGAGCCGTTCCCGAAGATCTATTTCGATTTCCTGGTGCAATAGAGCATGATCCGGAAAACCGGGATCCATCCCCGGATCACATCCGGGGACAGGCATTTTCCGGATCATGCGCTACAGACCTAAATAAAACTTCTTGATCAGATCGTTGTTGTTGAGTTCATCGGTCGAGCGGCCCTCGAACGCGATTTTGCCGTGCACGATCACATAGCCGCGGTCGGCGATGCGGATGGCCTGGGTGAAATTCTGTTCGGCCATCAGCACCGTGAGCGAGTAGCGCTGCTTCATTTCCGCTATGGCGTCGATGGTGCGCCTGACCAGGATCGGCGCCAGCCCGACCGAGGGCTCGTCGACCAGGAGAATCTTGGGCGCCAGCATCAGCGCGCGTCCAAGTGCCAGCATCTGCTGCTCACCGCCGGACATGCTGCCGGCGAGCTGATGACGACGCTCCGCGAGACGCGGAAACGTCTCGAAACATACCGCCAGATTGCGATTGAGTTCACGGCGGGCCGTGGGCCGATAGGCGCCCAATAAGAGGTTTTCCTCCACGGTCAGCTTGGGAAACAGCCGCCGGCCTTCCGGCACCAAGGCGATGCCGAGATCGACGATCTGTTCGGTCGTGCGGCCGACCAGATCGTGATGAATGCCGTCGATCTCGGCGACAATCGAGCCCACGCTCGGACGCACCATACCCATGATGCATTTCATCAGTGTCGACTTGCCGTTGCCGTTGGTGCCGAGCAGCACCACGGTCTCGCCGCTATTGACCGTGAGTGAGACGTCGTCGATGACGCGCACCGCACCATAGGCGGCGTTGATGCTGGCAATGGTGATGCTACTGGCCAAGATAGGCCCTTTCGACTTCCGGATCGCGCATGACCGCGTCCGGTGCGCCGTCAGCGATTTTGCGCCCCGAGACCAGGACGACAAGCCGGCGAGAAAAGCTCATGACCGCGCGCATGATATGTTCGATGAGGATGACGGTGACGCCTTGCTCGTTGAGACGAACGAGCAGCGTCAGAATGTCCTCCACCTCGGAATGCGTCAGCCCCGCCATTGCTTCGTCGGCAATCAAGAGTTTCGGCTCCGCCGCCATGGCGCGGGCAAGCTCGAGCTTGCGCATTTCAACTTGGGTCAGATCGCGGGGCCGCTGCCGCGCCTTGTTTTCGAGGCCCACTTCACGCAGCAGGCCGACGCAGCGGTCTTCGAGCTCGTTGGCGGAATGCTGGCGACCACGCCTGGCGACGGTATAGAGCAACGGGATGCGGATGTTGTCGAACAGGCTCAAGCTGACGAACGGCCGTGGCAGCTGAAAGCTGCGCGATAGGCCAAGATGGGTGCGTTGATGCGCCTCGAGGCCATCGAGCTTGCGGCCGTCGAAGTGCACCGTGCCCGTTTCGTTCCGCAGCGTGCCGCAAATGCAGTTGACCAGGGTCGACTTGCCCGAGCCGTTCGGACCGATCAGGCCGAGACGCTCGCCGGCCGGAACCGACAGCGAAATGTTCTCCAGCGCGACGAATCCGCCGAAGCGCTTGCCGAGGTTGTCGATCCGCAGCACGCCCGAGGCGTCCGCGGAACCCGGCATTGGCTCGCTCGTTGCGCCGCTCGTTGCATCGGTCATTGCACCGGTCATGGCACCGCCCCCGGCGCGTCGGCGTCGACGTGACGGCGTCCGACGAAATCTTCGTCTCGCCGCCGCTGCACGTAAGTATGGACCAGTCCGATGATTCCATTCGGTGCGATGATGACAAAGCCGACCAGAAGACAGCCGACGATCAAAAGATTGACCGCCGAGGAGATGGTCACCGTGGCGACTTGCTGCAGCGTGCCGAGGAGAATGCTGCCGATCAGCGGGCCGACCCAACTCGTGGTGCCGCCGATCAGCGGCATGGCGATGGAATTGACAGCATAATCCAGAGCGAACGTCGAATCCGGCTGCAGATAACCGATGTAATAGGGAAACGGGGCGCCGGCCATTCCCATCAGCGCGCCCGAAATCGTCGTGGCGACAAGCTTCAATCTCAGCGTCGGCACGCCGGAGGCTTCCGCCGCGAGCTCGTCGTCGCGGATAGTGGCGAAGCCGTAGCCGAGCTTCGAGCGTTCTATCAGCCGCGCTATCACGATCCCCGCGATCGCGAGCAGCAGCATCAATAAGAACAAGTATCTGACGTAGTTGCCGATGAACGGCATGACTTCCGGACGGATGACATAGGCGCCGCGCGAGCCGCCGACATAGTCCCAGTTGACCACCAGCGTCTCCAGGACGACAGCGAGCGCGAGCGTCGCAATCGAGAAAAACGCGCCGCGTAGCCGCAGCGTCAGGTAGCCCATGCCCAGGCCGACGATGCCCGACACCACGCCGCCGAGCAGCATCAGGACGGGTATCGGGACTTGAAGTGGGAGCGTGGCGTCGTCGCCACTGGTGAATTTGTAGACGGCGACGGTCGAATAGGCGCCGAGCGCAAAGAATGCGGCAGTGCCGAAATTCACGTAGCCGCAATAGCCGCCCAGGATATTCCACGCCGTCGACAACACGACATATTGCAGAACGACGTAACCAGCGAAGAACACGTAATCGTTGCCGGCAGCGAGGGCGAGGCCGAAAACGGCCGCGGCGATAACGAGGCAGATGACGAGGAAGGCGGGCGTGCGCACAGTCATCGCCCCATCAGACCCGCCGGCCGCACCGCCAGCGTCAGAAGCAGGAAGCCGAACGACACCGCGGGCGCCCAGGACGGGCCGTAAAACGTCGAGGTGAGGCTCTCGACGATGCCGACCAGCATGGCGGCGATCACCGCGCCCGGCATGCTGCCCAAGCCGCCGAGCACGCAAATCGCGAAGACGCGCCCGATATATTGCCGCCCGACCGACGGCTCGACCGGTTGAATAATGATGAGGAGGGCGCCGGCCAGCGACGCGGTGGCAATGGAAATGCCGAAGGCGATCCGCTTGATCCGGATCGGATCGATCGCCATCAGTCGCAGAGCCAATTGATCCTGTGCGACCGCCATGATGGCCCGGCCGACGAAAGTACGGGTCAATATGATCTGCAATACTGCGATCATGAGCAGCGACATGACGCACGGCACCAGGATGCGCAACGGCACGTCCACGTCGCCGAAGTGCCAGGTCGGACCGATATAAGCTGCGTTGACGTAGCGGTAGTCGACACCGAAATACAAAACCAGCGTTACTTCGGTGATGAACAAGAGGCCGAAGAAGAAGGCGAGCCCGCGCAACGATTCCTGGCCGCGTTTCTCGAACGACAAATAGTAGATTTGATAGATGCCGGCGCCGAGAACGTAGAACAGCGGCGTGACGAGGATTGCGCTCAGAATTGGATCGAGCCCGAAGGTCGCGTTCATGATATAGGCGACATAGGAGCCGAGGATGATGAAGGCGGGGTGGGCGATATTGACAATGTCAAGAATGCCGAACGCCAGCGATACGCCCGACGTCACGGCCGCATAGAAGCCGCCGATCAGGATGCCTGAGACGATGGCATTGATGAGTAGATCGAACGAAAAAATCATTACTCGGCTGCTTAGCCCTCCGCGTTAGGCGTGAGGGCCCCCCCTTGGCTTACCGTTCCTGGTGCCGTCAGCCGCAATTGCGGATGACGGCATTATCCCGTCCGGTCAGGGCCTCCCCCGGGGCCCATGATAGTCGATTGCCC
>JBARER010000044.1:0-16883 GCA_049796395.1 Xanthobacteraceae bacterium
ACACCAACGCCAGCGTCACCTTCGCGCACCGCAACGGCGCCGCCGCGGGCGCGAGCGACGCGCTGGCCAGGACCCTGGCGTCAGTCAAACTGCCGAACGGCGATTATTACGCCTGGGTCGCCTGCGAGTCGCTCGTCGCCAAAGCGTTGCGCAAACAACTCATCGCCGATCACCGCGCCAATCCGAGCTGGATGCGGGCCGCAGGCTATTGGCGCCGCGGCGCCGTCGCTGTGCACGACGTGATCGAGGACTGACCGAAAAGGGAAAGATTACACCGCTCATTCCCGCGAAAGCGGGAATCCAGCTTTCCTTCCTGGGTCCCGCTCTCCGCCTTCGCGGGGACAAGCTTCGCGGGGACGAGCGGATAGGGATGAAGTTACTGCACCGCTTAGAAACAAAGGTGCGTCCACACCTCGCCGCTTTTGGTCGAGAGCACCAGCGGACATTTCAGGCGCTCCAGTCCGGCCTTGGCATGGTCGTCGCCAAGCGCGACCGCTTTCTGATAGTCCGCCTTGGCGGCATCCTTGTCCTTCGGTCCACCGAGACCGGCTTCTTCGAAAGCGCCGAGCCATTCGGTCGCCGCCGGGTGGCCCTGCGCGGCGGCGCTGGCAAACATGGCGCGGGCGCGGACATCGTCCTTCGGGCCGCCGGTGCCGTTCGCCAGCATCATGCCGAGCTGAAATTCGGCTTCGGCCGAATTCGTCGCCGCCGCCTTTTCCAGCAAAGCCCGCGCCGCGGCCGGATCGGACGGCGCGCCGCCGTCGTTGCCGATGGCCGCAAGATTGGTGGCGCCGCGCGGATTACCCGCCTGCGCGGCGCGCTGGAACAACGCGTGCGCCTGCGCTTCGTCCTTGGCGACGCCGGTGCCGTTGGCCAGCATGACGCCAAGCTCGACCATCGCGGTGGTGGAGCCCTTGTCGGCGGCTTTGCGGTAGGTAGCGACGGCTTCCGGCAATTGCTGGCCGGCCGCATAGGCGCGGCCGAGCTCGTAGAGCGCGCGCCGCGCGGCAACCGGCGCCTTCGACGCGGCCGCGGCCCGGCAGAATTTGATCGCGGTGGCGATGTCGCCGGCGGCAATGGTCTGCGCGCCCTTGAGGTCGGCCGGCTTGTCCGGATCGGCCGGATCGGCGGCGACCCGGTCGCACAAAACGAGGTCGGCGGACTGGGCGCGTGCCGGCACGGCAAGCGGCCCGGCGAAATAAAGGCCGGCCGCCGCACCGCAGCCGAACGCAAACACACAAGACCGAAACTTCATGCCAGCAATTGTAAGGTCACCGCCCATCGCCAGCAAGCAGTGGCAATTTTGGCGGTAAAGCCTTAGAAGGCTCGCTGCAGCCGGGTTAGCTCAGCGGTAGAGCAGCGGTTTTGTAAACCGTTGGTCGGGAGTTCGATTCTCTCACCCGGCACCACTTTCTCCGATGCGGTTTCGCAGTTCGCTCTCAAGTGCGACCAAGAAGTCTGGCACGCAGCGGCGCTGCCGTAACCGCTCGCTGCAGGGATGCGAGGAGCAGAGACGATGAAAGTCGGAATTGTCGGGCTGGGGCGAATGGGCGCGGCGATGTCGCAGCGCTTGCGGCAGCAAGGTTGCGAAGTGGTCGGTTGGGATCACAAGGCCGAGGCGACCGGCGCGCTCGCCGCCGACGGATTGCCGATCGCCGCCAATGCCCATGACGTCGCCGCACGATCCGACATTGTCATCTCGATCATCACCGAGGATCACGGCGTGCGGCGCATTTTCAACGCGCCGGATGGGTTTCTCGCCGGCGACGTGACGGGCAAGCTGTTCATCGACATGAGTACGCTGCAGCCGATGACCGGCCGCGAACTGGCACCGCAGGTCGCCGACAAGGGCGCGCGTCTCATTGAATCGCCGGTGCTCGGCACCATTCCGCAGGTCCGCGCCGGCACCCTGTTCGCGATGGCAGGCGGAGCCGCGGAAGACGTCGAGCGCGCGCGCGCCGTGCTGGAAAAGATGACGCGCCGCATCGTCCATATGGGGCCGAACGGGTCTGGCTACGCCATGAAGCTCGCGGTCAATCTCGGGCTCGGCGCCTACATTCAGGCGGTCGCGGAATCGCTGGCGCTCGGGCTCCAGCAAGGCCTCCCGCTCGAACAGATGCTCGACGTTTTGCAGGAAGGGCCCTATGCCAGCGGCTGGCTCAAGGCCAAGCTCGACGTGCTCAAAGGCGCGCCGGGCGAGATGACGCTCGATATCCGCACCTTGCGCAAAGATTTGATGTCGGCGGTGGCCACTGGCGCGCTCACCGGCGTGCCGATGCCGTTGTCGGCGGCCGTGCTGGCCTCGCTGTCGGCCGCGGTCGCCGACGGCTATGGCAGCGGCGATCTTGCCGAACTGCCGAAATTCGTGCGCGAAGCGATGCTGCAGAATTTTGCCTGACCGGCTACAGCGTCCGTTGTTCCACGCCGCATTCCTTGCACTTGTATTCAATCCGGCTTTGCCCCGGCGGGGCCCAAACGCGGTTCGGGGCGCCGCATTTGCCGCAGACCGTCTCGATGCGGGTGTCACCGCGCTTGATCGTGAGGGATTTGCGCTCCATCACCTCTTTGATGAGGCGTTCCGTCTCGGCGCGCATGTCCTGTTTCGACATTCGGGAGCTTTCCTTCGTTCTCGGCTACGCTCTACATGCGATTGCGACGTTCGGCAACGCCTTCGCGGCATGGTTGCCCTGCGGCGCGTCACGCGGGTTGGCACGGCGGTGGAATATCGCCGCGCGATATCGGGTAATATGGTTGCGCCGATCATTGGAGGAAGCGTGTCATGGCCGAGCAAAGGGTGCCCTACCAGGTCGACGGCCGGCAATTCGAGGGCATGATCGTCTATGACGACGGCGCGAAGGCCAAGCGGCCGATCGTCTTTATGCAGCCCGATTGGAAAGGCGTGTGCGCCGACACCGTCGGCCAGGCCCGCGCGGTGGCCGGCAAGGACTATGTCGTGCTAGTGGCCGACATGTTCGGCTCGGGCTACGGCGCCAAGCCGAAGACGGTCGACGATCTGCGCGCTGGCATGCTGGCCGTGCATAACGACCTGCCCTTCACGCTGGCCTGCGGCGGCAAAGCCTATGAAACACTCCTCGCCGAGGCGCAAAAGCTCAACGTCGCGGATGCGGCAAAAATCGCCGCCATCGGCTATTGCGCCGGCGGCGGCTATGCGCTCGAACAGGCGCGCGCCGGCGTGGATTTCAAGGCGCTCGTTGTCTTCCACGTCACCAATCCGAACCCGGTGGTGGCCGGCACACCCTGCAACATCAAGAGCCGCGTGCTGGCGATTCACGGTCGCGCCGACCCCGTCACGCCGAAGCCGATGATGGATGCCTTCGAGGAGGAATTGAGCAAGGCCAAGGTGGACTGGCAGGTGGTGATGTTCGGGCCGCCGGCCGTTCACTCGTTCTGCGATCCGACCGCGCAGGGTCCAGCGACTCGGTATGACGAAAAGCTCTGCCGCAAATCCTACGCGCTGATGCGCGACTTTTTCGCGGAAACCTTGTGATGCGGCGTGCCCTGCTCGCCGCTGTCGTCGCAGTAACCGCGCTGGGCGCCGCGGGCGCCTCCGCTGGAACACTGACGAATCCCGATTCTGAGCCGGTCCCATCATCGCCGGCGCCGGCCAAATCGCAAACGCCGAAACATGTCGAAGCATGCAGCGCCTATGGCGCCGGTTTTGTTCAGCTTCCGGGGAGCGACGCCTGTATCAAGATCGGCGGCGGCGTGACGACGGAAACGACCGTCATTGGACGCTGATAACGCTCGCGCCGCCCCGACCACATGCCGGCGCAGGCAAACATTTGAAGGCCGGCGTTACCGCCGGCCCTCCGATCCCAGACTGTTTTTCGTTATCGAATCCGGGGCCGACTTTGCTGCGCATGATCGTTAAGGACGGTTCGCGCGTCTTTCCGATCACGCTGTAGGTCCGGCTTGCGGATCGAGCGGCGAGCCGCCCGAGTGCCGCAAGCCGGTGCGTACGATCCGGGCCTCGGTTCGCAGCCTTTGTGGGGTTGCATATTCCGGATCGCAGGCAATCTCGTGTGATTACGACGGCTTGCCGGACTTCGCGGCGTGAGCGTGATGCGTCTTGCCGGATTTCATATGCCGAGCCTGATGCATGGCGCTCATCTTGCCGGTCCGCCACGCATGCTTGCGGACATGTTTGCGGACATGTTTGGCAGTGTGCCTGACCCACTTTGCAGACTTGGTCGACTTTGCAGACTTGGTCGACTTTACCGGCTGGACGGCGTGCTTTGCCGCCGCGGTCGAGACAGCCGGCACGCCGGGCGCGGTCGGCGCCGCCGGAGCAGCGGGGGTTGCGGTGGTGTTTCCGCTTGTTTGCGCGAGCGCCGGACCGGCGATCAAGGCAGTGGCGAGAAGCGCGGCGGCGAATTTCCTCAACATGAATTTCTCCTTATTGTTGGTGCGGCGGCGATTTCGGCATCGCGCCGTTTTCAAACACATGTTTAAAGCCGAGGCGCTGAATGGGCGCTGAAGTGCGTCGCCAGAAACCGTTCATCTACGTGAAATTTTGGTAATCCCGCGCGACGACCGTGCCCGTTCAGGAACTCGCGGGAGCGCCGATTCCAACTCGCCTAAAATTGCACCACTGGCCTTAGCATCTCGGCCACCATCGCGGCGCTTTGCATTCGACGTCGGCGAGGCGCGGGCGCATGAGCGGCGGCGTGTGCGGATCGGTAATTGTACTTACGCTCGCAAGCTGGACCGGCTGTTTCTGGCTGGGTTTTCAGTTCGGCCGCGGCCGGTCCGCGTTCAGCTACAAGCAAGAGGTCGCGGACCTGGAACGTCGCTTTAAAATCGTGAGCTGTGAAACTGTCGAAGCACCCGAGCGGAAACGCGACGCCGCCTAGAGCGCCGATCGTGTTTGCCTAGCTCGTCTCTGGCTTCGCCGTCTCCGCCATCAACCAGGCGTGATAGTCTGGATCGACCTGTTCGATCGGCAGCACCAGGACCGCCGGGATGGTGTAGGAGTGCATGGCCTTGACCGCCACGCGCACTGAATCAGCCAGCGTGGCGCGGGTTTTTATAATCATCACCACTTCGGCACCACGCTCGACCTTGCCTTGCCACCAATATAAAGAGACCATCCCAGGCAAGATATTGACGCAGGCGCACAGCCGGCGCTCGACCAGGGCGCTACCGGCCCGTTCCGCCTCGACAATCGATGGATAGGTCGTATAGACGAACACCGCGCGCTGTTGTGTTTCCATCCCGTTGATCTCCTTTCAGGCGCCGCGCCGCGAGAAGCCCGTTTGCCACGATGCCGAAGCTGACGATGCCGAAACATTCCGGAACCCGTTTCAAGCACATCGCCTTTGTCGCCGGCGAGGTGCCCGAAGCGCAGCGCGCGCTACGCCAACTGGTCAAGCGCTACGGCGATGCCCGGCCGGAGGACGCCGACGCCATCGTCGCGCTGGGCGGCGACGGCCTCATGCTGCAAACCCTGCAACGCTTCATGACGTCCGGCAAGCCGATCTACGGCATGCATCGCGGCACCGTCGGGTTCCTGATGAACGAATATTCCGAAAAGGGCCTCAAGGAGCGGCTCGCCGCTGCCCGCGTCAGCCTCATTCATCCGCTCTTGATGCGGGCGCGAGACGCCGCCGGCCGGGTTCACCGTCACCGCGCCATCAACGAGGTTTCGCTGTTCCGCCAAAGCTACCAGGCAGCGCGATTGTGCGTTCTGATCGACGGCAAGGAGCGCCTCGCCGAACTCGTCGCCGACGGCATCCTTCTGGCAACCCCTGCGGGTTCGACCGCATACAATCTTTCGGCGCAGGGGCCGATCATTCCGATCGGCGCGCCGCTATTGGCGCTCACGCCGATCAGCCCGTTCCGGCCGCGGCGCTGGCGCGGCGCGCTGTTGCCCGACCGCGCCCAGGTCACGATCGAGGTGCTGGAAGCCGGCAAGCGGCCGGTCGCGGCGGTCGCCGACCACGATGAAGTTCGCTCGGTCCGCACCGTCGACATCACTTTGGACCATGAAACGGCGATGCCCATGTTGTTCGATCCGGGCCACAGCCTCGACGAACGCATCCTGCGCGAGCAATTCGGCTACTGACCGGCGGAATTGTTTAACCGGCCGTTAACGACGATTCTTTACGGTTGAAGCTTGCGCGACGGATTTGGCGCGTTCGCCGCGCGGGGAATATTATGGTCCGCATCGATTTCAACCGGCTGCGTTTTCTGGTCGTCGATGATAACGCGCATATGCGCCGCATCCTGCGCACGCTGCTGCACGGATTCGGTACCCGCGAGGTCTACGAAGCCGAAGACGGCGCAGCGGGGCTCGAGGCCTTCACCCACTACGTGCCGGACATCATTCTCACCGATTGGGTGATGCCGATCTTCGACGGCCTCGAATTGACGCAGATGATCCGGCAGCCGGGCGCCAACGCCAATCCCTATGTGCCGATCATCATGCTCACCGGCCATTCCGAGAAAAAGCGCATCGTCAATGCGCGCGACGCCGGCGCCACCGAGTTTTTGGCGAAGCCGATCTCCGCGAAGTCGCTATACGAACGCATTCTCAATGTCGTCGCCAACCCGCGTCCATTCGTCAAAACGAAGACCTATTTCGGACCCGACCGCCGGCGCAACGTCAACCCGAACTACGTCGGGCCGGAACGGCGCAAGGGCGGCAAGGCCGAGGTCACGCGGCAACAGCCGCTGCTCGATAAAGCCAAGGTCTTGGTCTGACCGACAGGAGCATCGTCCCGCAATGGCTCAACGCAAGAATGACGGCCCGTCGGTGGTGACCTATGCCGACTACGAAGTGATCACGCCGCCGCACGATTTGCGCAAGGCCGTCGGGCCGGCCATGGAGGGCGACGACCCGGTCGCGCGGGCCGAGGCGGCATTAGCGGGGCTGTCGTCCGAATTCGCGGGCTGGATGCAGATGGAATGCGAGCGTCTCGAGACGGCGCGGCAGAGCGCCGCTCGCAGCGGCCTAACCACACAAACGCACGAGGCGCTATTCCGCGCCGCGCACGACATCAAAGGCGAAGCGGCGACATTCGGTTACCCCAAGGCCGCCGGCATCGCCGAAAGTCTGTGCCGCCTCCTCGAGCACACCCCAGAGCTCAAGCACATCCCGATCAAGCTCATCGATCAGCACGTCGATGCCGTGCGCGCGATCATCCGGGAGCATGCCCGGCCCGATCTGTCGCAGGTTGCCGACGCGCTGGAGCGGAAGCTGCGCGACGTCACCGACGAATTCCTCAGGCAGGAAAACAGCTTCCGGCCCGATTATCTGGAAAGCATATTCTCGCCGCCGCTGGCGCCGGGATCGTCCCGAAACTAACGCTATCAGGCCGCGGCCGAGCGCCCCTCGGCGGCAAGTTCATCGCAGAACATTCGCGCTTCCTCGCGCGCGGCTTCGGTGGCGAAGCGGCGCAACAAGGTCAGGAGCGGGCCCAGCCCGCCGAGATCGGCGTCCTCGCAGCGCGTCAACACACGTTCGATCATACGCCGCTTGAGGCGCGTGGCGCCGCCGGGCTCGTGCAGCAAGCCCTCACGCATGGCCTCGATCGCCTCCTTGAAGGCGGCGTGCGTCGACGGCGGCAGTTGCGCCTTTTCCAACAGCGCCCGCAGGCCGAGGCCGCCACGGTCGTGAATGAGCCCCGACACGCGCGCAACCGGCATGTCGGTCAGTTGGGCGAGCGCCTCCTCGAACAAGGCGACATTGCCGGACAAGAGCGCCCGCAGAATAAGACCGGCGGTCAGCTGGCCGCTGGCGCATAAATGGCTGATGAGCGGGCGAAGCTCGTTCTCAGGGGCCGCCGCGGCGATCGTGACCGTGGCCTTCTCGCACGCTTCATGCGCAATGCGATGCGCGCGATCGGCGTCAAGCCAGGAACGGCCGGCGACAAAGCCGGCCAGCGTCGCGGACAACTTGGCGACCAAAGCCAGCCGCGTGGCGGGAAGCACATCGTCGCGCATCAGCAGCGCTTCGCGGATCGCGGCGAGATGCCCGAATCGTTCGACGACGCGGTCCATCGAAATTGCCGCGATCTCGGCGGTGGGATTTTCGACCAACAGCAGGCACGCCTCCGCGGTGCCGATTTCGGCGATCGCCGCGGCCACCGGACACGGCAGTGCGGCCCGGCTGGCGATCGCCTCCTGCACGGCGGCGCCCGCGGTCGCGACCGCATCGACCAGATCGGCATCGACGAACAAAGGCGACAGCGCGTAAACCGGTGCCGCGATCTGCGGCTGGTCGGCGGCGAGCGCGATCACGATGGCCGGCGGCGCGCTAGGGCTCGCTGCGAGCGCGTCGGCCAAAGCGCGGCGCACCAGCGGCGATGGATCGTCGAGTAGCATCAGCATGGCGCCTTCGGCGGCGCCGAGGTCGTCTACCGAAAGGTCTGAGTACAGATAAGCGCGGGCAAGCGCGCTGGTCGCTTCGGCCCGTTCGCTGGCCGGCGCGGTGCGGATCCATTGCAGAAAATCGCGGACGATCATGGCTCGCTCAGGCCACTCGAATTGGCGCCTGCGGCAAGCTTAAGGGTGCCGTCCTTAATAAAGCGTTTACCACGAATTTCTTGCGATTTCCGCAAGATACGCGGTCGCACTCAGGTGCCGCGCTGATTGTCTTTGAACAAATCCAGGAGCGTGCCGCCGGACGGCGTCGCGCTGCCGTCGGTCCCGGCCTGCGGCGGCGTGTTGGCGACACCCCATAACTGGCTCACCACCGCGGCGACTGGACCGCTGCGACCGGGATCGGAAAACAACCCGTGAAATATGTCGTTCTCCGGCTCGTTGCGCACCGCCGGCGCGGCGGCGGCGAAGGCGCTGGTCATGCCGGCGGTGTCGGGAACCGCGGCGGCCACCGGCGTGGCCGAAGCGGTGGCAGCCGCAGGCGAAAAGATGGGAATGGTGCGCACCGGATGGCTCGACGGTATCGTCGGCGCGACGGCATTCGGCGCCGACGCGAATCTGGCTGTGGGGACCGCCGAAGTGATGGCATTCGGCGGCAAGTCGGCCTGCGCGACCGCGTCCATGCTTGGACGCGAACGCGTCGCCACGTCGTAGCGGGCGGTGAGCAGGTTGCGCACTTCCGCCAGCGAACGCGGCTGGCCGGTCGAACGATCGTAGAAGATCGAGGCGTTGGATCGGGCGGCGATCGGAAAATAGCTTGCCGCGCTACCAGTAGGATCGGCCGCGGCGGACGAGATGAGCCGCGCGGCGCCGCCCACTCCCATGAAATGGGCGATGTAGAGTTCGCCTTCGCTGGGCGCGCGGCCGAGCTTGTCCGAAAGCACCGCGGCATTGGCCTTGGTAAAGGCGCCGGCCATCATGGCGTTTGCCGTCGGATCGTTGCGCAGCTTGAGGATCTCGCTGCGCATCGCCGGGTCGCTCACCTGGTAATGGCCCGAAGCGGTCTTGGTAATGGCGTCGGCATATTGGCCGTAGCCCAAGGCCGCGCCAGATTGCTTGATGGTGGCGAGCCAGGTCTGATCGATAAACTGGAACAGGCCGCGCGCCGACGAGGTCGCCGCACCGGCGTGCGGATTGAGCCCCGATTCAACCTGGGCGGTCGCCAATAGATATTGGAAACTCGTCCCGGTAGCTTGCGCTGCCTGGCGAATGGCGCCGGTGACCGCGGAACCCGCGGTTTGATTGCTGGGATCGACCAGCATTGGGCTCTTGCTCCCCTGCCGGCTCCCACCGGCGTTTCGAGCGTTAGCGAGCATTAACAATTATGGTAAACGTCCCATTAACGGGCTTGGTTCGGCGTGCGAATGTCGCAATCGCGGCTCAAGGAGGCGAACATGGCGGCTGACACGGCGGAACGGCACAAACGCGGAGGTCTCTATTTCGAGGGTTTCGTGCCCGGCGAGGTGGTCGAGCATCGCTACACGCGGACCGTCACCCAGATGGACAACATGCTATTCTCCAACATGACGCTCAATCCGCAGCCGCTGCATATCGACCGGCATTTCTGCGAACAGGAGACCGAATGGGGCCAGCCGCTGATGAATTCGCTGTTCACGCTTGGCCTGATGATCGGCATCCAGGTTTCCGACATGACAGTGGGCACCACGATCGCCAATCTCGGCATGACCGACGTGAAGTTTCCTCACCCCTTGTTCGAAGGCGACACCGTGCATTGCACCACCGAAGTGCTTGGCAAGCGCGAATCGAAATCCCGGCCGGGCGCCGGCATCGTCGAATTCCATCACTGCGCCTACAATCAGGACAATAAGCTCGTCGCCGAATGCCGCCGCCAGGCCTTTATCCGCATGCGGCCGAAGTGACTTCGATTGAGTGCTTGAATGAAACTTCCATTCGTAACGCTCGATGTTTTTACGACTACGCGCTTTGCCGGCAATCCGCTCGCCGTCGTGTTCGACGCTGACGGCGTCGAGCCTGCGAGGATGCAGGCGGTCGCGCGCGAGTTCAATTTCCCAGAGACCGTATTCGTCCTCAGACCGACCGCAACGGGCGCTACGGCGCGGGCGCGCATATTCACCCCCGCGATCGAAATGCCGTTTGCAGGCCACCCGACCGTCGGTACCGCCGTCGCGCTGGCACTGCGGCGCAATGGCGGTAGCGACATCGTCCTCGAGGAAAAGATCGGCTCCTTAAAATGCCGCGTTAAAATCGAGACGGAAGATCGCGGCCGGGCGAGCTTCTTTATTCCGGCACTACCGAGTGAGGCCGGCAGTCCTGCAAGCCGCGACGCGCTCGCGGCCGCCCTCGGAATTGACGCAAGCGACATAGGCTTCGACGGGCACGCGCCGTCTGGATGGTCCGCTGGCATCCCGTTTACATTCGTTCCATTGCGCGACCTCGATAGCGTTCGTCGCGCCAGTATCAACGATGGACAGTGGAACGCAGTATTCGGGAAAACCGGCGCCTACGTGTTTTGCAAGCAGACCGAGAACCCGGGCAACAATTTCCATGCCCGCATGTTCGCGCCGGCTTTTGGCATCCGCGAAGACCCAGCGACTGGTTCTGCAACGGCGGCCTTTTCCGGCCTCTGCGCGCGGGCGCTCCGTCTTGCCGACGGCGAACATCGCTTCGTCATCGAACAGGGATTCGAAATGGGGCGGCCGAGCCTGATCGAACTTGGTATAACCATGCGCTCGGGCGCGCTCGCGTCCGCCAGCGTCGGCGGACCAGCCGTTATCGTCACCGAAGGCGAGATCCATATCTGATGCGCTCGCTGCTGTTCGTTCCCGCCGATAGTGCCAGAAAGCTCGACAAGGCGCTGGGGAGTGGCACCGACGCGATCATCGTCGACCTCGAAGATTCGATCGCGCTCGAGGCCAAAGCAAGCGCGCGGCAGGCCGCGGCGGCGTTTCTCAAACAGGCAATGGCGACAAAAGCGCGGCCGTTTATCATGGTGCGGGTCAACGGCCTGCAGACCGGCCTCATCGATGCCGATCTCGATGCGGTGGCGCCTGCAAAACCCGACGCCATCATGCTGCCGAAGGCCGAAGGCGGCGCTTCGGTCGTCCACGCCGACGCCAAGCTTGCGGTTCGCGAGGCACAAAACGGCTTGCCCGACGGCGCCATCAAGATTCTGCCGATCGCCACCGAAACCGCCGCCTCGCTGTTCGTCGCCGGTACCTTTGCCGGCGCCAGCGCCCGGCTGATGGCACTGACATGGGGCGCCGAGGATTTGTCGGCCGACCTCGGCGCGCAAGCCAACCGCGACACACACGGCCGCTTTCTCGATCCCTATAGGCTGGCGCGTGCACTCTGCCTCGCCGGTGCTACCGCGGCCCAGGTGCCGGCGATCGACACCGTCTATGTCGATTTCCGCAACGCCTACAGCTTCCGCCGTGAATGCGAGGAGGCTTGCCGCGACGGCTTTACCGGCAAGATGGCGATCCACCCGGCGCAGGTCCCGATCATCAACGAGGTGTTCACGCCGTCTGCCGCGGCGATCGCGCATGCACGCAGCATCATCGCGGAGTTTGCCAAAACACGCGGCGCCGGCGTGGTCGGCATCGGCGGCGTCATGTACGACCGGCCTCACCTCGCCCGCGCGGAGCAATTGCTGGCACGTGCGGCAGCGGCGAAAACCTAACCGTCGGTGACTTCGCAGACGGTGCGAGCGGACACCATTCCATTGTCGCGAATTGCCTTAAATGCTCAGATTCGCCTACCCTTCTGAAGTGCCTAATGTGCAAAGAAGCGCCAACGCCCCAAGATTTCGAAGATAGCGGCGGCGAAAGCGTGCGTGGGCGACGCGTGGAGATTCTTCGGCATCTGCCGGTTCGGTCGAGAATGTCATAAAATCCGCAGCTTGCGATCAAGACACTCCTAAAAATAGATGTCATACTCTCCTGGCTGCGGGTCAGTAATTTTAAGAAACCCCGCAAACCTTTTTTGAGACGGCCGTCGACTTCGGCAAGTTTTCGGTGCGCATCAAGCGCTACACCGGCCCACAGCCAGCTTCCGCAGCCGTAAGTTGCGCGACAGCTACTGTCGGAAGAGAGGGAGAATATGTCATGCCCTTCGCCCTTAACATCAACGGCAGCATTCACAGTGTCGACGTCGATGACGATACGCCGCTGCTCTGGGTGTTGCGCGATGTGCTCGGCCTGACCGGCACGAAATTCGGCTGCGGCATCGCGCAATGCGGCGCATGCACGGTTCATGTTGACGGCAATCCAGTACGCTCCTGCTTGCTGGCGGTCGGTTCGATCGGCAATCGCGCGATCACCACAATCGAGGGCGTCGGCGCCACGCCGGCCGGCGCGAAAGCGCAAAAAGCCTGGCTCGATCTGGAAGTCATCCAGTGCGGCTATTGCCAATCCGGTCAGATCATGTCGGCGGCGGCGCTGCTTGCCGCCAATTCGGCGCCGGACGACGCCGATATCGACGCGGCCATGGCGGGAAACATCTGCCGCTGCGGCACCTATGTGCGAATCCGCGCGGCGATCAAGCGCGCCGCGGCTGCGGCATAGGGTGGCGATCATGCGCATTTTTGAAAATCAGTTGCCGGTTCCGTCGCGTCGCGCCCTGATCAAAAGTGGCTTGGCCGGGGGATTTGTCCTCGCCTTTCATCTCCCGCTCAAGGCCGCGCCGGTCACCGAACCGGAGCAGCCACCCGACGACACCACCGGCAAATTCGCGCCGAATGCCTTCATCCGCATCGACCATACTGGCAAGACGACGCTGGTCATGCCGCAGGTGGAGATGGGCCAGGGTGTTTACACCGCGGTGGCGATGATCCTCTGCGACGAACTCGATGGCGATTACGCACAAATTGCGTTGGAGCACGCGCCGCCCGACGATAAGCTCTATGGCAATCCGATTTTCGGCATCCAGGTCACCGGCAATTCCAATTCCATTCGTGCGTTCTGGAAAACGCTGCGCACGGCTGGTGCCGCGGCCCGGGCCATGCTGATCCAGGCCGCGGCAGCGCAATGGCAGGTCGAGCCGGCAAGCTGCAGCGCGTCGAACGGCAAGGTCATGCACACGGCGAGCGGACGCGCGGTCGCTTACGGCGATCTGGCCGATGCAGCGAGCGCGCTGCCGGTGCCGAACAATCCGCCATTGAAAGACCCGAAGGACTTCACCCTGATCGGCAAGCCGCTCAAGCGTTTCGACACGCCGAACAAGACCGACGGCAAGGTCATTTACGGCATCGATGCCATGTTGCCCGGCATGAAATTCGCGACACTCGCGCAATGCCCGGTCTTTGGCGGCAAGATCGCGCATGTCGACGACAGCGCGGCCAGGGCGGTTAGCGGCGTCCGGAAAATCGTCGTGCTGGACGATCTGGTTGCCGTCATCGGCGATCATATGGGAGCGGCCAAGAAAGGCCTCGATGCCCTTGTCATCACCTGGGACGAAGGACCGAACGCCAAGATCAACTCGAACGACATCTGGGAAGATTTGCGTGCCGCCAGCAAGAAAACCGGCGTGCTCGCGAAGTCCATCGGCGACGTCGACAAAGGCTTGACGCAAGGCGACAGGTTCGACGGCGAATATGAGCTGCCGTTTTTGGCGCACGCGACCATGGAGCCGCAGAACTGCACGGTCTCGCTCACGCCCGGCGCCTGCGAAATATGGACCGGCACGCAAGTCATAACGCGCGTGCAATCGGCTGCGGCGGAAGCAGCAGGCCTGCCGGTCGACAAGGTGATCGTGCATAACCACTACCTCGGCGGCGGCTTCGGCCGCCGGCTCGAAACGGACATGGTGGCGAGTGCGGTGCGCATCGCCCGGCACGCCGACGGGCCGGTGAAGGTCGTGTGGACGCGCGAACAGGACATCCAGCACGACATTTATCGCCCGGTCTATCGCGACGTCATTTCGGCGAGCCTATCGGATGGCAAGATCGTCGCCTGGAAATATCGCGTCAGCGGTTCGTCCATCATGGCGCGCTGGCTTCCTGCTGCATTCACAAACGGCATCGATATCGACGCGGTCGATAGCGCCGTCGACATGCCGTACGACATTCCCAACCGCACGGTCGAATATGTGCGCGCCGAGCCGCCGGCGGTGCCCACGGGATTCTGGCGCGGCGTCGGGCCGAACAACAATGTTTTCGCCACGGAGTCCTTCATGGACGAATTGGCGCGCAAGGCGGGCAAGGATCCGATCGACTTCCGCCGCAGCATGCTCGGCAATAATCCGCGCGTGAAGGCCGCGCTCGATCTGGTGGCGGCAAAATCCGATTGGGGAAAACCGCTGCCGCCTCGCGTCGGCCGCGGTGTGTGCGTGCAGCCTTCTTTCGCCAGCTTCATCGCTACCGTGGTCGAGGCCGAGGTGGACGATCACGGCGAAGTGCATCTGCGCCGGATCACCTCGGCGGTGGACACCGGCATTGCCATCAATCCCGACACCATCGTCGCTCAGCTGCAGGGCGGGCTGATCTTCGGGTTGACCGCCGCGCTCTACGGCGAGATCACCATCGATAAGGGCCGCGTGCGGCAGTCCAATTTCAACGATTACCGCATGCTGCGCATCGACCAGGTTCCGAACATCGAGGTGCATGTCATCAAGAGCGGCGAGGATCCGGGCGGCATCGGCGAAACCGGCTGCACGGCCGGTCCGCCGGCGCTGCGTAACGCGATCTACGCCGCGACCGGCGTGGCGCTGCGCCGGCTGCCGATCGATCGTGCCGCGCTCGCGGCCAGCAAGGCGTAGGTGTCATGCGCGCACGTATCGTCATCCTTGTCATCGTTATCCTGATTGTGCTCGGTATCATCGGCTGGAGAGCTTTTTTTCCTGGGCCGACGGCTTTCGCCGGCGGTTCGACGGTTGCGCTGGCGGACTATCACGGCGCCGATCCGACCGGCGCTCCCGCTGCGCTCGCCCACGCCGACCAGGTCAAACGCGGCGAATATCTCGCACGCGCCGCCGACTGCATGGTTTGCCACACCGCGCCCCGCGGCGCCCAGTATGCCGGCGGCCTGGCGATCCCGCTGCCGTTCGGCACGATCTATTCGCCCAACATAACGCCCGATAAGGACACCGGCATCGGCGACTACAGCGACCAGGATTTTCTCAATGCCGTGCAGCGCGGCATCCGCCGCGATGGCGCGCGGCTATATCCGGCCATGCCCTACACCTCCTACACCTACATGACCGACGCCGACGCGCTGGCAATCAAGTCCTATCTGTTCAGCCTGCCGGCAGTGCATGCCGACGATCGGGCAAACACGTTCACGTTTCCGTTCAATCAGCGCTGGAGCATGATTTTTTGGTCGTTGGCGTTCAACGCCGACAGTCGCTTCGCGCCGAACACCGTGCAAAGCGCCGAATGGAACCGCGGTGCTTATATCGCGGAAGCACTGGCGCATTGCGGCGAATGCCATACGCCGCGCAATTTTGCCTTTGCCCTCGACAACCGCAAGAAATTTGCGGGGGCGCTGACGGCAGGCTGGAAGGCCTTCAACATCACCTCGGACAAGGCGACCGGCATCGGCGGCTGGACTGGCGAGCAGGTTCGCGACTACCTCGCCCAAGGCCACGCAATGGGCCGCGGCACGGCGGCGGGACCGATGGGCGAAGCTGTCGACGAAAGCTTCAGCCAAATGACGCCGGCCGACATCCACGCGGTGGTCAGCTACGTGCGCAGCGTTCCGCCGGTGACGTCGTCCGAGCCGGCAACGATCGCGCCGCCGGCGCCCGCCTCGCACAAGCAAGGTGGTGCGGTCGCGGACACCGCCGGCAAGACGGTATTCGAGCAAGCCTGCGCCAGTTGCCACAACTGGACCGGGGTAAGCCCGATCTCGCCCTTTGCCACGATTGCCGGCACCCGCGCGGTCAACGATTCGACCGCGACCAACGTCGCCCAGATCGTGATCTCCGGCACCGTGCGCCATACGCCGCAAGGCATCATCTCGATGCCGGCCTTTGGCAGTGCCTATTCCGACATCGAGATTGCGGCGGTCGCCAATTATGTCACCGGCCGCTTTGGCAGCGCGCCATCCGATCTAACCGATAAGGACGTCGCAAAGCTGCGCGGCGAAACATCCCACTGAATCGCACAGCGACGCGGCCCGCTCGACGCCAGCGGAGTGGCCGTTCTTTCCGATCCACAATGTCAAACAGCGAACGCTACTCCTCTGTCCTCTCCCCGGACGCGGGGCGAGGTGAAGTAAAGCCAGCGATGTCCCAGGCCGTCATTGCGAGCGAAGCGAAGCAATCCAGTGCAGCGGAGACGTTCTGGATTGCTTCGTCGCTTCGCTCCTCGCAATGACGAAAAATAAAAGAAGGAAGTGGATCGCCGGCAGGCGCAGTCTTTCATGACCTGTACGCAAGCGGCGCACAGGGCGCGCCGCGGATATGGCGGCTTGCGCCGCCCCTCCGCTTCGGGCGCGCTCGCCTGCCGGCGTTCCACTACGGCACTTGCGGCAGCGACCGAACGCCACCGCTCAGCTCCAGTT
>JBARER010000045.1:0-9926 GCA_049796395.1 Xanthobacteraceae bacterium
GCCTTGCCCTTGTTGGCCTTGGCCCAGGCGATGACGTCGTTGAGCGTTTTTACTTGCAGCGTTTTGCGCGTCACCAGCACCATCGGCGTCGAGGCGACGAGAATGATCGGCTCGAAGTCGGTGCGCGGGTCATAGGGCAGCTTGTTGTAGATGCCGAGCGCCGCGGCATGCGTGCCGAGATTACCCATGACCAGCGTATAGCCGTCGGGCGTGGCGCGGGCGGCTTTGGTCGCGCCGATGGTACCGCCGGCGCCGGTCACGTCCTCGATGATGACCTGCTGGCCGAGCATGGGGCTGATGGCCTGCGCGACAAGCCGGCCGAGAATGTCGGTCGGCCCGCCCGCCGCAAACGGCACGATCATGGTGATCGGGTGGTTCGGATATTGATCGTCTGCGCGAGCGGTGCCGACGAAAGCGGCAACAAGGACCAACGCTAAAGCGGCGGCGCGGCACCAAACGGCACGAATTTTCGGCATTTCTCCCCCGTCACGCGAACAAGCGCGGCCATTTCGTTTTTCGTTGCCGGCGAGTGTAGGGAGAGCGGTTCGCGAGTCAAATGCACGCCAGTCGCGAAACTGCGGCGCAAATGGATGTTCTCTTAGAGCACGATCCGGAAAAAGCCTGCCCTCGGCCTTGATTCGAGGGTGGCTGCCGGATTCCCGAAAAGATCATGCTCCATCGAAAATCTCAGGCTTGCGAAGAGGCGCTGGTACAGCTGGGTGGACTCGAACCACCGACCTCCTGATCCACAGTCAGGCGCTCTAACCAACTGAGCTACAGCTGCAAAACCAGCCTCCTGGCTGGAGCATGATGGTATCGGAAAAGCCGGGTCCCCATCGGATCGATCCGCGGCAGGCATTTTCCGGATCATGCTAGCGCGTAGTTGTCTAGGAGCAACGCCTCAGCTTGGCAATATGGCCCCGGGACCGAGAGCCAGACAGCAAAAAGCCCGGGACAGGCCCGGGCTTTGCCCTCTCGCCGCGATGACCGCGGCGCGCATTCACCAGACCGCAATCAAGCGACCTTGGTGAACGCCTTGTTCATGCCGGCCTTGATCGGCTCGGCGGTCTCGGTCGCGACCTTCTGGGCCAGCGCGCCGAGTTCCTTGGTCTGCGCGGTCATAGCCTCGAATTGCTTACGGGCATGCGCGCTGGAGAGCTCGACGACTTCCGACAGCGTCTTGGCGGTGATCAGCTCATTGGCATAATCGAACGCCGCATTGGTGTTGACGCGGGCCGCCTCGATCATTTTCATGCCGTAGTCCGAGGCGCCCTTGCTGGCCGTCGAATACGTGGTTTCCAGCACGTCGGTCGCTTCTTCCGCGGCGGCCTTCATCTTCTCGTAGGTGTCCTTGCACTGTGCAACACCGCGTTCGGCAATCTCGCGGAATGCGGCAGGCATTTCCATCTGCGGGATTTCAAATTTCGGCATTTCGAATTTCGGCATTTCGAATGCGCCGGTCACCGGCTTGCTCTTGGCTTTCGGGGGGGTGGAGGTGGTGGCTTCCGCCATGACACTGATCCTTGTTTTTGCTCGATGCTTCTTGGGCTGTCTCACCTGGAGAATTTTTTTTCATTGGCTCCGCCGCCCATTGCGCGTTGCCTGATGTTGGTTACGTCCCGCAGCAGGACGCCAACTGCGCCCACGCCATCTTTAAAGTCTTAAATAGCACTTCTTTTGGTGCATTGCAACAGGATTTATTGCAATGCACAAAATAGTATAAAGCAATGAAATGATTGCGCTTTCTACAGGCGCGCAGACCCGGTGTCGCTAAACTTTAGGCTTGGCAGCATCAACCACAATCTTGGCGGCACTTTGACCAAGGTCTTGAACCTGACTCGATATCGCTTGCATTTGCCGGCTCAGATACTCGGACTGCAGCCGCATGAGTTCCGCCGGATCCTTGGCGGTCATGAGCTTCTGCGCGAATTCAAACGTCGCCGTCACGTTTTGTTCGGCGTAACTCACCGATTTATTGGCGATTTCGTGTGCGGCGGCGGTCTGGCCGTGCAACTGGCCCATCGCTTTGTTGGTCGCCTCGATGAAACCTTCGAAAGCCTTGCGCGCTTGTGTCACGCTTTGCTCGGCAAACGCCCGCATGTCGCTCGGAATAGCAAATTGCTCAAATGGATCTTTCGCCATTACAGTCTCCTGGTGCCGCCCGGCGGTTCGATCCTAACGCGAATTCGTAGCGGGCAGGCAAATATCCGGCAGAGGCGGCGGCGCGGCCGGCTGCGGTTAAGGTTATCCCGGCATGCCCGGCTTGCGGCATGGACGCCGCACATGCCCCGCATTATCACTATTAAGGTTTTGTTTAGGCTACGAGTTTCGACCGCATGTCGTTGGTGGAAAAAGAGCTCGCTCTGTTGCGTCAGCCGCGGATCGCGGCGCTGGCGACAAGCGCCTGCCCGGCGTGGCTGTGGACCGTCGACGGCCGACAGATCGTGTGGGCGAACGCGGTTGGTGCAGCGATTTTCGGCGCGGCGGCGCCGCAGCAATATCGCGCGCATCGCCGCGAAGCCGACGACGCGACGGCGGCACAAATCCTCCGCCTGGCGGCAACGCTACCGGCAATGGCGCAAAATCGGCTCGAGCGGTTGCGCGGCTTTGGCGCAAATTTCGGCCGCGCGCTCACCTGCATTTGCTCGCGCATCGTGCTCGATGACGGCAAAGCAGCGGTGCTGGTCGCCGCCGCCGAACCGGGCGGGCCGAATCTAGCGCCGGATGAACGTGTGCGCCGGCTGTTCGGCGACAGCGACGAACCGATCGCAGCTTTCGAGCCGGACGGCCCGCTGGTCTATGCCAATACCGCAGCGCAGACGCTCCTTGACGGCGCACGCCGGATCTCGGCTCTCGGCATCGACGCGCTTGCCGCCGCGGCACTGCAGTCCGGTCACGCGATAGGCTCGGCGCAATGGCGCGATAAGACCGTCGAAATCACCGTCACCAGGCTCGGCACCGAAGCTGCGCAACTGCTTGTTCTGACCATGCCGCAGCAGACAATCGAGCCGGCCGATGCGCCGACGGCGCCGCAAGACCCTCATCACACAATGGCTGCGGAACCGGTCCCGGCAACGCCGCCCGCGGCGCAGACATCATCTGTTTCTATCCCGTCATCGGATTCGGATCAAAAAGATCAACAACCGGACACCGGTCCAAAGCCCGATGCCGCCGCGACGCAAGAACCGATCGGCGAACGGCGGCATCCGTTGCGCTTTGTCTGGCATATGGATGCGGATGGCAGGTTTGGCGTCGGCTCCGATGAATTTATCGAACTCGCCGGCCCGCATACCGCGGCAGCGTTTGGCCGGCCCTGGCAGGAGATTGCCGGCGAACTGAAACTCGATCCCAACAATCAGGTGACGCGGGCGGTGGCGAGCCGCGAAACCTGGAGCGGCATCACCGTGTCATGGCCGGTGGACGATTCCTCCGAGCGTTTGCCGATCGAGATGTCGGGCCTTCCCGTGTTCGACCGCGACCGCAGCTTTCGTGGCTATCGCGGGTTCGGCGTATGCCGCGATGTCGATCGCCTCAATCAATTAGCCCGGTCACGCCGCGAACAGCCGACAGGGTTCATGCCGCTGGCAGACGGCGGCCCACAGCCGTCGAATACCGCAGCCGCTTCGTCGGCCGCTGCGCTGAAGGAGCCGATACCGCCGGCTCCGCCCACGCTGGCGCCGGCTAATGTGGTGCCAGCCAACGTGGTGCCCTATGCGGCGCCCGCGAATGTAGTGCCGTTCCGTCCCGCGCCGCCGGCCGAGCCCAAGGTGCCGCCGACCTTAAGCCCGGTCGAGCGCCGAGCCTTCCGGGAACTGGCGCAAGAACTGACATCGCGACTGCGCGGTCCGGAGGCGGCGGCCGCCGAGACCGGAGTGGAGGACGCACCCGCCGAGGCCCTGGAAGCGGCAACGGTCCCCGCGGCGGAGCCCATCATTGAGCAGGTGTTGCTCGATCGCATTCCGGTCGGCGTCTTGGTCTACCGCCACGACAAGATTCTCTACGCCAATCGTCACTTCCTCGAATGGAGCGGTTACGCCGGCCTCGCGGCAATCGAAGCAGCCGGCGGCTTGAGCACGCTGTTTGCCGACTCCGGCGCGGCCGTGCTTGCCACAGCCGACGCTACTGCGCCGCCGCTCGCTTCCTTGTCGATCGTGACGCAGCGCGGCGAAACCGTGCCGGTTCAAGGCCGCATGTTCACCGTGCCGTGGAGCGGCTCATCGGCATTGGCGCTGATTCTGACCAATGGTCGGGCCGCGGCCGTGCAACAAGAAGCCGAGCGCACGCTCGGCAACGTCCAGCGGGAAAATCGCGAACTTAGATCGGCTCTCGATATCGCCACCGACGGCGTTCTGACTTTCGATGCCGAAGGCCGCGCGGTCTCCGCCAATGCGCGCGCCATCAGTCTGTTCGGCAAAGCCGCCGGCGAATTCTCCGGCTGCTCGTTCGGCGACCTGCTGACGCCCGAAAGCGAGCACGCGGCGCGCGCCTATTTCGATCGAGTGCTCCGCGGCAGCGCCGATGACGGCGGCGCGATCGACGTCGCGGGACGCGGCATCGGCGAGCGGCCACTTCCTCTGGCCTTGGCGCTCGGGCGCATCGACCCCGATCGCGTCTGTGCGGTGTTCCGCGACGTGACCAGCCGCAAGCACAGCGAGGAGGAGTTGCACAACGCCAAGCGCGAAACGCTGCGCGCCGCTTCGGCCAAAGCGGAATTCCTCGCCCGGGTGAGTCACGAAATCCGCACCCCGCTCAATGCCATGATCGGCTTCGCCGAGGTCATCACCGCCGAACGGCTCGGTCCGATCGGCAACGAGCGTTACCGCGAATACATCAAGGACATTCACGCTGCTGGGACGCATCTGGTCTCGATGCTCAATGATCTGTTCGACCTTTCGCGGGTCGAAACCGGCCAGATCGAGCTCAACTTCACCAGCGTCGCCATCAACGATTTGACGCAGCAATGCGTCGGCATCATGCAGCCGCAGGCGAACCGTGCCCGCATCATCATCCGCACCTCGCTGACGCCCGGCATTCCGCCGATCGTTGCCGACGAACGATCGCTGCGCCAGATCGTCCTTAACCTGATCGCCAATTCGATCAGATTCACCGGGCCGGGCGGACAGGTGATCGTATCGACGCTGTTGACCGACAGCGGCGAAGTGGTGCTGCGCGTACGCGACACCGGCGCCGGTATGAGCGAAAAGGACATCGAAGTCGCGCTCGAACCGTTTCGCCAAACCGCAACCTCGGGGAGCTGGGGGTCGGGCGGCACTGGTCTTGGCCTGCCGCTGACTAAAGCCCTGGCCGAGGCCAACCGCGCCAATTTCTCTATCAAGAGTGCCCCGAATGCCGGAACACTGATCGAGATCGCGTTCCCGCCGAACCGCCGGGCGGCCAGCTGACAGGCGCGCTGCCCTTTAAGCGTGAACGCGCCGAGTTTTCGCCGTCATTGGCTGCGAGGCTCAGCCACAGCATGATCCGGAAAAGTGGATACCGGTTTTCCGAAAAGATCATGCTTCATCTAATAATTCTAGACCGCGATCATGACCGCGATCAAAGTACTCCTGACGGCGATTTTAGCAGCCACTTTGACGAGCGGGCTTTTGCCGCCCGGTCCCGCACGCGCGGCCGACAACGTCGATCTCTTGCTGGTGCTCGCCGCCGACGTATCGCGCAGCATCGACGACACCAAATTCCAATTGCAGCGCAACGGCTATGCCGCGGCGATCTCCGATCCGCGCGTGCTCGACACCATCCGCTCGGGCCGCAACGGCCGCATCGGCGTGACATTCGTCGAGTGGTCCGGCGCCGGCGCCCAGCACGTCGTGGTCGACTGGGCGGAGATCGGCGATGCCGCCACAGCCAAGCAATTCGGCGACCAGTTGGTCGAAACCCCGCGCTCATTCGCCGGCCGCACGTCGATCAGCGGCGGTATCGAATTCGCGTTGTCCCGGCTGGCCGCCGCGCCGTTCGACTGCATCCGCCGCACGATCGACGTGTCCGGCGACGGCACCAACAATGACGGCCGCACCGTCACCGAATTGCGCGATCAGGCGGTCGCCAAGGGCGTGACCATCAACGGTCTCGTCATCCTCAGCGATAACCCGATGCCGTGGAATCCGGAACACACCAATCCGCCGGGCGGCCTGGATAATTATTATCGTAACAACGTCGTCGGCGGCCCGGGTGCCTTCGTGATGGTGGCGAAAAACTTCAATTCGTTCGGTCAGGCCATTATTGCCAAAATGATCGCCGAGGTGTCGCAGTCGAGTCAGCCGATGCAGTGGCGGTCAGCCGGCGCAGACTGACCTGCCGGCGCCGGCACGACGGCAATTGCCCATATGCGCGATGGACCATGTGCGCGTTGGCCAGTGCAAATTGCCCACGAGCGAAATTGGCCATATGCAGCAATTATTTGGACCGTAACCGGAGACAGGCGGCCACGAAAGCGACACAGATAGCCGCCATGTTTGCAGCGCTCATATCGCCCGGTATAGTCCACCGGACTCACAACAAACCGGAACATGTCCCGTGACCGCGGCCATCGGCTTGAAACGCCTTGCAATCGCCGTGGCCGCTCTTCTTGCAGCCGCGTTCGGCACGCTGATTGCGTTGTCGTTTCTGATTCCTGCGACGTCGGTGCGCAACGCGGTCAAGGCCGAAATCCACGCGGTGACCGGGCTCGACCCGTTGCTGGGCGACGAGGTCTCGCTGTCGCTGTTTCCGTCCGGCACCGTGCGTTTTCGCAATGTGCTCTTGGGTAACGATCGAACCGGCGAGCCTGCTGTCGCCGCCGATGAATTGACGGCGCGGCTGCGCTATTTCCCGCTGCTCGCCGGGCGCATCGAAATCGCCGACGTGACGCTGGTGCGGCCGGTGATCAATGTCGTTTTCTCCGCCGACGGCCAATCCAACTGGTCCGGGCTTATTGTCTCGCTGGCGCATGCGCTCGCGCCCAATCCGGTTCGTACGGCATCCTTCTCCGAAATCGACATTCAAAACGGCACGGTCGTCGTGCACGATGCCGGCAAGAACACCACCGAGCGGCTCGAAGACGTTAATTTCCAGGTCGCGTGGCCGGCGATTTCGCGCAGCTTCGGCGCCAACGGGCATTTCACCTGGAACGACGAACCGGTCGAGGCCAGCCTTACTTTAAGCGACTTCTTGGCCGCTCTCACCGGCGACCGCTCCGGCGTCAAATTGCGACTTTCGAGCGCTCCGCTTCAGCTTGCCTTCGATGGCGGGGCAACCGATCAGCCGACGCTGAAACTCGACGGCACACTCGACGTCGAAGCACCCTCGCTGCGCGATGCCCTGCATTGGGCGGGCAAGAGCGAAGTCCCATTCGGCGGCTTCGGGCGATTTGCGCTGCGCGCGCAGAGCGATATTGGCGGCGGGATGGCGTCACTGTCGAATGTCAACGTCGATCTCGACGGCAATACCGCCGAAGGCGCGCTGACGCTCGCCATCGACGGTCACAGCCAGGTCCAGGGCACGCTGGCCGCCGATGCGCTCGATTTGACGCCTTATGTTTCCGGCGTGCGGCTTCTGGCCCGCGACGAAAACCGCTGGAATCGTCTGCCGATCGCGCTCAACGGTTTCGGCGATTTCAATCTGGATCTGCGGCTGTCGGCCGCCAGCATCAAAATCGCCAACGCGCAATTGGGGCGTACCGCGATCGGCGCGACCATGCGTGACGGCAAACTCGATGTCACGGTCGGCGAAGCGCAAGCCTTCGGTGGCACCGCCAAAGGCACGCTCGACCTCGGCAGCACCGAGAATGGCGTCGCGGTTTCGTCCAACATGCAATTCCTCGATGTCGATCTGGAAACCTGCCTCAGCCAGATTTTCGGCATGCACAGGGTGCAAGGCCGCGGCAATCTAGCCTTCGATCTTTCCGGCTCCGGCGAGTCCGTCCTGGCGGTGACGCGTGCGCTCAACGGCACGGCGACGCTCAAGGCCCAATCCGGAGCGCTGGCCGGTATCGATGTCGAGCAGTTGCTGCGTCGGCTCGAGCGCCGCCCACTTTCCGGCAACGGCGATTTCCGGCAGGGGAGTACGCCATTCGATCAGCTTGTCGTCAGCCTCAAGGTCGACAACGGTCTGGTCTCCGTCGCGGACATGCACGTCGACGGCCCCTCGGTGAAGCTCGCGGTCGGCGGCCAGGCTTCGGTGCCGGCGCGCGATCTCGATCTCAAGGGAGTGGCGACGCTGGTGTCGAATGCGACTTCGGACGAATTCGACCTGCCCTTCGTGGTTCAGGGCCCGTGGGATGATCCGATCATGCTGCCGGCCCCGCAGAGCCTGATCCGCCATTCCGGTGCGGCGGCACCGCTGTTGAACGCCGCCAAGAGCTATAATGCCAGCGACGCCGTGCGCTCCGTGATCGATCAATTGCTGGCCAATCCGTCGCCGCCGGCCGATCCGGCGCCAACCGCAACGCCGGCCATGACGCCGGCCATGACACCAACCATGGCCGCGCCGGCCGCGGCCAAATCCTCCCAATAACGCCGCAAAAGTCGCGCCAACGCGCCTCACTCCCTACCAGGCGATGGCGCCAGCGCGCAGTTTCCGACTTTTTGCTCTATGATTTGCGTGCCCGAATCAGTGCGGCAGTGGCCGCGACCTGAGACAGAAAACGAAGCCGATGCTCGGCCTGACACGCACGGTGGTCAAGGTGCTGATCGCGTCGATGATCGTCGGGACGATCCTGACGCATTTTGGCATCGGCCCCGAGCAGTTGGTCAAGCTGACCGGACTGTCGCCGGAACGAATCGAGGACTTGGCGCGCGCCGGCGTTGCCTGGGCGCTGCCCAATTTGCTGCTCGGATCGCTGGTCATCGTGCCGGTCTGGTTTCTGTTCTACATTTTCCGGCCGCCCGGCGAGAGCAGAGATTAATCGGCGGCGGTTCGCGCATTTTCCGGATCATGCTTTAGTTCAGTTCCGCGCCGGGGCGCCTCTTGCGCTGCTGAGCTTGGTCAACAGCGAGGCGGCAATGACGGCGAGCCCGACGACGCCGACCATGATGCTGCAGACGGCGTTCATCTCCGGGCTGACGCCGAGCCGGACTTCCGAATAGATGCGGATCGGCAGCGTGGTCGCTCCCGGCCCGGTGGTGAAGCTGGCGATAACCAGATCGTCGAGCGAGAGTGCAATGGCGAGCATCCAGGCGGCGGCAATGGCGGGCAGGACCAGCGGCAGCGTCACCGTCACGAAAGTGCGCGCCGGCGAAGCCCCGAGATCCATGGCGGCTTCCTCGAGGCTCATGTCGAAATCGACAAGCCGCGATTGCACGATGACCGCGACGAAACACATGGCCATGGTGGTGTGGGCGATAACCACGGTCCAGAAGCCGCGGTCGGCTGAAATCGCGACGAACAGCAGCAGCATAGACAGTCCGGTGATGACCTCGGGCATTACCAGCGGCGCATAGATCATGGCCGCGAACAGCAGTCGGCCGCGAAAACGGCCAAACCGCACCAGCGCCACGGCGGCAAGCGTCCCCAGCACCGTTGCCGCCGTCGCCGACGTGAGCGCCACCCGAATGCTGATGAGGGCCGCAGCCAAGAGCGGCGCGTCGTCGGCGAGCTGACGGTACCACTGGATCGACCAGCCGCCCCAGACCACGACCAGGCGCGACGCGTTGAACGAATAGATCACGAGGATGACGATCGGCAGGTAGAGAAAGGCCATGCCGATGCACAGCGAAACGAGATTGAACGCGGAGAATTTGCGCATCCCTAGTCCCGCTCGGCGCGCCGCATGGTCTGGTGCTGGAAGATCACGATCGGCGTGACCAGAAGGCAGACCAGGACGACGGCGACCGCGGACGCGGTCGGCCAGTCCTTGTTGGCAAAGAATTCCGTCCAGATCGTCTGCCCGATCATCGCCGTGTGCGAGCCGCCGAGCAGGTCCGGAATGACGA